>JAZNJF010000238.1:0-3847 GCA_045577885.1 Thermoguttaceae bacterium | reverse complement strand
CTCGGTTTCGTTGGGCCGCAAGAGGCGCCGATCGTTCGGGGCGTGTTGAGCGCCGCCGCGTTAACGTACGTCGCCGCAATGCTTTCCGCGCTTATGACGTTCCTCTATTACGCGCTGATGTTTTTCGGCGGTTCGCGGGACGAGTGAAGCGAGCGATTTGGAATCGACGGCGCGATTTTAATTAACGTTAAGCGCCGATTCGACCGATATTGAAGACGTTCGGCGAAACGCAAACGCGTCGTCGAGCGTCGTTTTGTTTTCGCGCTAGTTTTATGAAACGAATTGGCGCAACTTGTTAAAATAAAAGATTTGCGCGTCGTTCTTCCGACGCGTTTAGCCGACCGAGGAGGACGCGATGCGCGACCGATTTTCCGTCGACCGTTCTATTTTCCGTTTTTTTCGTTCGAGCTTTCAAAAGAAACGGACGCCGAACGGCTTGCGAAGTCGTAAATTGACGTTCGACGCGTTGGAAGAACGGACGCTTTTAACCGCCGTTCTCGGGAGCGACGTCGCGGCGGAATCGGAAAGCGTTTTAGCGGCGGAAGTTAGCGACGTCGATCGTTTCGACGTTGAGCTCGAAGTGCTCGAAAGCGGCGCGGCGCGTTATACGACGCAAACCGGCGTTCGTTACTCGACGTCGACGACGTACTGCGCCGTTCCTGACGCCGTTTATCTCGAACTTCTCGACCGAGCGTTGGCCCGTTGGGAAGAGGCGATCGTTTTAGGCTTGCCGGACGTCGAAGGCGTTCCGAACGCAACGGACGGCGAAAACGAAACGACGCGATTCGTCGACGACATTCATGTAACGTTCGGATTTTCCGACTCTTACGCGTCGGCGAGCGCGGGACTCGGCTCGGCGTACGACTACGCGTGGCGTCGCGACGACGGCGAGGGGCTCCCGGCGACCGGTTCGCTCGTCTTCAACGCGAAATATTTTACCGCGAACCCGTCCGAAACGGTTCGAACGGTTTTTTACAACACCGCGCTGCACGAACTCGGACACGCGCTCGGTTACAACCTGACGACGTTGAAAGCGGAGGGGCTCGTCGTGGAGTCGAACGAAGCGCCGCTTGGACTCGGCGATCTTTTTAATAACCGCGATTATTGGATTTATGTCGGCGCGAACGGCGTCGAAAATTGGCGCGCGACCTATCCGAACGAGTTGACCGATCGTTCGCCGCTCGGTTTCGCGATGGAAACCGCGTCGGCGAGCGGAACGTTTGGAACGCACCCAAGCGCCGTTTACGGAACGTTTTACGCGAATATCGGCGGACGCGACGGAATGACGTATTCGATTTCGACGGCGTACGAAGCGACGATAACGGCGACGACGCTCGGCGTTCTCGAAGATTTGGGCTATTCGGTCGATTACGACGTTGCCGACGCGATGAATTCGCCGGTTCCAACGTCTTTAACGGCGGAGGTTTGCGGCGCGTCGGTTCGTTTGAGTTGGGAAAAGTCGACCGGCGACTTTGCGGCGAAAGTTTCGTCGGCGTCGCCCGCGACCTATACCGTCGAGCGTCGCGACGCGTCGAACGAAAATTCCGTTTGGACGCCGATAGCGACCGGCGTCGACGGGACGTCGTATGTCGATTCGGCGGTCGAACCGGGCGCGTCGTATCGTTACCGCGTCGTTGCGAACGGCGTCTTTTCGGCGGTCGACGTCGGTTTGTTCGAAGCGTCGGCGAAAGAACGCTTTAGCTGGGATTCGGACGGCGCGATGTTTCAAGTTTACGCGCTGGTTGGAAACGGTTCGAACGGCGTTGTTTGGAAGTCGCAAGGGACGACGCGCGAAAAGTTTTGGACCGCGAACAGTTTTTCGGCGGCGCCTAGATCCGGCGCGACGCTTTATCGCGTCGTCGAAGTCGGCGGAATAGTCGACGCGACGTCGCCAAGTCGCGCGCTTTCGGTTGAAATTGCCGCCGACGCCGACGATTTTGTGCCGGAAGGATATGGCGCGACCGATTGGAACGCGCTAAAACGTTTCTTGGAAGCGACCGATTCGCAAGGAGTTAAGAACGGCGAAAAAGTGAGCGCGGAATACGGCGTCGGTTTCCTCGACGAATTGCCCGGCGTCGTTTGGAAGGCCGACGCGACCGGCGTTAAACGGGTCAAGTCGATCGCTTGGTCCAATTGCGGGTTGGACGGAAATATCGATTTAACGGAACTTGCGGCGCTTGAACGACTTGACGTTTCCGGGAACGCGCTAATCGGTTTAGCGCTCGATTCGCGTCTCTTAACGGAACTTAACGTCGCAGGCAACGCGTTGTCGGCGCTCGATTTAACGAACGTTCCGGCGCTAGAGTCGCTCCGTTGCGCGTCGAACCGCTTGTCGGAAATCGACCTGTCGAGTAACGGCGCGTTGATTTATTGCGATGTTTCGTTCAACGGTTTGACGGCGCTTGACTTGCGCGCCGCGACGGAGTTGGCGACGTTGAAATGCGCTGGAAACGCGTTGCAAACGTTGGACTTAACGAAAAATACAACGTTGCAAACGGCGGTTCTTTGGAACGCGACGCTTGCGAAAGTTGCGGCGCCGCAAGACTTTAACGGCGTCGTCGATTTGTCCGACGCTCAAAAGAACGACGCTGCCGACGAAACGGCGGCGTTTGCGACGATTCGTTGGATGGACGAAAGCGGCGCCGCGCTCGACGGCGGGTTCGTTCGAACGTTCGACGGAAAAAGCGCGACGGCGACTCTTGAAACGCTTGACGGCGCGGCGTCGCAAAAAATTGAATTCGACGTCGCGACGGCGCTGTTTTTGGCGACTCCAACCGATTGGAACGTCGGAATTTACGCGAACGGTCGACTCGAAACCAGTTGGGTCGACGCGGCGGTCGGCGAAGTTGGTTACAAGACGTACTATCGGATTGGCGACGGCGAATGGCGGTTGGCGGCGACGTTGGAATCGTCGGAAACGGTTTCGGCGACGTCGGGTAATACTGTCGAACGCGTTGCGACGAGCGTTCGACCGGGAAGCGTTTATTCCTTTAAAATTTGCGCGTTTGCGTTCGACGCGGCGGGGAATGAAGTCCTTTCGGAGCCGCTTTTAGCGACGTTCGAACCGAGCGCGGCGTCGCCGACTATTTCGCTGAGCGGCGCGTTTGGCGTCGGCGGAACGGTTTCCGCGTCGGTTGAGTCGGGGGGCGTCGACGCGACGCAAGTCGCCGAATACCAATGGTTCCGCGTCGATTCGTTGGGGAATGAAACGGCGATCGACGGCGCGAACGAAGCGACGTATCGCCCGACCGACGCCGACGTCGGATTCCGCCTGCGAGTTGAAGCGCGAGTTGCAAATGTCGACGTTACAAGCGTTTCGAAGGTGAAAGTTATCGACGCGGAGACGCTTCCGAAAACGCCGAGCGAGTTCCAATTCGGCGTTTTTGACGACGGACGACTCGAAACGAGTTGGCGCGACGAAGCGATAAACGAAGACGGGTACAAGGTTTATTATCGCGTCGACGACGGCGAATGGCGTTTAGCCGCGACGTTAAAATCGACGGAGTTTATTTCGGCGACGTCGGGTAATATCGTTGAACGCGTCGCGACGAAAGTTAGACCGGAAAGCGTTTATTCGTTCCGGGTTAGCGCGTTTGTTGTCGACGAGTCGGGGAACGAAATCGAGTCGACGCCCCTTGAGGCGACATGGCGCGCCGATTCCGAACTGACGCAACTCGCGGCGCCGTCGGCGTTTGTGCTCGGATGGTACGACGCGGCGTCGCGAACTCTTCCGCTTTCTTGGGGCGCGGTCGACGGGGCGCTCGGATACGAAGTCGAATATCGGGATTCGAGCGACGGCGGCGCGGCCTGGCGGCGCGAGTGGACGGTTGCGCAACGAACGACCCCG
>JAZNJF010000237.1:0-4563 GCA_045577885.1 Thermoguttaceae bacterium | reverse complement strand
TACGATCCGACTTCCTCCCGTTCGCCCCCCTTTGAAACGTCAACGTCGGCGCGATAACAAGTCGGCGCAACGCCAAACTCGGCCAATTTGGCGCGCGCGGGTCGCAACGCCGTCGGAAACGTCTCCCAAGCGGCGTCGGGCACAAAGACCAAGCCTCCCGCCGTCGCCAGCGACAACATCGCAAACCAAGCCGCGCCTTCCAAAAGTTTTCCCAACGCCATCCTTGCCTCCCGACGCAAACCGTCGACGCGATCCTTCCAATCGAATCCGAAATTTTGTCTATTAATATTAATAACGCCGTCTCAAGCGAACGAACGATTTTTTACGTTGGGCGCGCCCTCGTTTCCTCCGCGAAACGTTCGCCGTTTCGAGTTTGCGCCCGCCGTTTTAGAATTATAACGTATTTTCATCAAGCCGAACAGAGCAAAATCGTTAAAATCGCTTTAAACAGAAGCAAAAAAGCCTTTTTTTTTCTCGACGATTCCCCCGACTCTTCGTCCCGACCCTCCCGGCGCGTCGCCAATTGGCCGACCGACTATTTCCGACCCGGCCGCAGCCCGTTCCCCTTTATTTCTTCAAGCCAAGGCCGGCAATTTCAGCGCCAACTTTCAAAAAAATCAATCCGTCCTTTCGTTTCTCTTTTCCTCCCGACGACGCGCGCCCCTCCCCTTGACTCGCGTTTATTTCCCGCTAAAATATTTATCCGACGTTGCGAACCGTTCTGCGACGCGTTTCTCTTTCCGCCGTCGTTTTATCGTCGTCTTAAACCAACTTAAACAGCGTTTTAGCAAAGTGTTCCGCCAGTGAAAAAGCGCCCGATTCCCGCGTCTTCGGCCGTCGACGAACGTTATTTAATCGAAGGACCGCTCGCTCGCGGTCTTTGGCGTTTCGCTTTCCCTTTTATGCTCGCTTTTCTTTTGCAAGCGTTATACGGGGCGGTCGACTTGTTCGTCGTCGGCTTAAGCGGCGACGCGGCGGCGGTTTCGGCCGTTTCGATCGGAGCGCAAATGTTGCACGCGCTGATCGGCGTCGTCGTCGGCTTCTCGGTCGGCGGCGTCGTTTATATCGGTTATAACGTCGGCGCCAACGATAACGACGGCGTTTCGCGAGCGATCGGCGCGACGTCGACGTTTTTCGGCGTCGCGACGTCAATCTTGACGCCGTTAATCGTTTTCGAAACCGATTTCCTCGTCGACGCGATGCGAACGCCTCCGGAAGCGCTCGATTTTGCGCGCCAATATTTCTTCGTTTGCGCTTGCGGCTTCCCGTTTGTCGTCGGTTGCAACGTCGTCGCGGCGATTTACCGCGGTCTCGGCGACTCGCGAACGCCGGTTCTTTTCGTCGCGGTCGCTTGCGTCGTTAACGTTATCGCCGACTTAATTCTCGTTCTCGGTTTCAAACTCGGCCCGTTTGGCGCGGCGGTCGCGACGGTCGGCGCGCAGGCGGTCAGTTTCTTTTACGCGGTTTGGCTCCTCAAAAACGGTCGTTTTTCCTTTAAATTGCGATTTTCCGACTTTTTCCCGAAATTCGACGCGGTTTTCCGAATCGTTAAAGTCGGCGCTCCGCTTGCGCTCCAAGACGCGCTCGTCAACGTTTCGTTCCTCATTATCCTTGCGATCGTCAACGAAATGGGCGTCGCGGCGTCGGCGGGTCTCGGGGTCGCGGAACGGGCGATCGGCTTTTTGATGCTCCCGGCGGCGTCGTTTGGGACGGCGGTCGCGACGGCGACGGCGCAAAACCTCGGCGCCGCCCTTCCTAAGCGCGCCCTCGCAAGTCTCCTTTACGGAACGGCGTTTTCGTTGGCGTTCGGGCTGATTTTTTGGACGATTTGCCAAATCTGCCCGGAAACGATCGCCCGAATCTTCGCCGACGACGCCGAAATCGCCCGCCAAGGCGCCCTTTACCTCCGTTCCTTCGCGCTCGACTATATTTGCGTCGCTTTCGTCTTTAATTTCAACGGTTACTTCTGCGGTTGCGGCAAGACGCTCGTCGCGTTGGCGCACGGTTCTCTCGCGACGCTCGCCGCCAGAATCCCCCTATCTTACCTATTCAGCCGACCGGAAGACGCGACGCTTTACGAAGTCGGCTTCGCGGCGCCGCTCGCGTCGGTCGTTTCGATCGTCGTTTGCGTCGGCTATTTCGTTTGGTTGCGCCGCGCCGCCCGTTTCGAACGCGACGTCGCGCTCCCGCAAGAAGGCCTCCGCGCCGAAAAAGAAAAAACGCCGTCCGAAGCGCCGCTCGCCGACGCGTCCTAACCCTTTCCAACGACGCGCCTTAACTCTTTCCGTCAGTCGTTTTAACCGCCGACGCCGAGTTTTACCCCTTTCCGCCGACGCGTCCTAATCGCCGCCGACGTCGCGCCGCCTTTGATTCCGCTTAGCCAAGCGCCAACAAACAATTTTCGCAACAAAAGAAAAACAATCAAAAAGCGCGTCGCCGACTTTTGAGAAAACGGCGACGCGGCGAGATTTACGTCGGCGGCGCGTTCAAAACGGCGACTTGACCAAATCCGCTTCGGTCGCCTCGACGAAGCGAATCAAGTCGCTCGGCGCGATCCGCAACATCGTCCCGCGAACGCCCGCGTTGATCAAAATCTCGTCGAACAGCGTCGCCGTTTCGTCGATCAGCGTCGGGAATTTCTTCTTCATCCCGACCGGCGAACACCCGCCGCGAATATACCCGGTCAAGTCTTTGAGGTCTTTCATCGGGATCAAGTCGACCTTTTTATCGCCGAACGCTTTCGCGACTTTCTTCAAGTCGAGTTCGTCGGCGACCGGCAGACAGCAAACAAAGAAGCCTTTCTTTTCCCCTTTCATCACAAGGGTTTTGAACATCGACTCCGGCGCCGCGCCCATCTGTTCCGCGATATGCCCGCCGGACAAATCGCTCTCGTCGACCTCGTATTCGACCGTTTCGAACGGAATTCCCGCGCTCTCCAAAAGTCGAATCGCGTTCGTTTTCGCTTGCGCCACTGCCGCCGCCTCCTTTCTCTCTTTTCCCCTAAAACCGCCGCCGCTCGCCGACGTTCCCCGGCGCGTTCGCCCTTTCGCCGCTCCGGAGCGTTGTCGCGACGTTTTTCAAATAATCAAGACGTTCTTTTGTCGACCGCCCGAAATTTTCTCGACGCCGACGCGCGCCAATTTTTTTTCAACCAGTTGCAATTAAATCAAAGGTCCCGATTTTAATGGCACATCGCCTTCTTTCTCAACCGCCGTTCATCGTACCCCCCGACGCGCCGACGTCAAGCCGCCCGCCCTCCTTGCGAAAAGGAAAAAATCGGTTATATTATAAAGAAGTTTTTGCCGGTCGCGGTCGACGCTCCCTCGCGTCCCCGTTTCGTCGCTCGCAAAAACGCCGCAAACTTCCCATTTTAACGCAAAACGGCGAAACCGTCCGCCTCGCGCGCCCCTTGTTCGTCGACAAAATAAGGAATTGAGAGAAATGACGCCCCTCGTCGACCTCCCGCCGATCTCGGAAACGACCCCCATCACCGAAATTTTAGCGCGCAACGCCCAACTTTACGGCTCCGACGTTTGCCTCGTCGAAATCAATCCGGAAGTCGACGAAGCGCGCCGAATCACTTGGAAAGATTTCGACCTCGTTCAACCGTCGGCGACGCCCGACCCGACGAACCAACGCCGCTCGACGACTTGGAAAAAATTCGACGATTTGGCGAACCGCTTCGCGAACCTCCTCCTCAGCCGCGGCTTGAAAAAAGGAGACAAAGTCGCGATTCTGCTGATGAACTGCCTCGAATGGCTCCCGGTTTACTTCGGGGCGTTGAAAGCGGGCGCGATCGCCGTCCCGATGAATTTCCGTTACGCGGCGGACGAAATCAAATATTGCCTCGAACTGGCCGAAGTCGACTATTTGGTTTTCGGGCCGGAGTTCATCGGTCGCGTCGAAACGATTTGCGACCAAATCCCGCGCGTTCGCGGCCTTTTCTACCTCGGCGGGAACGCGCCGACCTTCGCCGAATCGCTGCACACGCTGACGTCGTACTGCTCGACCGACGCGCCGGAAATCAAGCTGACCGCCGAAGACGACGCGGCGATTTACTTCTCGTCCGGAACGACCGGTTTCCCCAAAGCGATTCTTCACAAGCATTTAAGTCTCACTTCATCTTGCTTCGTCGAGCAAAACCACCACGGCCAAACGCGACAAGACGTTTTCCTCTGCATTCCGCCCCTTTATCACACCGGCGCGAAAATGCACTGGTTCGGCAGCTTCCTCGTCGGCGGGAAAGCGGTTCTTTTACGCGGCGTCAAACCGCAAACGATCCTTCACGCGGTCTCCGAAGAGCGTTGCACCATCGTTTGGCTCCTCGTTCCTTGGGCGCAAGACCTCCTCGACGCGCTCGACTCGAAGGAACTCGACGTCGACGATTACGTTTTATCGCAATGGCGATTGATGCACATCGGCGCGCAACCGGTTCCGCCGAGCCTCATTCGCCGTTGGCGCGAGCGTTTCCCGAACCATCAATACGACACCAATTACGGTCTTAGCGAGTCGATCGGCCCCGGTTGCGTTTACTTGGGCGTCGAAAATATCGATAAAGTCGGC
>JAZNJF010000236.1:0-3587 GCA_045577885.1 Thermoguttaceae bacterium | reverse complement strand
CCGCTTCGCGCAATCCGCTCAACGCCAATTCGCGTTCGACGGAAAATCGCGACGCGCCCTCTTTTTCTTCGGCGACCCGAATTTTCGCGCAAATTTCCAATTCTTGCGTTTCCAAACGTTTAACGTCCGCTTCAAGCGCGGTCGCTTCGGCGTCGAGCTCGACCAAACGCGCCTCCGGTTCGTCCCTTTCGGCGTCGCGCAACGTTTCGAGCCGACGTTCAAACTCGGCGTCGTCGCAATCTTCAAAGACGGCGCGCAACAGTTCGACCGCTCCGTCGCGTCGTTCGTTCAAACGTCGCGCCTCTTCCGCCGCTTCCGCGACGCGCAAAAATTCGACGTCGTTCGCCGCTCCCGCCGCTTCGAGCGCCGCCCGTTTTCGCTCTTCGTTCGCGGCGATCGCCTTCGTTTTCGCGCCGATTCGAGCGGTCGCCTCGTCCCGATTCCGCGTTTCGTTCCGCCAATCCGCCTCGGCGCTCAACGCGTCTTGAAGTCGGTCGGCCCAAACGACGACGGCGTCTTCGGTTCGCGTTCGCTCGTCGAACGCCGTTTCGACGCCGAGCGCCGCCGCCAACGCTTCGCAATCCGCGTCGAACTCCGCCAACCGCGCCTTTCGTTCCTCCAACGTCCGCCGCGCTTCGACGATTCGCTCCGCTTCGACGCGCAACGCCGCCCGCTTTTCCAACGTCTCCGCCAACTCGGCGAAAGAACGCGCCGCGACGCCCGGCGCTTCGCCGCAAAGCGCTCGCAACCGCGCCGCCAACTCGGCTTTCGCCTCCGCCGACGTTCGCTCGTCGAGTTCGAAGCGTCTCGTTCGCGCTTCCGCCTCCGTCCGCCGCCGCGCTCGTTCCTCCGCCGCTCGCTCGCCGTCGAGCCAACGTTCGACCCGGTTTCGCGCTCGTTCCAACAGTCGTTCGACTCGACGCGCCGCCGACGCCGCCGACTCGACGCGCGCTTCGAACGCCGTTTCCTCCCCCCCTTCTAAACCGTTCCAATCTCCCGGTTTAATATTTTTCTCCGCGATCGATCCGTTCGTTCCGGCGTTTTCGGCAAACTCGCCCCAATCTTCCCAGTCGAGCGTTTCGCCGTTTCCGACGTTCTCGCCGTCGAGCCAACGCGCCGCCGTTTCGAACGTTTCGCGCAACGCGTTCTCCAAACGCCGCGCTTCGGAACGCCAATCGTTCGCCCAACGCTCCGTCGCTCGCGCCGCCGTTCGCCAATCGTTCCAAAGGCCCCGCCATTCGCGCCCTTCGGCCAACGAAAAATCGCCCCGCAACGGCAGTCCCGCGCGCCGCCAAAGCTCGACCGCTCGTCGACGCGCGTCCTCCGCCGCCGTTTCCGCCCGCCGCGCTCGTTCGGCGACCGCGTCCGCCGCCTCCGCTTTCCGCGTTCGCTCGGCCCGCGCCGCCTCCCATTCGGCCAACGCTTTAGCGTTTTCGCAACGGTAATCTGCGACCGCGTCCGCTTCGGTCAAAACCCGCTCGAACGCCGCGACCGTTTCGCTTTCGCCAATCGCTTCGTTCTCTTTATTCTCCGCGCTTTCTTTATTCTCTTCAATTCCCCGCTCTTCTCCCAACAAACGCGCCTTCAACGCCCGCCAACGTTCGTCTCGTTCGCGACGCAAGCGCGCCAACTCTTCCGCCGACGCTTCCCAGTCGGTCGACGCGTTCAAACGCTCGTCGAGTCGCGCCAACTCCTCGGCGAGTCGACGCCCTTCCGCTCGCGCCGCGTCGAGCTCCCTCTCCGCCGCCGCGTTCGCCCGCTCCAATTCCTCCAACGTCGCTTCGAGCGGAGCGTCCGCGGTCGCCAACGCCGCGCGATTCGCAACCCAATCGCCGCCGGTCGCGCTCGGGTCGCTCGGGTCGCTCGACGTTTCGAACGCCGCCGCGATCAGCCGCCGCGCCGTTTTCTCCGCGTCGCGACAAGAGACGGCGAGCGTCGGAGCCTCCTTCGCCCAACGGTCGAGCGCGCCCAGCGTCGCCCCGAACGCCCCTTCGACGCGGCGATAATCGGCGACGTCGGCGCTCCGGTCGCGTTCGCCGAACTCTTCGACGCGACGCGTCGCGGCCTCCTCCGCTTCCCGCTCGATCTCGTCGAGTTCGTCGAGTCGGTCGCGCCGCATTTTCGCCGCCGTTCGCGCGACTTCGGCGATCTCGCGCTCCTCTTCGGCTCCGCGCCGCGCCCGTTCGAGCGTCTTCGCCAACGCGACTTCGGCGCCCGTCGCGACGTCCCAAAGTCGCTCCGTTTCGACGCCCGCCTCCAAAGCGCGACGCTCCAACGCCGCCGCGTCGCGCCGCAATCGCGCCTCTTCGGACGGCGCCGCGTCCCGCTCCCGCGCGATCTCCTCGACTCGCCGGAACGCTCGCCGAATCCGCGCTTTTTCGGCGACGAACGCCGGCCGCAACTCGATCCGCTCAAGGCGCGTTCGCGTCGCGTCCAAATTTTCGTTCAGGTCCGCCAACTCGGCTTGCAAACGTTCGTTCGTCTCGCAAAGCGCGTTCCATTCCGCCGCGCCGTCGCTCGGGAACGCCGCCAACCTCTCCGGAGAAAAAGGAGACGCCGCGAGAAACGCCGCCGCTTCGCGCTCGGCCGCCTCCGCCTCCTCGAACCGTTTTCGAGCGTTTTTCAACCGTTCCCAATATCGCCGACGCTCCTCGTTGACGCGCCGCCGCTCCCGAATCTCCGCCAACGCTTGCGCGACCGCCGCCCGTTCCTTCGTCGCGTCGACGTATTCTCGGGTCGACGGCGCCGCCTTTTTGCGTTCCTTGTCGATTTCGCCCAAACGGCGAACCGCCGCGTTGATTTTCGGCTTCGACGCTCGCGAGTCGGCGTTAAAAAACGCGTCGAGTTCCTTTTTTAACGATTTTTTCGTTTCGTTAAAAAGGTTCGCGTCGCCGAGCCCGATCCCGTAAATCAGCTCCGACAGCCCGCTTTCCGCCAACAACTTTTCCCCTTGCGCCAAATCCTCGTACGAAAATCCGAAATACGACGCGAAAAATCGCCGATTCGCGCCGTTCAAAAGAGAATAAAACGCCGATTCGTCGAGCGTTTCGTCGACGCCGGTCGCCGCGTCGCGCAACGTCGCCGCAAAGGTCGACCGCCGCCGCGCTTCGCCGAGTTTCCAACTCCGTTCGAGCCGTCCGACGCGCCCGTCGTCGAGCCGAAACGTCGCCGCGCCGCTCAACGTCGTCGCGCCGACGCCGGAAAAGAACCGCTCTCCGCCGCCGCTTGGAACGTCGAAAAGAAGATTGCGGACGAACTCCAAAAAAGTCGACTTTCCGGCCTCGTTCGGCCCAAACGCCAACCAAAAATTGCGCCCGGTAAAGTCGAAATAGCGTTTCGTCGATTCGCCGTAAGAAACGATTTCCGCCGCGTCAATCCGCATATTCTCTCCAATCCCTCTACTTTCCCGCTTCCAACGTCAACGCGTTCGCCTCGTCTCCGTTCCCGCTTGTTTTTCAAACAAAAAGGCGTTTTCGGCGCCAACTCGATTTGTCAACCCAAAACAAAATCAATTTTTATTCAGAATCAAAACCATTTTCTAATTTTCAACGTTTTTTAACGCGACGTCGCGCCTCCGACCGTCCTTC
>JAZNJF010000235.1:0-3200 GCA_045577885.1 Thermoguttaceae bacterium | reverse complement strand
CGCCCAACCCGAACGTTTTCAAGGAACTCGACCGCCCTTCGAGCGCCGCGATTTCCCGTCGATATTCCTTAATCGTCGCGAGCGTTCCGGCGCGGTCGAACGTCGTCGAAACGCCGTCGACCGTAATCGACGCCGCCGCGCCCGCCTCCGAAAGCGCGTTCGAGAGCCGCGTTATCTCGTCGTAAAGGAAACGGAGCCGCGCCGCTCGCCAAGCCGCGCAACTTCCGCCGTTTCCGTTGTTTCCGTTATTTCCGCTCATTCGTCTTCTTCCTTCCGACGCCGCGTCGGACGTTCGCCCGGCTTGCGCAACCCTTGAACGGCGGCGCCCGCGAAACAGCCGACGACGCAGTCGAAAAGGTGATTGTCGCGCCCCGGAATCGCCGTCCATTCGGCGACTTCGTTCCCGGCCGCCTTCGCCAGTTGGCAACGCTCCGCGCAGCAGTGATCGGCGAACATCCGATGCCGCTCCCCGACGCTCCCCCAAAGGGACGCGCCCGCGACCGAGCCGACCGGCGCCGCGAACGCCGCGTGAACTTCCGACTTGAAAAAATTAACGTCCGTCGTGATCGTCTTGAACGCGCGCCCCGGCGTCGGCTCCGCGATCCAGCGGTTCCCAACCTTCGCGCCCGGCTTCGGCGTCCACTCGCTCATCGGTTTGCGCGCCGCTCCGATCGCCCGCCCCTTCGCCGGACTGACGACCGGAACGCCGACGCGGCGAATCGCGCTTTCGACCGGGTCGCGCCGGTAACCGACGTCGACCATCAGCCGCGAAATCGACAAGACGTGTCCCGAAACCGAAAGCCAAGTTTCCCCTAAAATCTGATGAATCAAGGAGAAAACGCCCTCTTGGATTCCGCCGTCGACGTCCGCGAACGCGAACGTTTGCTTGAGCGTCGCGTTTCCGCTCCGCCCTTTGAAAAAATACTCTTCGCGCTGTTCCGGAAAACTTCCGTAATCGACGACGAAACAGGTTCGGTCGTCCTTAAAAGCGCAAACGGCGTAATATAGGACGTCGGCGTGAACGTCGATAAACGCGGTGAGCGTCGTCGCGTCGTTGGGGACTTGGAACCGTTCGAGCCCGTTCGTTCGCGACCGAATCGTCCGCGCGTCGCAAACGAGCGACGCCGTCTCCGGCGTTCGCGGCTCGTTTTGCCGCTCCGACCAAAAGGACGCTTCGTCGTCGATCAAGTAATTCATCGCCCGCTGCAACCGCGACGCTTCCTTTTTTCGATCGTAATTTTCCGGCCAATCGACGACGGCGCCCGCGTCCATCGCCTCTCGATGTTCGGCGTAAAAGGCGTTCGCCTCCTTCGCGCTCTTACGACGCCGCGACGCGTACTCCCGCAACCAAAGGTCGTCGAGCCGGTCGGGAAACCGCTCGACCATCTTGAAGCGCAAGCCGTTCCATTGCGGCCGCGTTTCCGGACTCAAATAAATCGCGGAAACGTCGTCCGGCTCGATGCATGTGCAAACCATAACGACCGTCATCGAGTCGCCGTCCGCCGCGAGCCCGATAATATCGCGCTCTATTTTGTCGCAAATCTTCTTGACGCGCTCCGGGTTCTTCGCGTCCTCGATCTTCTGCAAGTCGTCGCAAACGACGAGCGAAGGCCGCGCCGTCTCCCCGTCGACGCCGTCGGTCGACGCGCCGCGAATCGCGCCGTTAATCCCGACCGCTCGAATCGTCGCGGCGCTCGCGGCGGAACCGGGAATCGTCGGCGTTTTGATTTTGTCCGTTTGCCAAACGATTCCGGTCGTCTCCCCTTCGAAGAGCTGACCGCGCGCAAGGAGCGCCGAGCCGCCGAGTCGCGCGAGCGGAACGGCGACTTCCGGGAAGTCTTCGCGAATCCGTTCCGAAACGAACGACTTTTTAACGTCGGCGAGGAGTTCCGTCGCCTCCGTTTTCGTCGCCGAAACGACGAGGACGTACTTGTGCCAACCGTAAAGGATCGCCCAAACGACCGCGCCCTTGACGATCGTCGTCTTCCCGGCGCCGCGCGGCATCGCGATCGCCCGCAAGCCGCCGTTAAGTATCGCGTCTTGCAGCGTCTTAATGTAACGCAGGTGGTTGCGACTAAACGATTTCTTGAACTTCTTCGGCAAATACGTCCGAAGGAAAAGCGCGAGGTCGTATTTGCAGGCGGCGCGTCGGCGAGCGTTGAAAATCGGCGGAAGGGGCGCGATTTCTCGACCGGCCAACGACGTTCGCCGCGACCGTTCGGCGGCGCGCCGTTTTTGCCGTTCGTAAGCGGCGGCCCCCTTATCGCCCGCCGTCGCGCTCGTCCGTCGTTCGTTCCCCTCCATCGTCGCCGTCGTCGCTTTCCGCCGTTCTTTCCGTTTCTTCCGCCGCGTCGATTCTCGTTTCTTCCGGCAAAATCCGGTCGACGACGTACTGCGCCGTCAACCGCGCCAACTCTTCGAGCTTGAGCCCCCGCCGAAAGAGCCCGGTCGACTCCAAATAACCGCGAACGATTTCCTCGCGCTCCGACGCTTCGCTCTGCGCCGCCAAATCGGCGTTGGCGAAGTCGCATAATCGCAAGACTTCCGCCTGTTGACGCAACGCCGCGAGCGCGTTCTTGACGTCGCCGGTCGCGAGCGCGTCGGCGAGCGCTCGTTCGACGAGAATTAAGTTTTTTCCGAGCGCAAGCCGCCCGTCGGTCGACGCGGTTCGAATCAAATAATCGCGCGCCGCGTCGACTTCCGCCGTCGACCGCCCGACGCAAGCGACGTCTTCCCCGTCTCTCGCGATTCGAAACGCCAACTCGCGAACCGCTTCCGGCGCAAGCCCGCAAGCCGCCCCCGCTCGACCGTCCCCCTTGCGAACCGCTCCCGTCTCTCTCCGCTTCGTCAACTCGTCCGCTCCCGCCAAATTTCCAAACGCCCGTCAACTTTTCGCAAGAAAGAAACAAAACTCCATTCCTTGCTCGATACGTTTGGGGTGCAAATCGACCGCCCCAAAGTAGTACCTAGCCCCCCCGCCCGTCTCGACTGTCGCGCTCGCCCCGCCGCGACTCCGCCCGCTCGACGCCGCTCATTTGACGACCGCCCGAAACGTGAAGTAAATCGGATTTCCGCCCGACTTGCGTTTGACGCAAACCTGAACCGCGAACGTTCCGGAATCTCCGAAAAGCGGCCGCGTCGTCGCGTCCGGCGTCCAAACGAAGTTCGGCCCGACCGCGTCGAGCGTCCAGCCGTCGATT
>JAZNJF010000234.1:0-3377 GCA_045577885.1 Thermoguttaceae bacterium | reverse complement strand
CAAGCGGTCTTAGGAAGACAAATTATTGTGCCAACTCCTTGGCTCACAGAACGACATGGCTACGATCCGACTTCGACGACGGAAAGCTCGACGCGGAACGTTTCGTCGCGCTCGGAGCGGACGTCGAAGCGTTGCGAGCGGGCGCGAACCGAAGCGCAAACGCGGAAAACGGCGCCGACGGCGGCGGCAACGTCGGTATTGCCGGCAAAACCGCTGGAATCGCCGAAATCGCTAAAATCGGCGGGGCGAAAGAGGGCGCCGAGGTCGAAATTTGGTTCTTCAAAGCGCGGCGCGTTCCGCAAACGTTGAACCCGTTGCACCCGGAAGCCGGGAAGACGGTCGTCGCTCGTTTCTTCCAACCGTTTGAAACGCGAACGTTGGCGACCCTTGCGCAAGACGCGAAAAATAAGCAAAATGGGCAAAGCGGCGTCGGCGCGGTTGGCAAGGGAAATAACGCAAACGGCGCGAGTTTGCCAAACGAAACGGTTTCGGTAAAAGGGGCTGTTTCGGTAGACGGGGCGCTTTCGGGGAACAAGGTGAAAACGACGGGCCCGGAAACGACGCTCGGGCTGAATTATTTCTTCCAAGACGAATTACAACTCGGCACCGGCGACCGCATTTGGGCCGACGACTTGGCCGAAGTCTTCGCGGCGCGCAAAGGTTATCCCCTTTGGGCGGCGCTCCCGGCGGTTTTCGACGCCGACGTCGGAGCGCGAACGGAGAAAAACCGGCTCGACTTCGCCGATCTCCGAGTGCGGCTCGCGGAAGAGCGTTATTTCCGTCCGATTTTCGATTGGCACGCGTCGAAGGGGCGAATTTACGCTTGCGACTCCGGCGGGCGGGGGAAAAATCCGGTCGAATTCGGCGACTATTTTAGCTCCGTCCGTTGGTACACCGCGCCGGGACACGACACCCCGGGCGGACATGCCGACTTCATTAAGAACAAGGTTTCGGCGTCGATCGCGCACTTTTACAAACGGCCCCGCGTTTGGCTCGAAGGGTATCACTCGTTCGGTTGGGGCGCGACGCCGGAGCGGTTGCTTTTCGCGTCGAACGAAAACTTCCTTTTCGGCGCTAACCTTTTGAATCTGCACGGGTTGTATTATACGACGTACGGCGGTTTTTGGGAATGGGCGCCCCCTTGTTATCACTTCCGCCAACCTTATTGGGAGACGTTCGGCGCGTTTCTGAAGTACTTTGAGCGGGCGTCGTTCGCGCTGACTCGCGGCGTTCAGCGGGCCGATTTCCTCGTCTTGTACCCGGTAACGTCGTACCAAGCGCGGCTCGACGGACAGCGTTCGCACTCGGTCGCGTTCGCCGCCGCCGAAAAAATTTACGCGACCGGGCGAGACGTTCTCTTTGTCGACGACGACTCGCTGAAACGGGCGAAAGTCGACGGCGCGCGGCTGATTATCGGCGATTCGGAACACCGCGTTCTTGTTTTGCCGGCGTCGCGCGGAATTCGTTGGTCGACGTTGGCGAAAGCGCTCGAATTTTATCGCGCCGGCGGGACGGTCGTCGCGCTCGACGCCTTGCCGGAAGCGTCCGACCGAGCCGGGCGCGAAGACGCCGAACTCGACGCGGCGGTTCGCGAAATTTTCGGGTTGACCGCCGCCGAAGCGAAAGCCGGGAAACGCTCGACCGTTCGAACGAACGCAAACGGCGGGATCGGCGCGCTGATTTCGGCGAATTTTAGCGAAAAAGGCGAAAATAGCGAAACCGCGCAAAATGAAGCGGCGGAAGACGGAACGCTCGTTGGGAAAAACGGCGAACTTTCGAAGATTCGGCGGTACGACGGCGGTTTCGAAGGGCGTTGGGCTTGGAGTTCCGAGTTGCAAAAGAACGTTTTCTTCAAATGGGTCGCGAACGGCTTGGGCGATAAGCCGGTCGAGTTGAAAGTTCGCTTCTTCTGCGACAACGCCGGGGCGCTTTACGTCGGCGAGCGAAAGATTTGCGATAACGCCGATTATTCCGGCGGCTGGAGCGGAACGCTGAAACTGAAAGACGGCGACGTCTTGACGATCGACGGTCGCGACGGAGACGGGACGCCGCGCCGCGGTTCCGCCGGGTTCTTCGTCGCGCTCGTTCGGGACGGGAAGACGGTCGCCTCGACGGAGGATTTCCGTTATTCGCTCGACGGGCCGAACGTCGCGGCGGCGGAAAACGGGAAGAATGGGGAAAAGGGGGAAAAAGGGGAAAAAGGCCGAGTCGCGCAAAATAGAGAAGCGGCGGCGAAGGCTTGGCGGCTCGGAACCGATTTAAACGGAACGCGCCCGGTCGACGTTTGGAACGTTCACGTCCTGCACCGCACCGGCGTTAACTCCGAAGCGACCGGCGGACGGGCAAGCGGCGGAAACGACGCGGCGCTTTGGGCGAACCTTAACGAATTTTTGGGGCGTTTCCCGAAAGAAGTTTTCGACGCGAAAACCGGGGCGCCTTGCGCGGCGTCGCGGCGAACGTCGAACGACGCGGAACTCTTCTTCGTAATGCGCGGCGCCAAGGGCGCTTGGCTGACGTTCCCGGCGCAAGGTCGAGCGGAATTTTGGAACGCTTGGGACGGTTCGCGGCGCGAAATCGTCGAAGCGTTTGAAACGAACGACGGGCCGAACGCCGGAACGACGACGCTTCGTTGGCCGTTCGAGAAAACGGAGGCCGGTATCGTCGTCTTTTGGAAGAACGAAAAGCCGACGCGCCGTTTGACCGCGCTCGAAACCGACGTCGCGGAGATCGCCGAGCTGAATGTCGACGCGAAAACCGGCGATTGGACGGCGCGGGCGTTCGCGGGAGGCGTCGAAACGACGAAAACGTCGGCGAACGAGACGCAAAATCGTCAAAATCGTCAAAAAACGATTCGGCTGACGACCGCCGACGGTTCCGAACGAACGCTTGTCGGGACGGCGCCGGAACCGGTCGCGCCGCTCAAGCTCGACGGCGAATGGTCGTTCGAACTTTTGCCGACGTTGAACAACCGGTTTGGCGACTTCCGCTTGCCGATTTCGGAAGAAACGCTCGGAGCGGAAGCGCGGCGGTTCGATTGCGTCGCGGCGTTCGGCGAAACGGCGAAGAACGGCGAAGTTGCGCAAAATGGCAAAGCGGCGCAAAACGGCGAAGTAGCGCAAAACGGCGAAGTCGCGGAAAAAGGCGGATTCGCGAAAAATGAAGAGAACGAAGAAAATGGGAAGACTGCGCAAGCCGGACAAGACGCGGCGCCGTCGTTCGACGGGGCGAAGAGCGTTCTTTGCGATTTCGGCCAAAAGTTTTGGCGGCTCGGCCCGTTCCCGGCGGACGTCGACGTCGCGGCGCTCGACGCGAAGTTGGCGGCGTTGCGAACGGTCGACCCGAGCGTTCCGGTCGTCGTCGACGGGCGCGAGTTCCGC
>JAZNJF010000233.1:0-3241 GCA_045577885.1 Thermoguttaceae bacterium | reverse complement strand
GGGACGTCCGGGCGCGGGGGCTCCGAATCAACGGGGCGAACGCGGCGAACGTCCGAACGCCGGAGCGAACGAACGCGGTCGCAACGAACGTCCGAACGCTCGCGGCGCTGAAAATCGCCGTCCGGAAGACGACCCGCGAATGCAAACTTGGGGAATCCCGACGCCGGACGATTCGTTCGTCGCCGTCGCGGCCAATCCGACGTTTAAATTTGGAAAAGGCGCGAAAAATACCGGCGCCGGGGAAAAAGAGGCGATCGAGGCGCCTTACGCGATCGGCGTTTACGAGGTAAGAAATCGCGAATATAAGGAATTTGTCGACGCGACCGGTCGCAAGGAACTGCCGAAGGGCTGGGTCGACGGGACGTATCCGGCCGGAACGAAGAACTGCCCGGTCGTCGGCGTTACCTTGAAGGACGTCGAGGATTACTGCGCTTGGCTCGCGACGAAACACGAAGGCTGGACGTTCCGCCTCCCGACCGAAGCGGAGTTTGAAAACGCCGCCGCCGGGCCGAAAAAGCTCCTCTATCCTTGGGGCGCGAAGGGCGATTTCGCTTACTCGAAGGGCGAATTGACGACGAACTGCCAATATAACGGCGCGGTCGTCGCCGCTTTCGCCGACGCGGAAATTAAGGTCGGCGATAAAACGGGCAAAGCGGGCGATTTGGCGAAGTTGAGCGTTCGCGGCGTCGTCGCGAAAGACGCTTGGCGCGACGCGAAAACGAAGTCCGGCTTCACCTATTCGGAAACGTTTACGAAGAATTCGGCGAACGGCGGTTTCCTCGTTCCGGTCAACAAGTACGACGCCGAAAGCCCGTACGGGATGATTGGCGCGGCCGGGAACGCGGCGGAAATGACGTCGACCGTCGTCGACGGGAAGAACGTCGTTCGCGGCGGCTCTTGGTACTCGAGCGCCGAAGAATGCGCGACGACTTGGCGCGGCGAAACGGTCGACCCGACGAAAGGCGACCCGCGCGTCGGCTTCCGCGTCGTCGCCGTTCGAACCGACGCTCCGGCCCCGAACGTCCCCGCCGCCGAATGAAAACGATGTTGGATTTCGATTAACGTTGAAAAGTTGAATCGCGTTCAAAGTCGCCGCTTTTAGAAACGCTTTAAAGAGCGGCGACTCGAGCGCGGTCGCGAACATTTGACGTTAATATATTAATAAGGAAAGCTCCGCCGCCGACGGTAACGCGTTGACGTCGGGGCTTTTTGGCGTTTCTTGGCGGCGAAGTCGGCGTTTTTCGGCTTCGCGGCGACTTTTTTTTCGCGTTTTTTCAAGTTTTAGGCAAAAAAAGGCGCGTTTTGAAAAACGTTTCTTTGAATTCGCTCGTCGTTTTTGCTAGAATAAGGGGGTCGAGCGCGTCGGCGAATCGGTCGGTCGACGCGTTTTTCGGTCGCCCAATAATAAGGGGAAAACGATGCGAAGCGGAACGGAAAAAGCGGCGGCGGTCGTTGGAATCGCGGTCGTCGCGGCGGCGCTTTGGGGCGCGGGATATTGGCAAGGCGGGCGGTCGGCGCGGGCTTTAACGGACGGCTTGACCGCTAAAACGACGCAAAACGAGGAGAAAACGCCGGTTATAACGGTCGCGCGGGATTTGCCGATCGCGGAAAACGACGCGATTCCGGCGCTCGACGGGCGTTGCGAAGCGCGTTTGGAAACGTCGGCGACGGAAATTCCGCTCGGGGACGCCGTTTACTGTCGCTTTGTCGAGCGAAACGTCGCGGAAGACGGGACGCCGATTATGTTGATGGATCATAACGCTCCGATTTACGCCGAGCTGGGCGACGGCGCCTATTTTCTTTATTTGACGTTGGACGAAATAACGTTCGAAACGTCGAAAATTGCAGGAGAATATGTTTTTGCTCCGGAATTCGAAGGAGAGTGCGGCGGATTTATGGGGTATTGCGGTCAGGTTGCGGTTGCGCCGGGCGAGGAATACGAATACGGAACCTTGGCGGTAGAGTTTCCGCCCCTTGAAGATTGGAACGAGCCGTTTTGGCGCGGCGTTCGCGAGTTGTTGGCGACCGAGGGACGCGTCGAGTTGCGGATGCGGATTCCTTTTACGCGCCGAATCGGTTTGGGGGGCGAGGCGACGTCGTTTGGCGAACCGCCGTGCTTGGAGACCGATTGGACGGATACGAAGGGCGTTTTTGAGAAGAAGATTGTTCTGACGCGTCGTCCGGAAGCGGAAACGAAGCGTTTCGACGAATGGTTCGCGTCGACGCCCGTCGAGCTTTGGCCGGAACGGGAGAAAACGAGGGACGAAGCGACCTTTAAGTTTCCGCCGAAATTTACGCGAGCAAGAAACGTTTACGGCCAAGAGGTCGGGGGACGCAAAATAAGAGCGAGCGGGCGGAGCGGCGTCGAACTCGACGGTTTCGCGCAAACGTTCGACGTTTGGAATTTTGTACGATTCGGAAGCCGTAAGCCGTCCGATCCGAACAACCCGACGACGCTCGGCGGTTGGCGCGCGTTGGAAGCGGAGTTTTCGCCGTCGACGGTGCGGGACGAGATAACGCTAACTCGTTTTTTGCTCGAGTATTATAGCGCGGAAGCGTACGAGGCGGACGAGGCCGCGTTTAGACGCTTGCTTGCTTGGCTCGACTCGCTCGACCCGACGCAAAGGGCGGCGTACAAAAACGCAATCTTAGCGAAGGCTTGGATGTTGAATCCGCGATTGGGCGGGGGAATGGGCATACCGGTTAATCCTGGGGAAACGAAGGGAGCTTTTGTGGAAACGGAAAACGCGAACCCCGTAACGGGGAATGCGAAAAGGGCGCCGGATATTAAAATGACGCAAAAATGGCTTCTGCTTAGCGAAGCGTTGGGGAAAAACGTAAAAGCCCGCGATGAAGCGGAAGAACGCGATTTTGAGCCTGCCTTGATGTAAAACGGCGAAAAAGGGGGCGCGTCGCGGTGGGAAACGAGAAAATTTTCCGGTCTTTGCCGCGGCGGACGCCGATTTTATAAAGACTTGCGATTTAAAAAGATAAACCGCCGCGACGGTTGCGCGACGCGGCGCTTTTTTGAGCGCGGGAGAATTTTTCGCGAAAATTTTGCAAAAAGCCCCTTGCGCTTTTTTGTTCCTGGGGTATATTTTTACCTGTCGCTGGTAATGACCGCGACGACAACAAACGCCGACCGCTTTCGAGCGGAAAGTCAAAGGCGAAAACGAAAATAAAAAATTTTCAAAAAAGCCCTTGACGAAAACGAAAACGGCGCTAAACTAAACGAGTCGCT
>JAZNJF010000232.1:0-1698 GCA_045577885.1 Thermoguttaceae bacterium | reverse complement strand
CGTTTCGCTCTCCTGCCGACGCCGGAAGGCCGACACGCGGAAGTCGTCGCCGCGACCGGCGCGCCGTTCGTCGAACTCCTGCAAATCGCCCTTCGCCGCCTCTTCCCGGAACCGCTCGTCGAGTTCGCGACGCCGCGACCGCTCGACGTTACGGTCGCCCGCGCTCCGGACGGTCGCTTGACCGTTCACCTCGTCAACGTCTCGGGCCCGCACGCGCAAGCCGGTCTAATCGACAAAATCGATCCGGTCGTTAATATCGAAACGACGCTTCGCCTTGCCGAACGCCCGAAACGCCTCCGCCTCGAACCGTCCGGCGTCGACCTCGCGTTCGATTGGGCCGACGGCGCCGCGAAGTTTGCCGTTCCGAGCGTCCCGCTGCACGAGATTATCGTCGTCGACTGACGGCGTTTTTCCCCTATATATTAATAGAGGCGCGGCGATTCGTTCGGTCGCCGCCCTTTCCCGTTTTCCTCTCGCTTTCATTACAAGGAAAATACGATGCGCTTACCCCAATTTACCGCCCGACGCCGCCGTTTCGCGACGCTCGCCTCGACGTTCGCGCTCGGCGCCGTCGCGTTGACCGCCGACTTTAACGGTTTCAACAATTTTAGCGACTTTAACGCCGTTTCGCTCGCCTCCGCCGCGGAAAACTCGACGCAAAGCGCCCAAACCGCCTCCAAACCGGGATACGCGATTATCGCTTCGCCCAAGGTTTTGAACGACGCCGATTGGGCGAAAGTCGTCGAATCGTTAAAAGCGAAACGTTCGGAAGAGTTTGACGTCCAAATTATCCGCCGCGAAACCGACGACGCCGCGTTCGCCGAACTCGCTAAAATCTTCCCGAAATTCGCCTGTTTCGTCGTCAAACCGGAAGAGGCGACGAAAGCGAACCTCGCGACGATTTGGCAAAAGACCCGCGCTCTCGACGACGACCCTTACGGCGACGTTGTTTGGGGGATTATTACCGGTTTTAACGCCGACGACGCGCTCCGAATGACGCAAACGGAAGACCGTCCGACGACGAAAGTCGCCGCCGGCACCTCGATCGCCCTCCAATATTTTAACGAAGGAATCGCTTACGACGAACTGAAAAAGAACCTCAAACGCGTCAAAAAACCGGGCGCGGCGCCGGAAATTACGACGGACGCCCCGGACGACACGACCCGCGCTCTCGCCGAATCGCTCGACGGCGCTCAACTCTTCGTCGCGTCCGGACACGCGACCCAACGCAACTGGATGATCGGCTTCACGTACAGAAACGGCTATTTTGTTAGTCAAAACGGCCAACTTTACGGGAAACCGTCGACCGACGAAAAACCGTTCGAAATCAACGCTTCCGGCTCGAAAATCTACCTCGCCAGCGGCAACTGCCTGATCGGCGATATCGACGGCCAAGACGCGATGGCGCTCGCGCTGATCCACTCGGCGAACGTCGACCAAATGGTCGGCTACGTCGTTCCGACCTGGTTCGGTTATATGGGTTGGGGCGTTCAAGACTATTATATCGAACAACCGGGCCGCTTCACCCTCGCGGAAGCGTTCTTCGCGAACAACCAAGCGCTCCTTTCGCTCCTCGAAGAAGCGGAAGCGGAAAACGCGACGCCGTCGAAGTTGCCCAAGGGCGCGCCGCTTTCGGCGCGTTACGTTCAAGGGCTCGAATACGACCGCGACGTCGTCGCGCTTTACGGCGACCCGGCT
>JAZNJF010000231.1:0-2487 GCA_045577885.1 Thermoguttaceae bacterium | reverse complement strand
GCCGAAACGACGCCGTCGAGTCGCGCGTCGAGATTAGGACGCTCGACGGCGCCGACGCGTTTTTTAATCGGCGGAGCGCGACGCGGGAACTCTTGGAAGATGTTGACGCCGCGACGGGGCGCTTTGGGCGCTTTGGGCGTTTCTCCGACTTGCGCGTCGGTTTCGTCGGCTTCGAGCGAGAGGGGCGCGGCTTCTTCTTCGTCGGCTTCGAGCGAGAGAGGCGCGGCTTCTTCGTCGCCGTCGGTCGACAAGATCGCGGCGACTTTAGGCGCGCTTTTCGCCGGAGTCAAGGTCGGCTCGGCGTCGTTGGAAACGGTCGCGTCGAGCGGAGCGATTTCCTCTTCTTGCGCTTCCGGAGCGGTCGCGGACGCGTCGACGTCGACGACGTAACCGGTCGCGGCGACGCGGAGGGGCGCTTCGTTCTTTTGCGAGGTCGCGACGACGATCGTTTCGCTAATCGCGCCGGTTTGGTCGCCCGCGCGGAAAGTAACCGGAATGACGTGAACCGTTCGTTTCAGATCGGTTTTCAAAAAGCTCATCCGTTTGTCTTTCGAGTCGACGCGGAGAATTTGGAACGGAGTGGAACCGCAAACGACGAGGTTTTTGGTTATCGTCGCGTTTTTCGGAACGACGCCGAGCTGCAAGTAGGACGGTTTCGCCGTCAACGGCGCGGTAACGACGCCGCGAATCGGGAGGAAAATCGACGCGGTCGCGGGGTCGGGGTCGTTCGTTTTGAATTTGAGCAGGTCGTGAATATAGCCCGGCGCCGCGTTCGCTTTTAGCTCGACGAGGATTTCGTAAACGACGCCGGTCGCCGTTCGGCGCGCTTCGCGAGCTTCGGCGCGAATCCCGGGATTCGTCTTTTGAACGCCGATCAACGCCCAGTCCGGACGGCCTTCGTATTGGAGGTAGGCGCGCTTCACGACGCTTTTCCCTTGCGTCGTCGTGCCGAATTCGATCGAACCGGGATCGAAACCGACGTCGGCGCGGATGTACGTCTTCACCTGCATTTGCACTTCGGCGAGCGCCGGTTTGGCGAAAACGACGGTGATCGTCGCTTTGCGTCCTTTGGTGTGCTGGCGGCCCGACGTGTCGACGCGAGCGATGATTTCGGCGGTTTCGCCCGAACGGATTCGCGTTTTCGACGCGCTCGCTTTAGTGCAACCGCAGTTCGACGAAACGGACGAAATAACGACGTCCTCTTTGTAAATATTTTTGAACGCGAAACGATGCTCGACGTCGGCGTGCAGCGCGACGCTGCCGAAGTCGTGCGTGCGAACCGTGCCGAGTTCGCCGAACATTTTCACCGCCCATTGATTTTGTTGAGCGAAAATCGACGAGGTTGACAAAAAAGTGAACAGCGTTGCGAAAACTAGCGTTTGCGCGGCAAAAACGCGAGAACGTCGAACGGGGCGCGCGAAGGGCTCGCCGACTTTTTTTTGCGACGAAACCTTCGACGGAACGAACGGCGAAGCGGTCGTTTGTCGACAATGCGCGCGAAAAATAGGCGCCGCCATTGGATTCTCCTTTAAACGAAAACCGAAAAACGCGAAAACTCGACGCGAAATTGCGAATTTAAGCGAAAGTTTAGCGATAATTCGGCAAAAAACATGCGGACGCGGTCAAATTTCGAGCGTTCGCGGACAAGACGGCGGAGGCGAAACGTTCGAGCGAGCGGAGCGAACCGCGTCGGCGTCGCGCAAGTCGCATTCGGTCGACTTGTTTCGACGCGACGCCGCTTAATGGCGTTATCGGCCGCCGCCGCCCCTTTCTTTGAGAAAAATTAGAACAATCGGTAAAATTTGTCGAATCGGCGGACGCGACGCGAGAAAAGCGAAGGGATAAGCGGTTGGAATGGAGGAAATAAAAAGAAAGGGGAAGATAGAGGAAAGCGGGAAGAAGGTGCGACGCGCAAACGAGCGTCGGACGGCGCGTCTTTTTACCGGAGATTGCGAAGATGAAGCGATTGTAGCGGTCGCAACGAATAAACTTAGTTTTTTCGCGCAAATGTAAAAACATTGAGAAAAATCGACTATTTTTTTAAGTTTTTTAAATTAAAATAGGCTTGGGTCGTCTTCGGAACGTATACTCAACCGAGAAGAGGCCGCTTAGGCGGAATTCGGCGTCTTTTCGCGACTATTTTTACCGCGGCGACTCGACAAAAAATCGAACGACCGGACGACGGGCGGCGACGAAGCGAGTCGCGGAGCCGACGACGGACGCGGCGGCGGTCGCGACGAACGAAGAAAGCGGAGTTTTTCGTTCGCGCTTTGCGTTATTAATTAATTATTGACACGATTCGGCGTGCGCTTATGTTTTTTCAACGTTTTTCGTCGTTCGCGACGCTTCGAGCGAGCCAAAAGTCGCTCGGTTTCTTCGGCGCGGGCGCGGTTTGCGTTCTTTTATTGATTTTAACGGCGAACGACGTCGTTTTTGCGCAAAATTACCAATATCGTGCGAACGGGGCGCGGCGCGTTTGGAACGTCG
>JAZNJF010000230.1:0-4565 GCA_045577885.1 Thermoguttaceae bacterium | reverse complement strand
GACGTTTTTTCATTCTTGGCGGCGGCGTCGGCGCGATTTCGGTCGGCGCGTTGCTCGTGCTTTCGGCTTGCGGCGACGGCGTTTTTTCGACGCTTCGAGCGGTCGACGCGTTGCACGGTCCCGTTCAACCGCGTCTTGCGTTTGAATCGCTCCGCGGCGCCTTCGCGCAAACGGCGCTCGTTCTCGCCGCGACGCTCCTTTTGCTCGCCTTCGAAAAGCGCTTTTATCAAACTAAAACGAAAGCAGAAACCAAAAATCAAATTAACAAGACGCCTCTCCTTCGGCCGTCCGTTCGGCCCGGGCTCGTTAGAAGCGTCGCGTTCGCCGTTTTAACGATTTCGGCGCTCGACCTTTACGTCGCGAACGCTTGGACGGTCGCGACGGCGCCGCGTTCGTTTTTTGAAAGTCGCTCGGAAATTTCGCGAATCGTCGAATCGGAGCGCGCCGCCCGCCTCGCGTCCCAACTCGCCGACGCCGCCCATTTCCCCCAATCTCGCCAACCTCGCCCAACCAACCGATCGCGCCAATCCGATCAATCGTCCCAACTTAACGGCGATTCGTCGTCAAACTCCCCGCGTCTCGCCGATTTTAACGTCGCCGTCGCCGCGCCGGCTCGCCTCGACGCGCCGCCGTTGCGCGTTTACCGCTTCCCGGTTTGGTTTCCCGCCGCCTTCCCGGCGCGTTCGTCGAGCGCCCGCGTCTCGGAACGCGTCGTTTGGGACGCCGCGACGCTCTTTCCGAAACACCCGTTTTCTCGGGGCGTCGCGACGATCGACGCTCGCGGAACCGCGATGGAAGCGGAATACGCCGCCTTTATCGACGCGTTCCCGCTCGGCGTCAACCGCGACGCCGACGCCGCCTTTTTGGACGTCGCGTTCTTCCTCGGTCCTCCGGAAATAACGGCGCGTCTCGCCGCACCGATCGACGCAAACGACGCAAACGACGCAAACAACGCAAGTTTAACGCCGTCGAGCGAATTTTCGGCGGTTAACGTCGATTTGCGCCGCGTTCGGGCCCCGTCGAGCCGCGTTTGGATTTTCCGCGACGGTCGCCCGGCGCCGCTCCCCGACGAACGCGCCGAAATCGTCGTTTACGAACCGAACCGAATCGTTTATTTCGTCGAGTTGACCGCTCCCGCCGATCTCGTTTTCGCCGAACAATATTGGCCCGATTGGGAAGGCCGCGCTTACCCGCTCGACGCCAAAGCCGACGTCGCGACGCTCCTAAGCGCTCGATTTGACGCCGACGCCGCCTCCGCGTTTCTCAAAACGCGACGCGACGCGGCGTTCGACGCGCCGATCGAACCGACGCTCCGCTTTTTGCGCCAAACGTCGCTTCCCGACGGAACTTATTGTTTCGTCGCGACTTATCGCCCCCGTCGGTTGTTCGTCGGCGCGATTCTCGGCGCGGTCGCTTGGAGCGGCGTTCTCGGCGCCGCCGCTTGGCTCGCCCTTCGCCGACGTCGCCAAGGCAAGCGTTAAGAACAAAAAGAAGCAAGAGAAGCAAGAGAAGCAACAACGCCGAACGTCTTTCGACGTTCGGCGTTGTTGCGCGAAGTTTTCGACGTCGCCGTCGCCCTTTCCGCTTAAATTTCGCTCGATATCAATCTTATCGCGACATTATTTCTCGTTCGGCGGCGTTTCGTCCGTCAACCGTTCGCCCCGACGCCCGGCGCGAGCGTTTTCAAAGCGCGCCAACGCGAAAAGCAAGTCGCCGACGCGGTTCAACCAAGCGACGACGCGGGGCGAAAACGTTTCGTCGAATCGCAACAACGCGGTCGCCCGGCGCTCCGCTCGACGACAAATCGTCCGCGCGACGTGCAGAGCCGCCGCCGACTTCGTTCCGCCGGGCGCGACAAAATCGCGTCGCGGCTCGACTTGCGCGTCCCAAACGTCGATCGTTCGCTCCAACGCCTTCACTTCGACGTCGCCGACCGTTCGAACGTTAAACTTCGCCGGCGTCAACGTCGCGACTTCGGCGCCGACGTCGAAAATCGCCCGTTGCAGGTCGTCCAAAACCGCGTCGACTCGCGGGTCGAGCCCTTCGGCGCGCGCCCACCCGAGCCAAGCGCTCAATTCGTCGAGCGTTCCGGTCAACTCGATTCGCCGATGATCTTTTCCAACGCGGGGCCCGTACAGAAGCCCCGTTTCGCCCAAATCGCCGCGCCGACTGTACAATCGCGTTCTTTTTTGCGCCGCCATCGCCGTCCGTTCGTTTTCCCAATCTTCCCAAACGAGTTATTTTAACGCGCCCGACGCCGGAACGGCGCTCCGAAAACGCGCGCCTTCGCCCCTTGCGCCGTTCCAACGTCGCGCCGTCGAGTCGTTCCGTCGTTTCCCAACCGTTTTTTTCCCCGATTTCGCTCGGCGGAAAAACCGCCCGCCGCCGGAACCGTTTCGCGTCGCCCCTTTTGCTTTGCGACGCTTATTTTACGCGTTCGCTCAACGCGAATGAAAACTAACGCCGGTTCCGTTCTCGCGCGGCAAAATAATCCGTCCGCGGTCGAGTTGAACGCCGGAACCGATCTTTTTGTCGATGAGGAGCGGCCCGTCGAGGTAAACGTAATCGAGCTGCGGCGCGAACTGCGACGTCGCGCTCGCGGCGATCGACGATTCGATCGTGTTGCCGATCATCGTTTTAAATCCGAGCGCGCGCGCCTTCTCGAGCGCTCGCCGCGTCGGATTCAAGCCGCCGAACTTCACCGGTTTCAGGTTGACGCCGTCGAAAAACCCGACGCATTTTTCCAGGTCTTCCTCGCAACGGCAACTCTCGTCCGCGATGAGCGGAAAGGGGCATTTTTCCTTCAACGCGGCCATTCCGTCCCAATCGTCCGGGTGGAGCGGCTGTTCGATCAGTTCGATGTTGAGCGTTTTCAGCTCGTCCATATAATCGAGCGCCTGTTGGAGCGTCCAGCACCCGTTGACGTCGATGCGAAACGGCGCGTTCGTCCGCTTGCGCAACTCGCGCAGAATCGTCATATCCTCGTGCGAACCGAGTTTGACGCGATAAAGCGGCCAGTCGGGCTGTTCGTTGAACTTTTCCAAAATGCGATAAAGCGAGTCGAGACCGAGCGTATAACTCGAAATCGGGAGGTTGCGCGGGTTCGTTCGCCAAATGCGCCAAAGGGGTTGGTTGCGCAATTTTCCCCAAAGGTCGCAGGCGGCCATTTCAAGCGCGGACGCGGCGGCCGGATTGTCCCGCATCATCGGCGCGACGAAACGCCCGAACGCGTACGGGTCGGCCAGCGCGTATTTCCCCATTTTTTCGCGACACATTTCAAGCGAACGCACCATGCTTTCGATGGCGATCCCCCAATGTTGATCTTCGTACGCTTCGCCGTATCCCCTCAAACCGTCCTGTTCCAGTTCGACGACGACCGTTCGAATCACGCTGATCGTTCCTCGAAAAACGGTCATCACATGCTTGAGCGGGAGATCCATTCGGATGATTTTTAGTCTCATTTGTCTTTTTCGTATTTTCCAATCGTTACGATCGTTTTGCTCTCGACGTCGAAAAACTTTCCGTTCGACGCGACGCTTTTTCTCGACGGTCGCCAACCGCTCGACGGTCGGACTCGCTCGCCGACCGGCGCGGATCGACCGTTCAACCGAATTCGCTCGCCGACCGGCGCGGATCGACCGTTCGAACGAATTCGCTCGCCGACCGGCGCGGATCGACCGTTCAACCGAACTCGCTCGCCGACCGGCGCGGATCGACCGTTCGAACGAATTCGCTCGCCGACCGGCGCGGATCGACCGTTCGAACGAATTCGCTCGCCGACCGGCGCGAAAACCGCAAGCGCGCCGCGCTCCGTCGCGACGGCGTTCGGTCGTTTGAAGACGCCGACGAATCGCCGAGAAAAATTTCCCGCGTCGATTCTATTCATTTTCCATTTTTTTTCGTTCTTCGCAAGCCTGGAAACGCCTAAACCGGCGCTTTTTCGCTCGAAAGGCGAAAATTTTAAAAAAACTTTTTTTCGCCCTTTCAAAATAGAGAAGTTCCGCAAAATATACCGGCTCGTTTTTTAACCGCCGTCGGTTCGTCGGACGACGGCGAACGATTTTTGCGTCGACCGACGCCGGCGTTTTTCCCCCGACGTCCCCGTTTCGAGCCGGAGTCGAAGCGTCGAAAGCCGACGCGACGTTTTCCGACGACAAAAAAACGCCGCGTTCCGAGCAACGAAACGCGACGTCGAGAAGCGCGAAAACGTCAAACGCGTTTTCGTTAATTGTCGAGCGGCAGTTTAATCGCCGTTCCAACGTCGAAATAGGTCGCGCCGGAGCGGAAATTATTCAACCGTTTGATTTCGCCCCAACGCGAGCTGGCGCCGAGTTCGTTTTCGGCGATCGTCAACAGGTTGTCCCCTTCTTTAGTAACGTACACGCGATACCCGGGGCCCGACGAAACCGCGCCCGGCGTTCCGGCGACCGGAGTCGAAACCGCGCCCGGCGTTCCGGCGACCGGGGTCGAAACCGCGCCCGGCGTTCCGGCGACCGGAGTCGAAACCGCGCCCGGCGTTCCGGCGACCGGGGTCGAAGCCGCGCCCGACGTTCCGGCGACCGGGG
>JAZNJF010000229.1:0-1969 GCA_045577885.1 Thermoguttaceae bacterium | reverse complement strand
GCATTGACGGAAACCTTTCTTGCGTTGGCGGATTTGCGCTTCGAATGTTGCGGCGTCGTGTCGTTTTACGTTGGAAAAAAGGGTGCGTCTGAACGTCGTATTGCGAACGTTAATCGCCGTCGAATTTTGGAAAAAAGTCGGCGCGGCGGGCGAGTTTTCGTTAGTTATCGCTTTAACTTTTGGTTTTGAACGATTTGGCGAACGCATTCGGCGGCGATTCTCGCGGCGTCTTGTAATGTCGCCCAATCGGCGGAGTCGTATTCTTGCCGAGCGTAAGGTTTTTTCTTCAACTTTGACAAGGCGTCGAATCTTTTTGACGATTCGGCGTAACGCCCGGCTTGAAAAAGCGCGATCGCAAGGCAAAGTTTGTCCGCCGCTTCGTCGCTTACGCCCGGCCTTGTCGAAAAACCGGACTTTCGATAACTGGGACGCGGAGCGTCGAGGACGTCGCGCGACGTTCGCCAATAGTTGAAAAACGGAACGACTGTTTCTTTAAAGCCTTTGTCAACTTTGCTTAGCGTTTCATCGAAGGACGTCGGCGTCCGCTTCGACGGGGGCAAAAAACGACCGCGAACGTCTTCTCGAATCTGCTCCCGAGTAATGGTTCGGACGACGTCGTCGGACGGCGGGGAGTAGGTAATCGGCGTCGCCCAATCGAGACGCCAATAGCCGTCTTCGCAATTCGGGAACGCGCCGTCCGGCCAACGCTTCGCGGCGAACGCTCGCCAACGTTCGATAACCCCTTGCGTTTCTTCGTCTTGCGGCGCGGCGTCCCAAGGCGAGAAGTCGAGTTTGAGAGAAGCGGCGAAGTCGAGGGAAGGGGAACCGAAGAAGGCGTCGAGGTTGAACGTTTGACGGATTGTCGCCGATTCCCGCGTCCAACGGATTGGCGACGTTCGCGCAAAGCCGAGCGGTTCCAAGACTTGCGCGCATTTTTTTTGAAGTCGGCGCAACTCGTCGGCGCTCTTGGCGACGGCGGCGCGAGGAACCGTCGTTTCCGGTTCGAAGGACGACGACGCTAACTCTTGCTTTTGGCGGAGGTTGCGCGCTTTGGCGCTGGGAGCGAAGGGAAGAGCCGCCGCGAGCGGTTCCGGGAGGGGCGACGTCGACGGCGCGGCGGAACCGGGGCCCCGTTCCGCAATCGTTTGGCGAACGCTTAACGCGCCTAATCTCGCGACTTCGAGCAAAAGTTGCGTCGAAGCGTTAGGCGGCGTTTCGTCGAAAAGGCTCAAAAGTTCCGGAACCGCTTCGAATCGGGCGAGCGATTCGGCGTATTGGCCGGCGCGGAAACGAGTTTGAGCGGCGTAAAATTCGCGGCGCGGCCCGGCGAATTGACCGAGCGCGAACTTTTGCGGAATCAGCCCGGCGTCGTACTCGCGGAGAAGATCGTCGATTTCCGGGAAGCGTTCGAAAAACGGAACGAGTTCGTCGGCGAAAAACGCATCCGCTTGGGCGACAAGGATTTCCGTTTCTCCGTCGTTGGGAGGATAAGCCCAAACGCGACCGTCGCTGTAAAAAGCGGCTTCGTCGGCGCAAGGCTTCAAGTCGTACTTAAAACGACCGGGAAATTCGGGCTTTATCTTGCGAAAACGAGCGATAAGCGCTTGCGATTCGGCGTCTTGCGGCGCGTTCGCCCAACAGTCGAACTGCGGAAGAACGGAGTACCCGAACACGACAAAAAGGGTACGAGGGCTAAAAACGAAACGACAATAGCGCGAAAGGGTTTGCGTCGTTTGCGTCCAACATTGCGCCGTTTTTTTCTTAAAGCCAAGCGGTTCAAAACGTTGCGCGAAGATTTCTCCGAGGCGGCGCGTTAGGTCGGTTTTGAGCGCGACGAGGGCGGTTTTTTCGTCGACGAGTTCGGCCGGATCGAACGGAGCCGGCGGCGCGACTTGGCGTCGTCGAGAACGAGGACGGGAAGGAACGGAGGACGACGCGGCGTCGTCGACGGGCGGCGCGGGAGACGGCG
>JAZNJF010000228.1:0-2141 GCA_045577885.1 Thermoguttaceae bacterium | reverse complement strand
CCAGCGTCCCCCGACGGTTCGCCCCGACGTCTCGGGCCCCGCGTTCCCCCCAATCCCCCCATTTTAACGAAACGGAAAATTCAACGATGTCCGACTCGCAACTCGAAAGCGTCCCGCCTTGGGAAGACGCGCCCGAAACGACGGCCCCCGATTACCCCGAATTCGACAACGTTTCCGACGCCGCCTCTTCTTCGTTCGACGACGAAGCGGCGGAGCAAGCGGTCTTCGACGGCGGCGCCTCCGACGCGGAAAACGCCGACTCGAACGTCGAAAGCGACGCGGACGACGAAGTCGTTCCGCCGGAAAAAGAGCCGCTGATCGACGAAATCGCGTCGGAGTTCGTCGGCTTTTGGAACCGTCTCGTCAGCCAAACGAACTGGGAAAAGGGCAAGGTGATTCATTCTTGGCGAACGAAGCTGATCGAAGCCGGTCTTCCGCGCCGAATTTACTCGGACGAGTCGATCGCGCAACGCATCGGGAACGTTTCGCCGCAACACGTCGGGCGCCTCCGCCGCGTTTACGAGCGTTTCGGCGCGTCGGAACCGCTCCCCAACCTCTTTTGGAGTCATTACCAAGCCGCGCTCGATTGGGACGACGCCGACGATTGGCTCCAAAAAGCCTCCGACGAAAAACTTTCGGTCGCGCAAACTCGCGTCGCTCGTTGGGAAAAATACGGCGCGCCCCCCGCTCGCAAACCGAAAGAATCGGAAATTATCGTCGAAGAGCCGGACGCCGACGTCAATCCGTTCAACGACTCCGACGCCGACTTCGCCGCTTACGATCCGACCGACCCCGACGCCGATTTCCCGCGCTCGAACGGCGGACGGCGCGAGCACGAGTCCGGCGACGCAACGATTTCTCCGACCGAAGGCGAACTCGGCGACGAGAAAGAGAAAAAGGCGAAAAAAAGCAAGAAAGACGCCGAAGTCGACCTCGGCGAGTTCGAAGGCGACGACGAGCCTTGGGAGTCGGAGCCGACGCGCCAATCGACCGCCGACGTTCTCGACGGAATCTCGAAACTCGACCCGATTCCGACCGACTTCGCGGAGCCGTTCGAAGCGCTGAAAGTCGCGATCATGACCCGCAAACTCGCCGCTTGGGACGACGTGCAACCGGTTCAAATCGCCGCCTATTTAAGCGCGATGAAACGCCTCCTCGTTTCGGAAGACCGTTGACCGCCCTTTTGCAGGTTTCCCCCAACCGCCCGTTTCTCCCGTTTTAACGCGTTTTCAACTCCGATGCGCAACGTTTTCCGCTCGACGTCCGCCCCGTTTCCGCGTTCGACGCCGTTCGTCGCTCCGACGACGGCGCCGCCGGGGGAACGTCGCGCCGGAAACGCCCCCTCTCGCCGCGTCTCGCAATCTTGCGCTTCCCAATGTCGCGCCCCGTTTTTCCGCGCCCCGATGTTTTTCGCGACGTTTTTCCTCGCCGCGTTCGTTTTTCTCGCCGGAAACGCCGGTTGCGCGACCTTTTTCGACCAAATCCGCCCGAACGCCGCCGACCGCCGCTTCGCCGTTTCCTCGCCGCTCGGCCCGAAACGGAGTCAAAGCGCGACGCAAACGTTGAAGGCGCTCGGCGTTCCGGAAAAGAAAGTTCGCGTTCCGGAGTTGGAGCGGCTCCTCGCCGAAATCGACGCGAAACCTTCCCCGGAAGCGGTTTACGCTTACGTCGAATCGGCTTACTTGGAAGCGCGACGGCTCGAAACGCGGCGCCCGGCCCTCGCCGTCGAAATTTACGCGACGTCGGCCCTTTACGCTTATCATTACCTCTTCAACCCGACGCTGCAAGAGAGCCGCCGTTCGACGATGTTCGACGCGCAAGCTCGCGACGTCGCCGTCCTTTACAACGGCTCCTGCGAACGCCTCTTGCGCCTCCTCTTAAAAGACTCGCCGACGCCGTTTCGCCCCGGTTCCGTTTGCCGTTTCGAAGGCGAGTCGGCGACGCTAACCGCTTACTGCCGCGTCGCTTCCGGCTCTTGGGCGCCGGAGGAGATCGAGTCGTTCGAGTTGGCCGCCGACCGCGAAGTCGAGGAGCTTTCGTTCGACTGCCGCCGCGCCGGACTCGGCGTTCCGTTGGTCGCGAAGCGCCGCGCCGACGCCGCCGTCGAGCGCCCGGAGGAGATTTATTAAGTCGGAGGCCAA
>JAZNJF010000227.1:0-5320 GCA_045577885.1 Thermoguttaceae bacterium | reverse complement strand
AATACAACGAATGGGCCAACATAGCGCACGACGCGGCGCAAAAGAACTTGACCGACGCGCGCTCGTCCGTGTTCCGGGAATTGTCGGCTTTGGTGAAAAAGTCGGATCGTAGCCATGTCGTTCTGTGAGCCAAGGAGTTGGCACAATAATTTGTCTTCCTAAGACCGCTTGGCCTCCGACTTAATACAACGAATGGGCCAACATAGCGCACGACGCGGCGCAAAAGAACTTGACCGACGCGCGCTCGTCCGTGTTCCGGGAATTGTCGGCTTTGGTGAAAAAGTACGAAAGCGTTTACGCCGACGCCGTCGAGGCGATGCGGAAGGAACACCGTAAAAACATTCAAAAAACCAACGCGGAAATCGCCGAAACGGAAAACTGGCTCCGCAAATTGAGCCAACGACGCGACGAACTGCAAGCGACGCGCGCCGCTTTGCGCGACAAGCGTTAACGCGGCGGAGCGAGGAACGGGAGCGCGAGGGGCGTCGAAGCTCCTTGCGCGACCGTTGCGAAAACGGCTCGGCTTAAAGCGTTCGAAGCGCCGAAATAAAAGCGACGTAAAATAATAAGCGATAATAAATAATAAAAAGGGAAACGGAATGACGGATCAAATTTTTACCGCCGACGCGTTGACGTTGGGCGAAGCGATCGCCGAGATCAAGAATATTAGTCAAGAGTTGGGGGATAAGGTCGATTGCTCGTATCCGACGGCTTTGTACCGTCGCTTGTCGGACGCGAAGGTCAAGGGGCTCGTCGTCGGCGGCGACAACGTCGGCAAGAGTTCGGCGCTCGAAGGGGCGGTCGGCGCGCCCTTGCATACGGTAACGCCGACGCCGAATAAAGCGGAGAAGCGTTATCTTTTCGCGCGACCCGACGACAAAACGATCGGGTGGCGTTTGGACGGCGAAGAACCGGAGCGCGCCCGACCGTTCGGCGAATTGCAGGCGTATTTGGAAAGCGTCGACGGCGGACGCGAGATCGTCTTAACGTGCGCTTCCGAGAACGAAAACGATTGGAAAAACGTGTTTTACGAGCGTCGTCTTGGCGCCTTGAACTCCGAGGAAGAAGCGGAGAAAGCGCGGCGAGCGTTGGGGGAAACCGACTTCGCGATCTTGACGATCGACGCGTTGCAACCTTGGCGAGCGAACGAAGCGAAGCTGCTTGCGTTGGCTTCGTTGATCGGCGCGAAGACGACCGTCGTCGTGATGAAAAAAGATAAAATGGCGGCGGACCCGGAAGAGTGGGAAACGGTCGCGCGTTACGTCAAAGCGCGAGTCGCCGAAACCGACTCGAAAATTCCGGTTTTCTTTGAGTCGACGAAAGACGGGATTTCCGCCGAGTTGCGAGCTTGGATCGAGGAAGCGCGGAAACCGGAAGCGCGCGACGAACAGCGGAAGAAGAACCTCGTTTACGCGACGCTCGAACGCGCGGAAGCGTTGCGCAAACAGATCGAAGCGGAGCGCGCCGCCGAAGTCGCCGCGAATCGACGACTCGAAGCGGATTTGGCGAAACGCAAGGACGCCGTCGCCGAGCAAGACGGAAACTGGAGCGCGATCGCGCTCGAACTTCGCTCGCGCAGAAGCGCTTTGCGCAACCGCGTTTACGAACGCTTGACCGAACTGGGGAACGAGTTCGACAAAAGCGTCGAGTTTAAATTGGAAAAAGAAACGGATTTCAAACGTTGGGCGCGCGTCGATTGGCCTCGCGAAATCGATTCGTTGGCGAAAAGGTTGAAGGAAATCGAAAAAGGCGCGCGGACCGGGGTCCTCGACGATTTGCGTTGGCTCCGAGGCAGGGTCGCGGAAGTTTTCGGCGAGCGGTACGAAATTACGGTCGACGGGCCGAAGAAAGGCGATTCGGTCTTCGAACGCGACGACTTGAACGCGATGGAAAGAGGCGCGCGAGAGAACGATTTCAACGACGTCTTCGTGTTAAAAACGACGATGCGAACGATCGCGATCGGCGTTACTTTAGCCGGCGCGATCCTTTCGCCCTTTGCGTTTGCGTTGGGCGCGCTTTCGGGGGTCGCGGGCGAATTTTGGACGCGCAAGGAGATCGCCGGCGACCGCGAAAAAGCGAAAAAAATGCTGCAAAGCGAGATTACCTCGAAAATTTACGAATTGGACTCCGCTTTCGAGGCGTGGTTGGAGCGCGAATACGAAAGTTTGCTCCAAGCGTTAAAGGAACGTCGCCAACTTTGGAGCGACGCCGAGACGCAAGCGTTGGAGAAAAACTGCGAATCGCAAAAGAGCGCGAGAGATTGGGACGCTTTGGAAGGTCGCGTCGACGGGATTTGCGCGAAATTGTTCGCGAAAGGCAACTGATCGCGTCGCGTTTCGAGCAAGCGAAAAATTAAGTTAACGAATAAAAAATAAAACTTTAGGGCGCGCGTCGGCGCAACGAGGCGCGCGCCGTCGAATAATTAAAAGGAAAAAGAGACAATGAACGCGCAAGATAAAAAATACGAATCTTACAACAAATTGAAGGGCCAATTGGCGAAGAGCGCCGAAGGCGTGTTGACGTTGACGCGCGAATTGGACGCGACGGACAACCTGCAAGCGCAAGCGAAGGCGCTGTTGGAACGGCTTCTCGCGGAGAACTTCGTCGTTCTTCTCGTCGGGGTCTTTAACGCCGGTAAGTCGACGTTTATCAACGCGTTGGTCGGGAAAAAAATCTTGCCGACCAGTCCGATTCCTAAGACCGCGGTCCTCTGCACGATTCGTTACGGCGAAGAGAAAAAGATCGTGATGTATCCGAAGTCCGGCGAGCCGTTCGAAATCGAAGCCGACGAATTGGACAAATACGTTTCGATCGAGCATTTCGACGAACACGGCAACGTCGACTCGGCTTACGAACGCATGGAAATGACGTGGCCGCTCGATTTGTGCAAAAACAACGTCGAGCTGATCGACTCGGTCGGGCTCGACGACCCGGACGGACGCGACTTTATCACGTTGGGACACGCGAAGAACGCCGACGCGATCCTTTATTTGACGCCGTGCACGCACGCCGCGTCCGCGGGGGAATTGGAAACGCTCGACGTGCTGAAAACGCAAGGGTTCGAAGATCCGTTTTTTATCGCGACGCACGCCGACGCGATTCGCGGCGACGAAGACGAAGAGCGCGATCATAAGAAGTATCTCGAAAAGCAGTTGGCCGGACGCACCGGGCTCGGTAAAGAAGGGATCTTTTACGTCGATTCGCGGACGGCGCTTCGCGGACGAACGAAAGGGGACGAGGACGCGGTCGCGGAGTCGGGGATTCTCGAAATCGAAGCCGGTCTCGAAAAGTTTTTGGTTTCGCGTCGCGGACGCGATAAGATTTTGACGAACGTTCGCGGGTTGCGAGTTACCTGCGACGAAGTGGAGAAGATTCTTCAAATGCGTCGCGGTTTGGCCGACAAGACGCAAGAAGAATTGGCGCAAATTCGCGAAACTTTGGGGAAAGAGCTCGAGGAAGCGCGTCGGCAGATGAACGCTATTTTGCGCAACGTCAATTTGGAGATGGAAGGAATCGTGAACGAATGCGCGATCGAGACGCTGAATTTTATGCAGGGGCTCGATTCGTCGACGTGGATTAACGGTTTCGAACCGAAATCGCGTTTCGTGATTCCGACCAAAGAGAAAGTTAAGAAGGTGGTCGAAGAAACGAGCGCGCATTTAAAAAAACGTTTCGAGCGCGAATTGACCGAGTTTGCGCGGACGCGCCTTGAACCGACGATCGCGCGGCGTTTGCAAAATCTCGAAGAAATGGTGAACGAAGAAGGGGCGCGTTTCGACCGTCAAGTCTTGAAAGCGCGCGCGATTTTGACCGGCGAGATCGCGAGAAGCGTTTCGGTGAACGGCGACTCGGTGGACGGTTCGCCTCAAATGTGGGAGCGCGCGGTGTGCGTTTTGGGCGCTTTCACCGGTCTTGGAATTTTGAGCGGCGGGGTCGGCGCGGCTTTCGGCGTCAAAGAGATGGTGAAGAATATCGTCGCGCAGGTCGTAACGATGATTATCGGCGTCCTGATCGCGGGCGCGGTTACTTGGCCGGTTTTGATCGCCGCGATTATCGCCGGAGCGATTCAAGCGTTTGTAACGGGAAAAGGCGCCAGCGGTAAAGTCGTCGCGTTTACGGAGCAAAAATTTGGCGCCGCGATGCGCGCCAACGCCGCCGCGAACGCGCAACAACTGCGTTCTAAGATTGAGGGCGAATTGAAGCAAGTGGTCGGCGCGTTGGAAAAGGTGTTGCGCGGCGACGTCGAGAATATCGAACGCGAAGCGCAACGTAAAAAGGCGGAAAATAAGGGGCGACAAAACGACTTGGCGCAAGAAAAACAACGTTTGGCGCAGAGCGAAAAACGTTTGAGCGAATATCGCGCTTCGTTGGCTCAAATCGGCGACGCGGTGATCGCGCTCGGTTGATTGCCGACGTAAAATAACGACGCGGCGCGGGTCTTGCGGGGCTCGCGTCGCTTTTTCGCGCCGCGCTCCGCGAGCGCCGAACGCAACGTCTTCGGAAAAAAGAAAAGAAGCAAAGAAACGTACGAACAATACGACCAATTGAAGATTCGACTGGAAGAATGCGCCGAAGGTTTGGCGACGTTAACGAGCGAATTGGACGCCGCGCCCAACTTGCAAACGCAAACGCGGACGGCGCTTGAACGGCTCCGCGCGGAGCGCTTCGTCGCGCTTGTCGTCGGGAATTTTAACGTCGGTAAGTCGGCGTTAATCAACGCGTTGGTTGGGTAAAAACAACGTCGAGCTGATCGACTCGGTCGGGCTCGACGACCCGGACGGACGCGACTTAATCGCGTTGGTATACGCGAAGAACGCCGACGCGATTCTCTATTTGACGTCGCGCGCAGGCGGTTTCCGTCGGAGAATTGGAAACGCTCGACTTGCTGAAAGCACAAGGCTGCGAAAATCTGTTTTTTATCGCGACGCACGCCGACGCGATTCGCGGCGACGAAGAAGAGCGCGAACATAAGAAGTACTTTGAAAGACTGATGGCCGGACGAACGGAGCTCGGAAAAGCGGGGAGCTTTTACGTCGATTCGCGAGCGGCGCTTCGCGGTCGCGAAAAAGGCGACGAGCGCGCGGTCGCGGAGTCGGGGATTCTTGAAATCGAAGCCGGTCGCCGAGAGGATGGCGACGACGATGATCGCCGTCGTGAGCGCGGACGCGGTTACTTGGCCGGTTTTGATCGCCGCGATTATCGCCGGAGCGATTCAAGCGTTTCTAACGGGAAAAGGCGCCGGCGGTAAAGTCGTCGCGTTTACGGAGCAAAAATTTGGCGCCGCGATGCGCGCCAACGCCGCCGCGAACGCGCAACAACT
>JAZNJF010000226.1:0-17240 GCA_045577885.1 Thermoguttaceae bacterium | reverse complement strand
GGGCGGGGAGAAGGCGGCGGTTGGCGGCGGGATGTTAAAATAGGGGGAGCGGCGAAAAGACGGCGACTCGAGCGATTTTGCGGACGGCGGCGGCGTTATTTTGGAAAAAACGTCGCGAATTTGCGGACGGCGTTTGACTTTCGGCGGCGCGTCGGTTACAATGAAAGCGTTCGAGCCGACGCGTTTTGGGTCGGCGATTCGCTAATTCATCGGAAATTTTTTGGGAGACCGAAAATGTCGAAATTCTTTGCTTTTGGCGCCGCGTTGTTGGCGTTTGCTTGCGCTCTTCCGTCGTTCGCTCAAGACGACGCGTCGAAATGCCCGGAAGGGTTCGTTCAACTCTTCAACGGCAAAGACCTGACCGGTTGGAAACCGTGCAAACGCGACTTCCACCCGTACCCGTTGATTGAGATGACGGACGCCGAGCGCGCCGACTTCTACGCGAAACACCAAGCGGAATTTGAGCGATGCTGGACGGTCGAAAACGGCGAACTCGTCAACGACGGGAACGGCCCGTACGCGTCGACGGAAAAATTCTACAAGGACTTTGAACTCCGCCTCGAATACAAAACGGTCGCGAAGGCCGACAGCGGCATTTATCTCCGCGGCAACCCGCAAGTTCAAATTTGGGACACGACGAAAGAGGGCGGCAAATGGAACCTCGGCGCGGACAAAGGCTCCGGCGCGCTGTGGAACAACCAAAAGAACGCTCGCATGCCGTTGGTTTACGCCGACAAACCGTTCGGCGAATGGAACACGGTTCGCATTACGATGAAAGACGACGTCGTCAACGTTTGGCTCAACGGCAAACAAACGGTCAAAGACACGCCGATGGAATACACGTGGGACCGTAGCAAACCGGTTCCGCCGACCGGCCCGATCCAACTCCAAACGCACGGCGGCGAAATCCGTTGGCGCAACATCTTCATTAAGGAACTCTAATTGTCGCTAGTTTTACGACGATAACGTTCTAACGAAACGCGCTTCGGCCTCGACGGTCGGGGCGCGTTTTTTTATTGCAAGTCGAACGTTTGGGCGCGGCGTCGCGTCGAGCGTTCGACTTTTTTGCGTTTCTTGCGGCGTCGACTTTTCTTTTCTTGTCGACGGGGCGACCGCGGCGCCGCGTCGTGCGGTTGCCGACGTAAATTGGGGGAACGGAACGCTTGAAGCGCGACGATTTTTTCGTTTCCGACGCTTGATTGACGCCGATTATAACGATTTTGCGGCGCGCCGTTGAAAACTTACAACTTTCTGGAAAAATTATTGAAATTTGCTATTGTTTTTTTTTTTTGTATGCTATACTGCCGCTAGGTCGTGGGCGCAAACGACGAAACAAAACTTTTTTGAAATTTTAAGTCTTGAAAAAACGCCGTTTACGTCGGCTTCTCGATCGTCGACGCGACGTCTCGCCGCGTCTTTGAAAATTGTCGAACTTTATGTTTAGGAGACGTATTATGTCGAAAAACATCGAAAACCGTCGCGCGTTCTTCAAGAAAGTCGCGCAAACGGCGCTGGCCGTTCCGTTCCTCGCCGTCGCGTCGAAGGAGACGCCGGCGGCGCAAGCGCAACCTACCGCGCCTTCCTCTTCTTGTGAGAATACTTGCACGGGTTCCTGCTCCACTAGTTGCATGACTACGTGCCTGTATGAATGTACCGTTCTCTGTAATGCCGTTTGTCGCGACAGTTGCAATTATAATTGCAATTATACTTGTAAAACTACGTGTCAATTTGCTTGCAAGAATAAGTGTAAAGCATACTTTTAAATTCACGTGTCAATTTTATTGCAAGGATGCGTGTAAAGGTATCTGCGAAGCCAGTTGTGGTATATTGTCGACTTCAAGCTGAAACCGTAACGGCTTGTAAGACGGTGCAACGCGGCGAGGGGAGCGCGTTGCATTTTTGTTTGGGTTAAGTTTTTATTAAGTGATAAGTTATGTTTAGACGTAGTGAAACGCGACGCGCATTTTTTAAAACGCTGGTTCAAACTACGCTCGTGGTTCCGTTTTTAAGCGTTGCGTCGCAAACCCTGCCAGCGCAAGAGAAACCGACTCCGCCAACTTCTTGCGGGGGCGTGTGTTCGTCTTCTTGCTGGGAAACTTGCACGGGATACTGTAATTTTACGTGTAAAGGCTCTTGTGACCGATCTTGCAAGAGCACGTGCAATGGATTTTGCACCGGTTCGTGCAGAGGCTCCTGCGTCGGAACTTGTATGCTTTCCTGTGGGAAAACGTGTTTCAGAACGACTAGTTAGGCGACGTTCTTTATCCCGTTTTGAACTGTAAGTCGATCAAAATCAAGCGTTCGCGAGCGGTTAACATAAGGTGAAAAATGGAAAAAAATCAAGCGTCGACGAACGACGAGAAATTGTTGAAAATCCGAGATAGGAACGAAGAGTGGCGTAGCGGCGAGGCGGCGTCGATTACGTTCATTGTAACGGAAGACTGCCAACTGCGTTGCAAGTACTGCTATATCTGCGGTAAGAACACGTTTCACGAGATGGATTTCGAGACCGCGAAGGGCGCCGTCGATTACGTGTTGTCGCGTCCCGACCTTTTTCCGTACGGGAGCGTCGTTTGGGACTTTATCGGCGGCGAACCGCTCCTGAAAGTCGATTTGCTCGACCAAATTTGCGACTACATCAAGACGCGAACCTACGAGCTAAACCACCCGTGGTTCGACAATTACCGCATTAGTTTCGCGACAAACGGTCTCCTTTACGGAAGTCCCGCCGTTCAACGCTTTATCGAAAAGAATAAATCGCACGTCGAAATTCAAATTTCTATCGACGGCACGAAGGAAAAACACGACGCCCAGCGCGTTTTCCCCGACGGAAGCGGCTCCTACGACAGCATCTTACCCCTTATTCCGCTGTGGTTAGAGCAATTCCCGGTTTCCGGCACGAAGGCGACGATCGGCCCCGGCGATTTGGGCTACATTAAGGATTCCGTCCTCCACCTTTGGGAACTCGGTCTCAAAACGATCAATATGAACGTCGTGATGGAGGACGTTTGGAAGGACGGCGACGAAGTCGTTTTCGAACAACAACTTATCGCGCTCGCCGACGAGATTATCGACCGCAAGCTGTACGTCGATAAAAACTGTTCGCTTTTCGACCGTTACATCGGGTTCTACCAAGACCCGAAAACCGAAAATCAAAACTGGTGCGGCGCCGGGCGAATGTTGGCGGTCAATACCGAAGGCGGCTTCCACCCGTGCGTTCGGTTCGCGCAATATTCGCTCTCGAACCGTAAGTCCCGCGACACTGGGAGCTTAGCGACCGGCGTCGATACGAACCTTCTCCGACCGTTCCACGCGCTCGACCGCGTTACGCAGTCGCCGGAAAAGTGTTTAAGTTGCGAATACGCAAGCGGTTGCGCTTGGTGTCAGGGGAATAACTTCGACATGGCGCAAACCGACACGATTTCGAGTCGAGCGACCTACATTTGCAAACTGCACAAGGCGCGCGTCCGGGCGAACAACTACTTTTGGAACAAACTCGACAAAATCGCGCCGACGACCGACGAGAACGATATTCGCGTCGCGAAGTTGGCTCAACGCAAGGGCTTGCGTTCGCTCCTCGTTTTACTCGACTCCGCCGCGCCGTCCTTCTGCTATTATGAGACGTCGCCGAAGCCGCGTCAAATCCTCGACGACGAAACGCTCCGAAAAATCGCGTTTTACGCCTTGACCGAGAACCTGTCGCTGAACCTGATTTTGGGCGACGCGCCGTTGACCGACGCCCAGCGCGAAATCCTTAAATGGAACGATTACATCGTCTTCCGTTCCGCGAGCGCGGCCTTCGCGGCGGACGAAAAGACGACCGACGTGTTCGATTTCGAAGCCGACGTTTGGGCCGACGACTACCGCCCGACCGAACATTTGATCGTCAGAATCGCGAAAGACAATCTGTCGCGCTTGCCGGAGTTCCTCGCGGAACGCTCGCTCGCGACGGAGCGTATCTCGTTGTTTATCAAGGATATGGGCGCGATGACCGACGCCGACCTCGAAACGTACCGCGACGTCTTGAAGCGCCTGACCGCTTGGCTTCCGGAGCGCGAGGAGGCGAAACCGTTGCAACTGTCGATTTTGACCGACCGTTTGCAACTCGAAGATCGGAACCATTGCGACGCCGGCGTCAAGCACGTCGCGGTTGGGCCGGACGGGAATTTTTACGTCTGCCCGGGCTTTTATTACGCCGAGAACAACGACGATTTCCGAATCGCGTCGGTCGCCGAAGTCCTTGAAACGCGGGAGCTTCCGATTAAGGACCAACGCCTGTATCGTCTCGAATACGCGCCGATTTGCGAAAACTGCGACGCGTTCCACTGCCGCCGTTGCGTTTGGACGAACAAGCGGACGACGCTCGAGGTCAACACGCCGTCGCGTCAACAATGCGTCTGCGCGCACTTGGAGCGGAACGCGTCGCGGGAACTGATCGAACCCTTGTATTTGCAAGACTTCGTAAGCATTCCGGAAATCGACTACCTCGATCCGTTCGACGAGCTGATGAAGAAACGTTACGCGCGGCCGCAAGTCGACGAACGACAAGACGAAAATTGCTAAACGCTTTGAATAAAGGAAATAAAACGATGAACGCCGAAAAGAAAAACGTCGGGAAAGTTACGCCGGAGCAAAAGGACGAAATTCAAGCGCTCTTCGAGCGCCGCAACTCGCTGAAAGAGTTGTTTATGGTCGTTAACCCGATCAACGCGGAGCTTTACGAACGCGTGATCGCCGATATGGCCGAGACGCAAAAGAAGTTCGAGGCGTGGTGGAGCGACCGCGCCGCGGAGTACGGTTGGGAAGGCGCGCAAAACGCTCATTGGGAAATCGACTTCAATACTTGCGATATTTACTTGGTTTTCGATAAACCTTGCGCTTGCGACGGTTGCGCTTGATTTTGCGCCGTTGAATCGCAATGTTAACCGACCCCGCCGTTTTCCGCTTCAACGTTAAGCGAAGGGAAAGCGGCGGCGTTTTTTTATCGGAAGTCGAGCGTTCGGCATTTTCTTTTCCTCTTTTTTTCAAAAAAACGCAAGATTTTTTCAAAAATTTGCTTGACGGCGCGACGTCGCTTTGCTACAATAAATAGCGAAGGAAGCGACCGGCGTCGACTCTTGCGCGGCGTTTCCTTAATGTCTTTAACGTCGATAGTTTAACGCGATTTTTAAGGAGTTTGACCGATGAAACGCAAAAAGCAAACGGAAGCGACTCCCGCTCGAAAGTCGTTTCTCGAACGCGCGGCCGATTGGACGGAGGGCGTCCTAACGGTAAGTCGCGTCGTCGTTTTTGTTGGGATCGTTTTTTCCATTTACTATGTGTCGACAAATATTGCGAAGAAGGAAAGGCACGGCGAGTTTCTCTTGGCGATGGAAGTCGGCGACGGGGCCCGCGCGGTCGAGTTGTACAAGAAGGGAGTGTTCGGCGACGACGATTACGAGTTTGCGCGGGCTTACGAAATGAACGGCGATTACGAACGCGCGGCGGAGCACTTAAAGCGTTGCGGCGGCGAGTATTGCGACGATTGGGCGCGGCTCGATTACAAACGCGGGCGAAAGCGCGAGGCGTTCGACGCTTGGACGCGCAAGGCGGAAAAAATCGTTTCGAGTTGTTACCCGAATTTCCGATTTAGCTTAAAGACGCGGAACGAAACCGGCGTCGGAACGTTCGACGAATTGGAGGACGACGACAAAACCTACCTTCGCGCCGTTTTTCGCAAAGAAGCGACGATGGAGCGGGAGCGATTCGCTAAGTTGTCTCCGTTCGCGACTTACGCCGATTTCCTCGCCTTTATGGAAGCCGAGTTCGCCGCGCTTCCGGAAAACGAAAAGGCGGAGCGCGCCGCCGCAATGGACTTTATCCGCTCCGTCGCGACCGACCCGAACGTCGAACGGAAAGTCCGTTCGTAACGACGAAAGGCGACGGGATAAAACCGCGCGAATCTTGCCGAAGCGGGCGGCGTCGACCGCGAGTTGTTCTAAACGGCGACGTCAAACGGATTAGCGGGCGGCGTTTTCGACGTTGGGAACGGCGGCGAGAAAATTTTCGCGAAAATCTTTAAAAAATTCGCAAAATCGCGTCGGGGGGGCTTGCAATTTTACCCGACGCGATTAAACTTTAGTTTTAGAAGCGGCCGGGAAACGTCGGAAGCCGAACGGTTCGGTTTTTGCGTTTTCCGTCGCGGTTTTGAGCGAAATCTAACGATGATTTGCATTTATCGACAATTTTACTGGCGTTCTTGGCGTCGCTCCAAGTGAAGCGTTCTTGAACCGTTAGCTCTTGCCAGGGCGGCGGCGTTCGAGAATCGCGAGCGGCCGTCGGTCCAAATTGCGTCGATATTTCTTTAAGCAAATGTAGAAACGGAAAACGCCGATTTTCCTTGCGTCGCGGCGAGCGACAAAAGTGCGGCGGCGAAAAATCGACTTCTTTTTGACGAATTCCGGCGTTCGCGTCCTATAACCGACGTTTAACGACGTTTAGTCGTTTTTGCGAATGAACCCGACTTTTGAAACGATTTAAATTCAATAATATCAACGTTTAGCGAACGAGGAAAAGAAGATGAACTTTCGCGATTACCTGAAAAATTACCCGGACGAAAACGGCCGTTTCGGCGAATTCGGCGGCTCGTACCTTCCGCCGGACCTCCAAAAAGCGTTCGACGAAACGACGCAAGCGTACCGCACGATCTGTCTTTCGTCGCGCTTCATCGCCGAACTGCGCCGCATTCGCCGCGACTTCCAAGGCCGTCCGACCCCGGTAACGCACTGCGAAAACCTGTCGCGCGAACTCGGCGACGGCTCGTGCCAAATCTACCTGAAGCGCGAAGACCTGAACCACTCCGGCGCGCACAAGCTGAACCACTGCATGGGCGAAGGCTTGCTCGCTAAGTATATGGGCAAAAAGCGTTTAATCGCGGAGACCGGCGCCGGGCAACACGGCGTCGCGCTCGCGACCGCGGCGGCGTACTTCGGCCTCGAATGCGAAATCCATATGGGCGAAGTCGACATCGCGAAGCAAGCGCCGAACGTCGCGCGAATGAAGATTTTAGGCGCGAACGTCGTTCCGGTAACGCACGGCCTGAAAACGCTGAAAGAAGCGGTCGACTCCGCGTTCGAATCTTACGCAAAGAATTATAAAGACTCGATTTACTGCATCGGTTCCGCGCTCGGTCCGCACCCGTTCCCGATGATGGTGCGCGACTTCCAAGCGTGCGTCGGGTTCGAGGCGCGCGACCAATTTATCGAAGCGAACGGTTTCGGCCCGGACGTCGTTTGCGCCTGCGTCGGCGGCGGGAGCAACTCGATCGGCATGTTCTCGGCGTTCCTGGAAGACTCGTGCGAAATCGTCGGGATCGAGCCGCTCGGACTCGGCCCGGAACTCGGAAATCACGCCGCGTCCACGACTTACGGCTCTAAGGGCGTCATGCACGGCTTTGAAAGCATTATGTTGAAGGACGAGCAAGGCGAACCGGCGCCGGTTTACTCGATCGCCAGCGGTCTCGACTATCCGGCGGTCGGCCCGGAACACGCGTTCCTAAACTCCGTCGGGAGAACGCGTTACGAAGCGATCGGCGACGAAGACGCGGTCGAGGCGTTTTACCGCTTGTCGCGTTCGGAAGGGATTATTCCGGCGCTCGAAAGTTCGCACGCGGTCGCGTTTGCGATGAAGTACGCGAAGGAGCATCGCGGCAAGACGATTTTGGCGTGTTGCAGCGGTCGCGGCGACAAGGACGTCGATTTCGTCGTCGAGAAGTTCGGCTTCGGCGACGAGTTCTTGGCGAAGCGCGCCGCGGAAGGAAAACGCTTCTAAAATAAGCGGTTAGGCGGGTTGCGTTCGCGGGCGTCGCGCCGAACGAACGCGACTTCCGAAGCGAAAGCGCTCGACGGAGCGGCGACAAAACGTCGAATCGTCCCTTAAAACCGGCGGGACGGCGACAAAACGTCGAATCGCTTCCTGAAAACGACGCGGCGTCGTTCGTTCGAAAAGACGACTTTTCGAGCGAGCGGCGCCGTGTTTGTTTATGAGTGTTAAACACTTTGGAACAAAGAGGTTAAGGACGATTTAAAACAGCAAAACCGACGCGAGCGCGACGCCGCAGGGGATCGCGAAGAGCGGGACGACTTTCCAGCCGAAGCGCGCGCCGCCGATTGAAAAAACGACGCCGATTTTGAAAAGATAACTAAAAATCGACGCGATCATAATCAACTTCCAACCGTCTTGCATCGTCGCCGGGTCGGTCGTCGCCAACCTCGCGACCGAAAGCGCGACCGCGTTCATCTCGACGAGACCGGAAATCGCGACCGACGCGACCGTCCCAAGGTCGCCGAAAAGCGCGTTCGACGCTTTGATCGCGAACAAAATGACGACGTAAAGCGCGCCGAAAGTTAGCGCCGTCTTCCATTGCGTCGGGTTTTTCTGCTCCGAAACGCCGCTTGAAGACGACGTCGCGCCGGTTGACGAGCGAGCGTCGCGACGGATTCGGCGCCAAATCCAAAGCGCGGGCAAGACCGACGCCGCGATAAAAACGACCGACGCCGGAACGCAACGATAGAAGAATTCTTGCGAAACCGACGCCTCTAAAATCAACGCTCGCGCCGTTTGCGTCGCCGACGCCAACAAGATAACGACCGCCGCGACGTCTCGGCTTGTCGCTCCGGTCGCGACCGCTTTCGAATAACTTGTCGTCGTCGCCGCGCTCGAAACCGCTCCGCCGACGAACCCGCCGAAGAGAACGCCCGCGTTAGCCCCGTAAAACTTGTACACGACGTAACCGGCTAAACTCATCCCTACAATCAGCGCGACCGTCAACCAAGCCTCGAATGGATTAAACGCGCCGAACGGCCCGAAGTTTTGATTGGGTAAAATAGGTAAAACGACGAAGGAAACGAGCGCGAACTGCATGATCGCGTTGAGGTCGTTTTCGCCGAGCGCGGCCGAAATCTCGTGCAGTTTTCGCTTAAATTGGAGCAAAATCGCGACGATCGCGCCCGCTTCAAGCCCGACGAGCGTCCAAGCCGGGTTCGCCAAAATCGCGCCGACGCAATAAGTCGCCAACGCGCTGACGAGCGTCGTCGCGCCGAAATCGCGTCGGGGCGACGACTCGTTCTCCAAGACGTCTTTGATTTCGCTAGTTTTTGTCGCGGAATTTTTCGACGACGAAGCGAGAGGAAACGAGTTTTCGGAAGCGCTTGCGTTTAAATGGGTTGCGTTAAGTTCGACGGCGCGAATCCAACGTCGCGCCAACGAAAAAGCGCGCTCGGCGATTCCGATTAACGCGACGCAAAGGAGCCCGGACGGCAAAATCCAAACGCCGAACCGAGTCGACGCGAGAGCGCCGAGCGTTCCGAAAACGGCGATGAGCGGAAAGGTGCGGACGCCGCCGAATCCGGAGCGCGCGCTTTCGCGTTGGAGCCCGATCAAAAGGCCGAGCCCGAGCGAGAGCGCGAGTTGGAAGATTAAGCGTGTTGGGGAAGTTTCGGGGATTGGCAAAGTTTGCGCAATTTCCGTCGAGAAAATCGTTTGCGCGGGCGGCGACGATTGGGCGGTCTCCACGACGAGGGCGGCGGTCGCGGTCGCGAAAAGAGGGAAGGCGGAGAACATTGCGAAAACCTCCGAAAAAGCGTCGTTAAAGTTTGAGTCGTTTATTTATTTTACGCAAAACGCCGCCGCGTTCAAGTTTTTTTTAAGGCGAAGGCGCGAGAAAAGCCGTTTTTCGGCGTTTTTTTCGGGAAAATCGATAAAATCGTCGCGAAGAAGGGCGGGCGCGGCCGAACCTTGCGGCGTCGGGGTTGCGTTAGCGTTGAAACGGCGTATAATGGCAAACGGAGAAACAGGAGAAAACGTCGCGGCGTTTTTGAAGAAAAAACGACGTCGCGGCGGTCGTTTTTGATTATTTTAATAAGGTAACGGAGAATGGTTGAGATGACGAAAATTTCTCGACGCGACGCGTTGGCGACCGGTTTCGGGTTGGCGGCGTTTGGAACGGTGTTGAGCGACCTCGGATACGCGGAGGAAACGGCGACGAAAGACGCGGTTTGGCGGTTTGCGCCGGTCGACGTAAATCTCGTTGGAAAGCTGGTTTACGAGAATTACGACGCGGGCGGCTGTCTTTACGGCGCGTTCAAGGGCGCCGTCTTGGCGTACGCGACGGCGGTCGAATCGGTCGACGCGGAGGCGGCGCGAGTCGCTCGTTCTTGCCCGTTCGTCGCGTTCCGTTGCGCTCGCGGCGGGTTCGGGCGACTGAAGGAACTTTGCGGCGCGGTCGCGGGGGGCGTTATGTTCTTCAGCTGCTTCCTCGACGATTACGCGGACGTCTGCAAGTTGGCGGCGGCGCTCGGCGAATACGGCCGGGAAACCGCGCTTCCGGAGTACGTTCCGGAAAAAGACGACGCGCCGAACTTCTTGCGCGTCGTCGCTAAAGGATTGACTTGCCGCGAGATGGGCGGCGCTTGGATGAAAGCCGCGACCGACGAGCAAAAGAAGCTGGTCGGCGAGCGTTGCAAGCGCCACACGGCGTCGATTATGATGAAAGCCGTCGAACTTTTGAACGCGCATTTCGCCGAAAAGGCCGCGAAAGCGACGAAAAACGCTTGAAACGCTTAAACGTTCGAAACGTCGCGTCGTCGTTCGGGTTGCAAATAAAAAGCGACGAACGACGACGCGACGTTTGATTTTTTGAAAAATGTTTTTCTTTTAGGCGTTCGACGGCGATTCCGAATCGTCGTTCTCCGCCGCGCGATTGGGGCAACGTCGACGGCATTCCTTGCGACAAGTTTCGCGGTCGCGCCCGCAAAGCTCGTAAGAACCGCCTTCGACGTCAAGGCAAAGTCCTTCGACGACAAAGGTTGCGAGTTTGCGGCGCGCGCTTTTGTACAGCCGTTGAACCGTCGTTCGGGCGACGTTCATTTGCGTCGCCGCTTCTTCTTGCGTTAGACCGACGTAATCGATAAGACGTAACGCTTCGAATTCCGTTACGTCGATCGTTATCGAACGGCGATTTTCGTTTGAAAAATCCGCGTCCGCCGTTTCAAAACGACGGCATTTCGGCTCCAAGCAAACGCGACGACATTTAGGCGCGCGCGGCATTTTCCTCTCCTTGATCTAAGCGTTGATTATTCGTTGTTTAAGGTGATTGCGTTTAAATGAAGAGCGTCGGCCCGGCGTCTTTGGCGAGGTCGATAAAACGACCGACGCCGGCGATTTCGTCGACTTCGATCAGTTCTTCCGGCGCGAACCCCATCACGTTCGCCGCCATTTCGCAGGCGACGAAGCGAACGCCGAGTTCTTTGGCTTGCGTCAACAACTCCGGAAGCGTCGGAACGTTTTGCTTGCTCATCGCGTATTTCATCGCCGCCTTACCGGCGCCGCCGAAGTTCATTTTCGACAGTTTGAGACGTTCCGCGCCTCGGGGAAGGAGGAATCCGAAAGCCTTGTCAAATAACGTTTTCTTAACGCGAGGCGCCGGATTTTTTCGCAAAACGCTCAGTCCCCAGAAGGTGAAAAAAACGCTCGTTTGAACGCCGGACGCCGCGGCTCCGCAAGCGATAATTAACGCCGCGAGGGCTTTGTCGAGGTCGGCGCTGAACAGGACGATCGCCGCCGACTTTGCGTTTTGCGTTTGCGCGGCAAAGTTTTTCGCTTGTTCCGCAAAGTCCGCGTCGTTTGAGGGCGCTAACGGCTGCGGCGCGACGGAAGTCTCGGAACCGCCGGGTTTGCGGAGAGTCGCCGTTAGTTCGCCGTTTTGCGTTTCGAACCGTTCGATTCGAACGTCGACCGAACGCGCCCAACTCCGCAGATCGATTTCGAACGTCGCCGCCGCTCGGAGACGAACGACCGTTCCCGGCGACGCCGCGTCGAACGTTCGGCGCAAACGAACGATCGGGCCCGGACAGGCGAGCGCTCGGACGTCGAGTTCGAGCGGTTCCGCGTCGGCGCTCGAAGTCGTTGCGGCAAAATCGGTTGGAACGTTCGACGTCGTCGGCGCGCTTGGCGTTTGCGGAACGTTGGACGTCGAGGCGGGAACCGACGGGCCGGACGTCGGCGGATTGAACAGCCGCCAAGTCGAAAAGCCGCCGGAGAGGTTGAAAACGTCGAAACCGCGTTGACGCAAAATGCGTTCGGCGACGTAACCCCTTTTCCCGACTTGACAAAACGCGACGATCGGGCGCGAGCGGTCGAGTTCGCCGAGGCGGTCGCGCAACTCGTCGAGCGGAACGTTGACGGCGCCGGGAATCGTCGCCAACTCGAATTCTTCCGGCGTTCGAACGTCGAGGAGGAGCGCGTTTTCCGGAAGTTCGTCCGGATAAACGGGGCGGGTTAGACCGGTTAAAACGTTGGACGCGATCATTCCGGCTTCGTTGACCGGGTCTTTGGCCGCGTTAAAGGGCGGCGCGTAAGCGAGTTCGAGCGTCGCAAGATCGCGAACCGTTCCGCCGAATCGGGCCGCCGCCGCGACGACGTCCGTTCGTTTGTCGACGCCTTGCCGTCCGACGAACTGCGCGCCGAGGATTTTGCCGTCGTTCGGCGCGAAAAGGAGCTTGACGAAAATCGGCGTTCCGCCCGGATAAAAACTCGCGTTCGACGAAGGGTTTAGGTAAATTTTGCGGAACGGAAGCGCCGCCGCTTTCAAGCGTTTTTCCGTCCAGCCGACGCTTCCGACGGCGAGCGAACCGACTTTTAAAATCGACGCGCCGAGCGTTCCGAGGTATCGCGATTCGGAAGCGGCGACGGGAGAATGGTCGGCTAACTTGTTAACGTCGGCTAAGTCAAGCGGATTTGAGCGATTGTTTGCGCTATCTAATATATTCGCGCTTTCTAATTGTCGGGCGCGGGAAACGATCGCGTCCGCCGCGACGCGTCCCTGTTTTTGGGCCGGGCCCGCCAAGGCGACCGCCGTCGGACGTCCGGTCGTCAAATCGACGACTTGAACGACGTCGCCGACCGCGAAAATTGATTCGTCCGACGTTCGCATTTGCTCGTCGACGACGATATAACCGGCGTCGTTGGTTTGCAAACCGCAAGATTGCGCGAGTTGCGAGTTTGGTCGAACGCCGATTCCCGTCAAGACGAAATCCGCGTCGAGGCGGCGACCGTCGGTTAAGAGGGCAGAAATTCCGTTCCCGTCCGGCGTCGGTTCGAACGCCGCGACCGAAGCGCCGAATTCGACGCGAACGCCGAGCGCCGTCAGCTCGTTTTCGATCAAACGGCTCGCTTCGCGGTCGATCGTCTTCAAAAGTTGGTCGCCGCGAACCGCTAAAACGACTTCTAAACCCTTTAAACGAAGATTTTCCGCCGACTCTAACGCGACGAAGCCGGAACCGACGACGAGCGCGCGGCGGGCGCCGGAGTCGAGACGGCGAGCGATTTCGTCCGAATCGGGAACCGTCCAAAGAGGCGAAACGCGCGGGTCGTCGGCGCCCGGGACGTTCGGCGACGTTGGAGAAGCGCCGGTCGCTAAAATTAGGGCGTCGTAACTTTCGGCGTATTCCGAACCGTCGCGGCGGCGGACGCGAACCGTTTTTGCGGCGCGGTCGATAGAAATCGCTTCCGAGCCGGGGCGAACGTCGACGCGAAAACGGCGGCGCAACAGTTCCGGAGTCGCGACGAGAAGCGCGTCGCGGTTGGCGACGCCTCCGAGTCGGTAGGGCAAACCGCAGTTGGCGAACGAGACGTAATCGCCGCGTTCCAAAAGAATTATGTCGGCTTTTTCGTCGAGACGGCGAAGTCGGGTCGCGGCGGTCGCGCCCCCGGCGACGGCTCCGATAACGATCGTTTTCATTGCGAAGGCTCCTTTAATTTTAAAGATAACGCTAACTTTAGGGTTCGTTTCAAAATGTTAGTCGAAACAAACGGTTAAAAGTCAACCAAAATGGGAGTCTTAAAAACGCTTAAAAAAGTCGGTCGACGGCGACCGAACTTAATTTTTTCGCGGTTCCTTTTTGAACATATGTTTATTATAATACAGAAAAGAACATATGTCAAGAATAAATTGCAAAATTTGGCAATTTTTTTAAATTGGGGAAGACTTGGTAGGACGAGGGGAGAGAAAACGCATTTCAATCGAGAAAAGAAAGGGAAGCGGAAAAGGAGGCGGACGCGGCGAACAAGAACATAAAAACGTCGACGGAGCAAACTCCGCCGACGTCGCGTCGTTGTTTGGGGAAAACCGAATTAAGTTAAACGGCGTCGATTCAAGATAATCGCAAGCGGCGTTAACTTATTTTACCGGAATCATTTGCGCCGCGTCGACGATGACGTGTCCGTTCGTTCCTTTCGCGAAAATTTCGATCGACGCTTTTTTGTCGTCGCCGACTTTGATTTTGCCGATCGAAACGAAAAGACCGTCGATCGCCGGTTTCGCCTTTTGATCGACCGTCGCTTCAACCGTTTCGAGCGCCGATTTCGCGACGACCGGGACGTTCGTCGCGCGGTTCGAAAGCGCCGAATAGGAAATACGGCAGTCGTAAACGCCGGGATTCGGCAGGTTAAAGTCGAAACGGACCGACTTGCCGTCCTTGTCTTTGTTGTCGTCGTGCAGGTAGCCGTCGTCGACGAACGGACGCGTTACATGCCCGCGAACCCAAGCGCCGTCGACGGTCGCTTGGTTCGAGTCGAGCGTCGTCGCCGGAAGGTCGCTCGCCCGAATCGGTTTCGGACGGTCGCCGTATTCGAGGACTTGACCGTCTTCGAGGAGGCGCGCCTTCAACGTTTCATACGGCAAATCTTGCGGAGCGACGTTCGCGTCGAGCGAGAGGCAGGCGGCCGTCGCGGCGCTTTGGCCGAGAATCATAAAGACCGGCTCCATCCGGATCGAACCGAACGCGATGTGCGTGCAGCTGACGCAAACCGGAACGAGGAGGTTGTCGCACTCCGCTTTTTTCGGCAAAAGCCCGCCGTAATCGATCGGATACGGGCCGCCCGGGTTGACTTGAACGTCCCCTTCGTTGCGGACGGTCGGCTTGCCGTCGGCGGTAACGTCGACGTAGCGTTGAATGTGGTGCGAGTCCATATTGTAGGAGCCCATCCCGACCGAGCGCGGCGTGTCGTCGAGGTAGCGGAGGTGGCGTTCCGAAACGACGAAGTCGCCGACCAAGCGGCGCGCTTCGCGAATGTACATTTGATGCGACCAGTTGCCGTTGTCGACAAATTCGTCTTTCGCGAGACCCCATTTTTGGAACTCGGCGCGGATTTTTTCCGGGACGCGCGGGTGGTTTTGCAACGTCCACATCAGGCCCTTTTGCCAGTCGAGGTGCGCTTGGTAAATCGCTTCGCGCTCTTCGTAAGTCCCGTTCGGATAACCGTAATTGCCGCCGATGTAGTCGGTCGAAACCGCTTTGTTGTTGTTCGAGTCGGTCTTATGGTTCGGCATCGGCGAAAAAGTCGTGAAGATCGTCTGACCGGCTTCGATGGAGCGGAAAAGGATTTCGTATTGTTTTTCGTCGTAATTTTCAGGTTTTTCAAACGGCGCCATATTCCGCTTGTCGTTGGTGAGGCACATGCGGAGGTTGTAGGCTTGAATGCGGTCGTCGCCTTCGCCGTCGGCGCCGTTGATTTTGGCGTTGACGAACGGAAGAAGACCGCTGTCCGGATTGCCGCGCTCGACGTAAGGGTCGACCGGCCCTTCGAATTGGTGATAAATCGCGTTGCGGACTTGGATCCCGTCGAGCGTTTCGCCGTACTTGGCGTTCGGTTCGCGCCCGGTCGTGAAGGAAACGCCCGCCGCGGCCATTAGGTCGCCTTCGTAAGTCGCGTCGATAAACATTTTGCCGACGAACTTTTTGCCGGAAAGCGTCGTAATCGAGCGGATCGACGCGCCCTCTTTGACGACGCCTTTTTCGCGGTCGAGGCGTTCGTTTTTGAAGACGGGAATCTTATATTCGGCGACGAAATCTTCGAACACCTTCTCGGCGACGCTCGGTTCGAAGACCCACATCGTTTTCGTTTCGTTGTCGATGCCGCGTCCGCCTTGGCCCGGGATGCCGTTTTGACGCGGCATTTTTTGGAACGTCCAAGCGTCGTCGTTTTGGTAGTGGAGCCAAAGTCGGTGGTAAAATTCGCGCGACAGCCCGCCGATGACGGTTCGGTTGCCGGAGTCGGTGGCGCCGAGCCCGCCGCTCGAGAGGCCGCCGAGGTGTTTGTCCGGCGAAACGACGACGACCGTTTTGCCCATTTTCTTCGTTTGGACGGCGGTCGTGATCGCCGCGCTGGTTCCGCCGTAAACGACGACGTCGTATTCGTTTGCGATAGCCGGCTCGTCGGCGCGAACCGACGTTAGCGGCGTCGAAAGCGCGAAAAGGGCCGCCGTCGCGCAAAAACCGGCGACGGTCGCGAAGAGCGTTTTTTTCATAAAGCGTCTCCTAAAAAGGGGGAAAACGCCGCGACACACTGGCGTCGCAACGCGTTGTAAATGGTCAAGTTGCGTTTATCGAAGACGGCGAGCGGATGGAGGAAAACCGAACCCGAGCGCCGCCGACGCGTTCATTATACCCGGAGCGACCGCGCCGCGCAAGCGTTTTTTGGAAAAACCGTCGAACCGCCGCCGACTCGAACGTTCGGGAACGAGTCGGCGAAAAAGCGCCGTAAGGAAACGTTTGCGCTAACCGACGCGGTTGAAGGGGTTGCGTTGGGCTTTTAGTTCCCGAGTTTAATTGCCGAGCGAGTACTTTTCGCCGCCGTTGGCCGACGCGATCGAGAGCAAAACGTTGTCCGACGTCGTTTCGGAGAGGAACCGCACCGAGCCGTCCGCCATCGAGACGTTCAGGCCGCCCGGGTGATGGCTCGTCCAAAGTCCGATGACGCGGAAAGGACTGAAACGCCCGGTTCCGCTCGTCGTCGAGGAATCGCCGCGCGACTTCGCTTGAATGCCGGCGTTGATGTAAAACGCCGTTTTAAACGACTTAACGGAGCAAGTGTTCCAGTAGCCGTTGTTCGGCGATTGATAATCGGAACCGGCGTTGACGACGTAAGCGCCGCGCGGCCAACCGCGAAAACCTTGGTAATCGTTCCAAGACGATTCGTAGTAGAGAACCGTGTTCGACGTTCCGTCCGCCGCGAACGCAAAATTGCGGTGGTAGCCGACCGTCAAAAGGCCGTTGTCGGAGATTTCGCCGGACGTGGAACGCGTCGTGATTTGACCGTAATTCGTTGTGGAATCGGGTCTTGCGCCGATAGCGCCGCCGTTGCCGTAATAGTGCGCCGTGAACCAAGTCGTTTCGCCGCCGCCGACCGAGTTAAGCGTCGAG
>JAZNJF010000225.1:0-2507 GCA_045577885.1 Thermoguttaceae bacterium | reverse complement strand
CTTGGCCCCCGACTTTTCGTCCAACCGCCCAGCTTCCCGTTTTTCCCCGTTTCCCCTTTATTCGCCAACTTCCCGTTAAGAGTCCGAATGCCGCGCGCCGCCTTGCCGATTTTCGTTTCGTTTGTTTTCGCCTTCGTCGTCGGCTTCGACGGCGCAAGCGGAACGTCCGAATTGTCGAAAACCGCGTTCGCCGTTTCGGCAAATTCCGCCGATTCGTTAAACTCGACCGCGCCCGTCGACGCCGAACTTCCCGCCGATTCCGCCGTCGACTCGCCCAACGACGCGACGCTTGCTCCGCCGTCGTCGGCCGCTTCCGCAAACTCGCCGCGACCGTCAAACTCCGTCGAAACCGCCCCGTTTCGCCCCGGCCTGATGCGCGTCGACGTCGTTCTAACGAGCGCGACCCCGACGAATTGGGACGGCGAAATCCGCCTCTCTCGCGGTTCGTTCGCCGACATGATCCCGCTCGGCGTCGCCCCGACCTGCGCGACGGCTTTCTTTTTCTCCGACGAAGCGCAAACTTGCGTCGGGCTCCAAACGGTCGCGCCGCTGACCTTTTGCGGTTTTCAGACGACCCTTTTTTGCCCCCGAGACGCGCGCCTCGAAGTCAAACTCCGCGATCGTTCAACCGGACGAACGCTTGAAAAAACGGTTCTCGTCGAACGCTTGATCGACTCGTCGACGCGCATCCCGCTCGACGCGGAAGGTCGCTCTTTCGTCGGCGTCGTTCGCGCTCCGGCGGACGAGCTCCCGGCGCGCTTCGAAAAGCTCGACGCGAACGGCGCGCCCGCGTCGAAACCGGTTCCGCCGCGCGGCGACTCCCCCGTTTTGCGCCCCGGCGAGCGTTTTCGTTTGACCGTTTTGCCCCGCTCCTCCGCGTCTCGACTCGGCGGCGATTTGACGTTGACGCTTAACGCGAAGCGACGCGGCGTCGACGAAGCGTTCGCAACCGAAACGGTCGAAATTCCGCTCGCCGAAATTCAACGGAACGACGCGGTCGTCGGCGATCCGAACGCGGTTCCGGTCGCCCGCCGATTCGTTTTGACGGCGCCCCGCGAAGAAGGCGTTTTTGAAATCTCGCTCGAACTCCGCCCTAAACCGGCGCCGCGCTCGACTTTTTCGTTCGCGCCGTCGGACGGTCGCCCCTTCGCGCGCCGCGTTTTACAAGGCGTCGTTGTTTCGAATCGTCCGCGAACCCCCGAAAACGCCGGTTCCGACGGCGAAAATTCCGCCGTCTTCGACGGCGACCTTCGCGCCGAGTTGCTCGAAACGATCGACCCGACGAACCCCGGTTGGCGCGGCGCGTTCTCCAAACGCTTCTCGCTCCCCAACTTCCGGAAAAACGACGCGAACGCCGACGCGCCCCAAAACGACGGCGCGCAATCGCCGAAATCGGGCAAAAACGAAAAGTCGCCTCAATCGACGCCGCCGCGTCTTGGAATCGCCCCGTTCGGCAAGTCGACGGCGCGTTACGTCCCGACCGAACCTTCCGCTCGAACCGCAAACGAACAAACGACGCGACAAGCCGCGCAAGAAGCGCAAAACAAGCAGAATCAACAATATACTCAAGTCGCGCAAAACAAACAATCTCGACAAATTACGCAAGTCGCGCAAACGCCGAGCGAAACGTCGCGAACGGTCGTATTGGGGCAAACGCCCCGTTCGACCGGCGCGTCTTCGTTCGATCCGCGCCGTCTCTTCGACCGTTCCGGCGGCGAAAAAAAGGATTTCGACGCCGAAAAACGCGCCGAAGTTCTTCGCCGTTGGGCCCTCGACCGCTTCGAAGCGCCCGCGTCGACGATCGACCGAACCGCTTGGGGACGCGCCGACGACCTTTGGGCGAAACCGCTCGGCGGCGGCAATTCCCGACCTTTCTCCGCCGAAGAAATCGCTCGACTTCAACTTCCGTCGACGTCGTTTTTGCGCCTCGACCCGAACGGAACGCCGCCGCGCCGCGCGTCCGAATCCTCGCTCCGTCTCGACCCGCGCGATTGGTTCGGCGCCGCCGGTTCCGCCTCCGCTAATCCCGCTTCCGACGCCGGTTCCGCCGTCGACGCGTTCGGAAACGTCGACGGTTCGTCCGCCGAAACGTTGGGCGACGTCGCGACCCGCGTCGCCGGTTCCGCCGCCGCGTCGAACGCCGTTTCTTGGGAAGCGTTCCCAATCCCGATTCGCGAACCGGGCGCGCCGCATATTTTGGAAATCGAGTACCCGTCGAACTTTCCGCAAAAACTCGGCGTCGGCGTTCTCGAACCGAGCGTCGCGGGCGGTCTTTTTCCGACGTCGCTCGATTTCGGTTTCGTCGTCGGCGACGAACCGTTCGGCGACCGAGCGGCGGGCGTCGTTCGTCGATACGCCGTCCTTTTTTGGCCGCGCACCAAAACGCCGACGATCCTTCTGACGAACCGTTCGTCCGAAACCGCCGCCGCGTTCGGACAAATTCGCGTTTACCGCGCCGAAGACTCGCCGAACGTCGCCTCGCCGTCGAGTCGCGGCGGACGCTCTTT
>JAZNJF010000224.1:0-3015 GCA_045577885.1 Thermoguttaceae bacterium | reverse complement strand
GTCAAGGAAGTCCAACCGGGCGACTATTCGGACGGCAAAGACGCGCTCGGAACGCTCGGCGGCGACCTTGCGAACGATTACGTTTCGAAAATCGAAATCGGTTGGGACCAACACGGCGAAAAGTACGACTTCGGCGAATTGAAGCTCGGGTCGATCGCCGGGAACGTCTTCGAAGACCGGAACGACGACGGCGTTTTCGACGCGGCGGAAGAGCCCGGAATCGCGAACGTTACGGTCGAGCTTTACCAATGGGACGGCGCCGATTACGTCAAGATCGCCGAAACGCAAACGGCGGCGGACGGTTCCTACGTCTTCGAGAATCTCGATATCAACCGTCAATACGCGGTCAAAGAAAAGCAGCCGGAGGCCTATTCGGACGGCAAAGACGCGGTCGGCTCGCTCGGCGGAAACCTCGCCGCGAACGATTATACCGATTCTATCGACGTTCAATGGGACGAACGCGGCGAACGTTACGACTTCGGCGAACTGAAGCTCGGCTCGGTCAGCGGTTACGTTTACCACGATAAAAACGACGACGGCGTCCGCGACGAAGGCGAACCCGGCATTCCGGGCGCGACCGTCGAACTTTACCGCCTCGACGGCGAAGAATACGTCAAAATCGCCGAAACGACGACCGACGAAAACGGTTTTTACAAGTTCGATTCGCTCGATATCGAGCGGACGTACGCGGTCAAGGAGATCCAACCGGACGCTTGGGACGACGGCAAAGACGCGGCCGGTTCGCTCGGCGGCGTCGCGACGAACGACAAAATCGACGCCGTCGACGTTTATTGGGACGCGCAAGGCGTCGAGTACAACTTCGGCGAACTCCTTCCGCTCGGTTCGCTCAGCGGGTACGTTTACGAAGACGACAATAACGACGGCGTTCGCGACGCGAGCGAAGCGCCGATTAAGGACGTCGTCGTTAGCCTTTACGTCGTCGAAGCGGACGGAACGGCGACGCTCGTCGCGACGCAAAAGACCGACGAAAACGGTTTTTACGAATTTAACAATTTAACGCCGGAACGAACGTATATCGTCCGCGAAACGCAACCGGACGCTTATTTCGACGGCAAAGAAACGGTCGGAACGATTTTCGGCGCGACCGTCGGCGTCTCCTCGACGAACGACGAAATCGCCGAAATCGAGCTTCCGCGTCGCGGCGTCGGGATCGAATACAACTTCGGCGAGCTCCGTCCGGCGTCGATTTCCGGACATGTTTACGAAGACGATAACGACAACGGCGTTAAGGACGCGGGCGAAGCCGGAATCAAGGGCGCGACGTTAACCCTTTGGGTTCTCGACAAGGAAACCGGCGAGTACGTCGCGACCGGGCGAACCGTCCAAACGAACGCGAAGGGCGAATACGTCTTCGACAACTTGGAGCCGAACCGAATTTACCGCGTCGTCGAAACGCAGCCGTCCGGTTACAACGACGGCAAGGACGCGGTCGGTTCGCTCGGCGGCGAAATGAAAAACGACGATTTGTTCGCGATTTCCGTTCAAGCGGGCGACGCGGGCGTCGATTACGACTTCGGCGAACTCCCGATTCCGGAACCGGAAAAACCGCAGGATCCGCAAAATCCGCGCGACACGATCCCGGACGCGCCGGGCGTTTCCTTCCCGATTTCGATCCCGTCGAACTATTGGGGCGCGTCGCCGACCCATTTCCCGTATACGTTCAACCAGCCGTATATCCCCGGCGCGACGACGACGCTCTTCGGCGGAGGCGGTCTCCCGGCGGCGCAGTCTTGGCGACTTAGCGTCTTGAACGGCGGTTCGCCCCGTTCGATCGACGCGTTGACGACGACGTTCGGCTTCCGCGGCGATTACAACAACGGCGCCGGCGGCTCCTATAAATACGTCGACGTCTCTTGGTCGCTCGAAGACGGTTTCGACGGCGGCGAGTGGTTGATTCGCGGCTCGAACGGCGAAATTTTCGCCAATTACAAGTTCGGCGCCGAGGACGCGAAACCGATCGTCGGCGACTGGAACGGCGACGGCGCCGACTATATCGGGATTTACGTCGACGGGCGTTGGTTCCTCGACCGCAACGGCGACGGCAAGTTCGACGCCGAAGACCTTTGGGCCGAACTCGGTTCCTCGAGCGATCAACCGGTTTCCGGCGACTGGGACGGCGACGGCAAGGCCGACATTGGGATTTTCGGTCCGCAATGGGCGACCGACCCGCAGGCGATCGCGGTCGAGCCCGGGCTCCCGACCGACCACAACCGAACGATTACCGTCGACCGCGGCAAAAACGTCCCGCCGAGCGAAGAACTTTTCAGCCGAAGCGAGTTGAATCTCCGCGCGACGAAGCACCGCGACGCCGCTCAAGTGCGCGTCGACCTCATCGATCACGTCTTCCAATATGGGAACGACGGCGATATCGCCCTTACCGGCGACTGGACGGGCGACGGCGTCGCGAAGATCGGCGTTTACCGCAACGGCGACTGGTATTTCGACGTCAACGGCGACGGCCGCTGGAACGACGGCGTCGACGTCCGCCTCGAACGAATGGGCGGCGCCGGTTACCTTCCGGTCGTCGGCGACTTCGACGGCGACGGCGTCGACTCGATCGGTCTCTTCTCGAACGGCGATTGGTTGATCGACTCCGACGGCGACCGCCGCTTCGACGCGTCGATTCGTTTCGGGCAAGCGGGCGACGTTCCGGTCGTCGGCGACTTCAACGGCGACGGCGTCGACGAACTCGCCGTTTACCGTCCCGGCGCGACCGACTCCGACGGCGACTCCGGTCCGCGTCAAGCCGACGCGCCGGTCGAAAGCCCGGTCGATTCGCAAGTCGCCGAATCGGCCGAAGGCGCCGCGCTGCAACGTTAATCGTTTTCCGCGAGAGCGCCGTTCCTTGCGACGCCGTTCGTTTCAGCGACGAACGCCGCTCCCTGCGACGCCGTTCGTTTTCCGCTCCGTTTGCTCCTTATTTCCGGAACAAGCGGAGCGTTTTTCCTTTCTTGCCCATTTTTCCGCGTTGAAGCGTCCGATTTTATCGCTCTT
>JAZNJF010000223.1:0-10695 GCA_045577885.1 Thermoguttaceae bacterium | reverse complement strand
GGCAAAGGAAAGCGTCGACGCGGTGTTCGGCCGCTTTCGCGTTCGTGTTCGCGTCGTTGTAGTTGCGGTTCCAGTCGAGGAGTTCGTAAACCGCGGTTTGTTCGAGGTAAGGGCAAGATTTCGCGAGGACGCCGAGCCAATGCTGCTTGTTCGTTTTTCCGACGATGAAGTAGCCGTCGTTCGGGAGGTTGTTGTTAATATCGTGGTAGTTGTGCGCCGCTAAAGCGAGTTGTTTCATATTGTTAGTGCATTGCATCCGACGCGCCGCTTCCCGAGCCGCTTGAACGGCGGGGAGAAGCAGACCGATCAAAATGCCGATAATCGCGATGACGACCAAAAGCTCGACGAGCGTAAAGCCTTGACGGTTAATCGGTTGCGTTGAGTCGAAACGCGACGAACGGGAAGAAAAGCGTGGCATCGTTAAACTCCTTGTTGGCAAGGGATGGATAAATAATAATAGCGCCGTCGAAAGTTAAACGGGGTGAAACGACGTTGCGTTAACGCGTGTAAACAATAATTGCGGAAAAATGTTGAAAACGAACGGTAAAGCGCGCCGTTACTCGGCTAACGGGACGTCGATAACGATCGGAACGCCCGCTTCGACCGTGTACGACGTCGAGTAGTCGGGAAACATTTTGTCGGCGACTTGATCCGGATCGTCGGCGGGCGCTTCGTTGTAACCCTCGACGGTAACGGTATATGCGCCGGGCGCGACGCCGTGTTTCGCCGGAATATCGAACTTGCCGTCCGTAATCGTTTGAATTGCGCGGAAGCCGTCGCCCTGCGGCGTGAAGGTGATCGTGCCGAGCGGAATCGGCTCGCCGCCGTAGGTTGCTTCACCTTGTAGCGCGGTTTTGCCGCCGTTCGAACAACCGGCGACGACGAAGAGACCGCCGAGACCGACGCCGACGCAAAGGAGCGGCGCGAAAAGTCGAGAAAATAACGAGTTGGACATAAACAAAAGTTCCTTAAAAATGGTGGCGACGTCGCGTCGATTCGAAACGACTTCGCGGCGTCGGTGAAAATCGGAAGCGACCAAACACGTTCCGTAGAGTATTATACATTATTGTTTTTTTTTCAAGGGACGTCGCGAAAAAAAAGTGAAAATTGCGATTTAGGAACCGATTTTAGCGACGCGGCGTCAACGCGCTTCGAAGCGAAAACCGCGTTTGCGAGCGAATTTTTCCGCGACGGAACCGATTGTTCCGCAAAGCGTTAAGTCGGCGGAGCAGGAGTCGAACGCGTATTCGTCGATTTTCTCGACGCTTTCCGGGATAGCGAGGCGTCGCAACGAGGCGCATCTAACGAACGCGCAGTGCGGAATTTTGGCGACGTTGGGCGATAAAACGACGTCCGTTAGCGCCGCGCAGGAGCCGAACGCTTCGACGCCGATTTTCGTAACGCTTGACGGCAAAACGACTTTGGTAAGCGACGAACAGTCGCGAAACGCTTCGCGCCCGATCGTTTCGAGCGTTTCCGGAAGCTCGAGTCGCGTCAACGCCGAACAGTCGGAAAAGGCGTAGGGCGCGATTTTCTTAACGCCTGACGGTAAAACGACTTCCGTCAGCGAAACGCATTCTTCGAACGCTTCGGCGCCGATCGTTTTGAGCGTTTCCGGGAACTCGATGCGCGTCAACGCCGAACAGCCGGAGAACGCGGCGTTCGCTATTTTCTTAACGCCTTTCGGCAAAACGACTTCCGTTAGCGAAGCGCATTTGCAGAACGCGTATTCGCCGACCGTTTCGAGCGTTTCCGGAAACTCGATTCGCGCCAACGCCGAACAATCGTAGAACGCGCTGTTTGCTATTTTCTTAACGCCTTGGGGTAAAACGACTTCCGTAAGTTTCGAACATTGATAAAACGCGTTCTCGGCTATTTTAGCGACGCTTTCCGGAACGACGTAGGTTCCGATTTTTCCGCAAGGACAACAGTAAAGCGTTTTGCCGTTGCGACTTAACAAAACGCCGTCGACGGCGCGAAATTGGCGGTTTTCAGGCGCGACGCGAAACGCTTTTAGCGACGAACAGTTTACAATGGCTCCGCCGACGTTTTTAACGCCTTGGGATAAAACAATTTCCGTTAACGCCGCGCAGTCCTTGAAAGCGTGTGTGCCGAGCGTTTCAAGCGCGTCGGGAAGCTCGATTTGCGTTAACGCCGAACAGCCTTCGAACGCGCTCCAGCCGATTTCCTTAATATTCGGCGAAAAAACGATTTGCGTCAACGAACGACAGGCTTCGAACGCGCGGGGGCGATTGACGTAACATTCGGCGACAAAACGATTTGCGTTAGCGCGTCGCAACCGTGAAAGGCTTGCGGCTCGACTTCTTCGACGCTTTCCGGAACGACGCAAACGCCCGTCTTTGTTCGCGGACAGAACGTAAGCGTTTTGCCGCCGCGAGTTAGCAAAAGTCCGTCGACGACGCGGATTTGAGCGTTTCCCGGGGCGACGCGAATCGTCGTTAGCGCGTCGCAACCGTCAAACGCTTTGGCGTCGATACTTTCGAGCGACGCGGGAAGGTCGAGCGACTCCAACGCCGAACAATCGGAGAACGCGAACGCGCCTATTTCTGTAAGCGTCGACGGGAGAACGATTTGCGTTAGCTTGGCGCAATCGGAAAACGCCGAGCTGTCGAGTCGCTTAACGGGACGCCCGCCGAGTTCGCTCGGAACGACGAGCGACGTCGCGTTTTTATCGCGAACACGGAGGAGTTCGGCGCCGTCGTCGGCGATTTTATAATCGCAAAGGGACGATTCGTCGTAAATAAACGATTGGCGATTTTTCGACATAGGCTTGCGAAGAGGTTGAACAAGGGGGCGATTTAAAATTCGTCGAAAGCGATGGTTGCTCCCTTTTAATTATAGACGAAACAAAGGCGTTTTTCAAGCAAATAAGACTTTTTTAAAATTTTTTTGCGAAATTATCGAGCGAAAATAGAACAACCAAAACGCGTTTGATTTAAAAGAAAAATGTTAGATAACGTTTAAATCAAAGACGCCGGTTATAACGCCGGTTTCGACGGCGACGTAAGAAACCGAACGCGGCGGCTTTTCAAACGGCGATTCGACGGTAAAATAATGGAAAGAAAGCGAAAACGAACGAGCGAGCGGCGCGTCGTTGCGGCGGCGAAACGCAAGGGGGAAACGGCGTCGCTTGAAACGCCGGAACGCAAGGGATAAACGTCGATGAATCAAGGATTAAAACGACTCTTAAAGGGCGCGGGATTTTCGGGCGGGGCGCTCCTCGTCGGGATTTTTTTCGGAATTTTTTTGACGCCGTATATGCTCGCGACGTTGGGCGAGCGCGCTTACGGGATTTACGTTTGCGCGTCCCTCTTCGCCGGGTGGTGCGGGTTGCTCGACTTTGGGTTGACGACAACGACAAGTCGTTTTGTAACAAAGTATTACGCGCTCGACGATTGGGACGGACTCAACGAAATCGGCTCGACGGCGATCGTTCTTTTCGGCGCGCTCTCGGCGGCGGTCGCGTTAACGGCGCTCGTCGCTTGCGGCGTCGCGTCGTTTTTCGCGACCGGGCCGGACGCTCCGACGTTGGCGACCGCGCTCTTTTGTTCCGGCGTATCGTTCGCTATTTCAAAGGTTTCGGACGGAGTTTGCGGCGTGTTGCGCGGCGCGTTGCGACAAGAGTTAACCGGCGGAACCGTTTTCGTTTTCCGGATACTATTCGGCGTCGTCAACTTCGCGATTCTCTTTTTCGGCGGACGCGTCGTCGCGCTCGTTGTTGGAAACGCCGTTTTAACCCTTTTACAACTCGGCGTTTACGTCGCGTTGTTGCGGGCGGCGGTTCCGCGTTTTCGCTTTTCGCTTCGCTCGTTTCGGCGCGGACGGGTTCGCGAGTTGTTCGAATACGGCGTCTTTGCGTTTTTGGCGCAAGTCGGCGAAACGGCGGTCGACCGGAGCGACCTGTTGTTGATTTCGGCGTTTATGTCGCTAAACGACGTCGCGCGATATAATTTGGTCGTCGTAACGCTGTGCAGTTACTTGACTTCATTCATTCGCGAAACGTCGACTTGGCAAACGAACTGGTTCGCGAAACTCGCCGCGTCGACGGAAGCAACGTCAAAAAATGACGCGGCGTCAATGCAAGACGAAAGCGACAAAAACGACGCGACGTCAACGGTGGAGGAAACGGCGAAAAACGACGCGGCGCCGACTTCGGAGGAAACGGAAAAAGGCGACGCGACGTCGTTGAATGCGGGGGAGAAGCGAACGCGTTGCGGAAACGACGGTTGCGACGTCGCGTTGAGCGGCGAGTTTTTCGCGTCGCGGGCGGCGATTCATCGCGCGGCGATTTATTGGACGTTGTTTTTGGCGGGGGGCGTTTTGGCGTTTGGGCGAGCGTTCGTCGAGCGTTGGATCGGCGCGGCGTATTTGGACGTTTTTCCGGCGCTCGCTCTTTGCGTCGTCGCAACCGCTTTATATCGCGGGAGTTCCGAAACGAACGCGCGAGCGTTGCAGGGCGTCGCTCGACACCGCGTTTTGGCCGTCGGCGCGATTTTACACGGCGCCGCGAACGTTGTTTGGAGCGTCGTTTTTATTTATTGCGGGCTCGGGTTATACGGCGTCGCGCTCGGAACCGTTTTGCCCGGCGTCGCGATTCATTTCGGTTGGCTTCCGAACGCGACGTGTCGCCTTCTCGGCGAGCGGCGGCGGACGTATTGGGCGCGCTATATTAAGACGACGGCGCTCGGCGTCGCGGCGTTGGCGGGGCCGTTCGCGGTCGTTTGGAGTTGCGTTAAACCGAATTATTATTCGATTTGCGCTTGGGGCGTTTTTTACGTCGTCGGCGGCGCGGCGGCGTTGTTTGCGTTGGGAACGACCGGAGCCGAGAAGCGAGCGCTCGTACGTCGGCTTCAAAAACGTCGCGACGCGGCGTCAATGAATAACGTCGAAAACGGCGCGAAAAAAGACGTTGCGTAACGGCGCCGCGACTTTGAAAATCGGATGGCGATTTTTTTTAAATTTTGGCGGAAATTGCTTGCATTTGGCGCGTCGCGGCGCTAAAATAAAAGGAAAGTCGACGCGACCTTCGTCGTTAAAACGGCGACGCGTTTAACGTTATTATTGCCAATTAAGAGGTTATCGAAATGAAACGTCGGGATTTTTTGCGCGCGACCGCCGCCGGGGCCCTCGCCGCTCCGCTTCTGCCGAATCTGTTAACGAATGTCGCGAAGGCCGCCGAACCGACTGCGCGTTGGTACAAAGGCGATTTGCACGCTCATTCGCAGTGGAGCGACGGGCAAGATTTGCCGGAAGTCGCGCTCGCGGAATATAAGAAACGCGGATACAACTTCTTCGCGTTTACCGAACATAACGTCTTGCAACGAAACGACTTCAAGTTCGACGGTAAAGACGCGAAACCGTTCGACGGCGAAACGTCGTATTGGAAACGCTTGGCGACGCCGGGCATTCGCTCGAATTTGACCGAAGAACGGGTTCGCAAAGCGCGCGAATTTTTCGGCGAAGACGCCGTCGTTATGAAGGAAACTGGCGAAGGAACCTTCGTTCGTTTAAAGACTTGCGACGAATTGCGTCAACAGTTCGGCGATAAAGAAAATTTCCTCCTTATGTCCGCGTTCGAGATGACGACGCCTTGGTCGCACCTCAACTTGATCAACGTCGACGAGAATTTTTACCTCGGCGACGAAAAAATCGGCGGCGTTATCTCGAAGTCGTACGACAAAGCGCGCGAAATGTACGACGGCGCCGGCAAACCTTGGCTCTTTATGGTCAACCACCCTCTTTGGCAATATTACAACGTGCAGGCGAGCGATCTTATTGCGCGGCCGGAGGTTAGATTCTTCGAGTTTACCAACAACTGCACCGCTTATCCGTTCATTCCGGGCGCTTGGACGCCGGAGTCGCTTTGGGACGCGGTCAACGCTTACAGGGCGTCGCACGACCAAGACTTCCTTTACGGAACCGGCACGGACGACTCGCACGGCGTTTATAACACCAGCTTCGTCGCGTTTTATGGTTGGACCGGCGTCCGCGCGACGGAACTGACGCCGAAAGCGATTTTCGACGCGATGAATCGGGGCGACTCGTATATTTCGACCGGACTCGAGTTGGAAGACGTAACGTTCGACGGGAAAACGCTTTCCGTTAAGGCGAAACCGGAAAAAGAAGGGAAATGGCGCGTCGAATTTTTCGGAACGAAAAAGGATTACGACCCGACGCCGAAGTATTTCGACGCGCAAGCCGGGCCGAAAATGAATCGACGCATCGAGGGATATTCGGAAAAAATCGGCGAAAAATTGGCGACGTTCGACGGCGTCGAAGGTTCGTATACGTTGAAATCGGACGACTTGTATGTGCGAGCGCGCGTTACCCGAGTCGGCGCCGAACCGGTTTACTTGGGAACCGGGGCCGATAAGTCGCCGCTTCCGACCGACGCCGCTTGGACGCAGCCGTATCGCGGGTAAACGAAAGACGCGGCGGCGTTTCGAGCCGGTAAAGGACGCCGCCGACGACGAAAAACGCGACGATAAAAAACGCTCGTCGTTTACTAAAGAAACGGCGAGCGTCGCGAGGATTCGGAGCCGGACAAGCGCAACGAAAGACGTTAACCGACGTTTTTAAACGGGTTGCGTTTGGTGCGCGCGCTTGAAAAAAGGTCAGCCGGCGATTTTGAGCGCGGGACGAAGCGTCGCGGAACGAGCGGCGACGTCGCGGATGATCGCGTCGGCGACGGCGACGGCTTGCGCGGCGCGTTCGCCCGGAACGGTCGACGGCGTTCCGCGTAAAATCGACGAAACAAAGTCTTGCATTTCAAGCGACAAGGCGTCAAACGGGTCGCGAACGAGTTCTTCCGTTTCGTATTCCTCCGACATAAAGGTAGGAACGCGCGACGCCATTTCGCCGAACGAAACGCGGGTCGGGGCGTACTCGCCGTTAAGTATCGAGTTCTTAGGGGTTAAGCGCTTAGCCGAACGCGCCGCGAAGTCGATTTCGAGCGTTTGCGACGCGGTGCGGAGCGTCGTTTTGCGAACCGGCGCCTGTTCGACGCGAGAAGCGGAAAGTCTTGCGACGGAACCGTTTGCGAATTCCAGCGTCGCGAACGCGGCGTCCTCGCAACCGCCGAACTGCGAGTAACCGAACGCCGAAACGCGTTCGACCGACGACGGAATCAGCGACAAAACGAGTTCTAAGTCGTGTATCATCAAGTCGTAAACGGCGCCGACGTCGGTCGAACGGAAGGTGTATCCGCTGCAACGCGTCGCGTCGACGAAAACCGATTCGCGACCGGCGCGAACGTCGGTCAAAAACGTTTGCGCCGCCTGCCAAGCCGGGTTGTACTGCTCGACGTGTCCGACTTGGAAAACGAGATTGCGCGACGCGGCGAGGCGAGCGAGTTCGAGCGCGGACTTGCCGGACGTCGTCGCCGGTTTCTCCATCAAGAGGTGCTTGCCGGCGTTCAAAACTTCGCGACCGATTTCCGCGTGAAGAATCGACGGCGCCGCGACGACGACCGCGTCGACTTGGGCAAGGAGTTCGGCGACCGTCGCAAAGTCTTTGATATTCAACTTTTCCGCAACGCGTCGACGGTTCTCTTCAGAAACGTCGGCGACGCCGATCAGCTCGACTTCCGGGTTGGCCGCGGCTTTGTCCGCGTGAAAACCGCCGAGACGACCCGCCCCGACGACGCCTAAACGCAATTTTTTCATTGGTTCGCCTTTTGGTTGACGTCGACGCTTTCTCATTGCCTTTAAACGACTTAACGCGCGCGGCGCAAGTCGACGACAGAAGGAAAAAACGTCGTCGATAACGCGAAAACGCCCGACGTCGCGGACGGATTCGCCGAAGTCGCGACGCGTCGGAAAAAGACGCGTCGCCATTTTTCTTCATTATAACAGAATTTCCAATTTAGGGAACGAGGAAAATTCTGTGGATTAGAAGAAAAATGCGGATTTTGTCGATTTTTCTTAAAGTTAGGACTGCTTTCCTGTTTTGCAAGGGAAAACAGGAAAAAAACGGCGACTTTAACGGACGATTTCGAGCGCTTTCGCCAACGCGTCCGCGTTTTGTTGGTGGCCGGTTTTGCAGGCTCGGAACTCGCCGTCCCAATCGACCGGCGCGAGCGCGAAATCGCCGAACATGTCGAGGATCTTATGTCGAGCGCACTCGTTTTCAAAACGGAGAGCGTTTTCAATCGGACCGTCGGGGCCGTAAACGAGAACGTCGCGCGGACCGACTCGACCGCAAATCCCTTGTTCGCGGAGGTAACTCGCTTCTTCGAAGGTCAAAAAGGTGCGCGCCGGAGCGATTTCGCGGCGGAACGTTTCGGGAGTAAACTCAAATCGCGCCATTTGATTGGGAATCGAACGCGGAACGTCGTATATTAATCGATATTCGTAACACGGCGATCCGAAATCATACGCGTTTTTTTCGGAGGAACCGCTTGAAACGTTAAAATCGGCGTTTTCGTTGGAATCGTCGACTTGCGGCGCGCTCGGAAGAACGTCGATATACGCGGAATCGTCGCCGAAACGCCCGGGGAAAAGGACTTTAAGTCGAGTTCTTTCGCGGGTTTGCTCGACGGCGCCGGCTTCGAGGAACGCTTCTAAAAACGGCGTTCCGGAACCGTCGAGGCCGGGCGCTTCGGGCGCGTCGACCAAAACGTCGCAGTTGTCGATTCCGGCGCCTCGGAGCGCGGCGAGAACGTGTTCGATCATATCGACTTGCGCGTCGCCGACGGCGAGACTCGTTTGACGCGGTTTGCGGATTCGGTTGGCGACGAGGGCCGGAATCGGCGCGGAGTTCGGGAGGTCGACGCGGAAAAAGCGGACGCCGGAGTCGTCGTCGGCGGGCAGGAAGGAAAAGACGACGTCGCGACTCGTCCAAAAGCCGAAACCGGCGACGTCGACGCGGCGCGCTAACGTTCGTTGGCGGCGCGTCGAGTCGACGCGAACGATTTCGGGAAGCGAAAAGGTCAAGGGAAGTCTCCGGCGGCGGTTCGCTCGGTCGAGCGCTCTTGCGAGGGGCGGAAAAAGGAGGAACGCGAAATCGTCGCGCTTCGAACGCTCCGGTCGACCTTGCGCGACGCGAGGCGGCGGAGCGGAGGAAAATTAAGGGGCGCTAACTCGACGCGATCGAGCGTTAAGTTAAGGAAACTGCAACGGTCGAAGCGGTTTTAACGCCAATTTAGGGGCGCGAAAAAAGCCGTCGATCGAAACCGGCGGCTTTTTGAAGAGCCCGAGGCGAACGTTTAGCGGCGCGGCGCGGCGTTCGGAGCGGTAGCGGCGCGCGGAGCGGTCGGAGCGGCGGCGGTCGGAGCGGCGGCGCGAACCGCTTGTTGGCCGAGGTTCGAAAGCGGGGTTTGTTGGGCGGCCGCCGTTTGCGTTTTCGGAGTTCCGACTTTCGCGGCGAGTTGTTGGATCACCGCGTCGGTAATATCGCATTCCGGACGGTTCCAAACGATCGGGTTTTGGTCGGCTTCTTGCAGCGTCGCGATTTCTTCCGGAATTTTGCCCGCGGCGTCAAACTTGATTTTCGAGTGAACAATCAAAACGCCCTTTTGGTGCGCGACGATTTTAATCGCTTCTTGAACGTCGGTGTAAGCTTGGTAAAGAATTTTGGTGCGTTCGGCGACGATCGCTTCTTGAGCGCCTTGCGCTTCGAAACCGGCGGCGGTGAATCTTTCGCGAATAGCGCGAGTGCGTTCGGTATATTCGGGCGAACCGACTTCAAATTCCGCTTGGACGCCGGCGATTTCTTTGTCGGCGGCTTGACGCGCGGCCATCAGCTTCTTTTCTTCGCTTTGCAGACGTTCGATCAAGGCCGGCATTTTGTCGGCGACGCCCGGGTGTTGTTCGAGGACGGCGCGCATATCGATGACGCCGACGAGGAGGTTGGAGGCGCGAGCCGCCGGTTGGGCGGGCGCTTGAGCGCGCGGAGCGGCGGCGGTCGGAGCGGCTTGACGAGCGGCGGGTTGTTGAGCTTCGGCCAAACCGCCGACCAAGCAGAGCGAAGCGCAAAGAAGCGCGCGGGTGAACGAGCGAACGTTTTTCACTTGGAATTCTCCTTGATATGTCGATAATCGAGGGCGAGCCGCAGTCGGAGACGAAAAACGTCCGACGGACGAGGGCGCCGAATTTTGTTCGTTAAGAAACGCGGGTCACGCCGATTTTAACGAGCGTCGGCGTCGGAACGGCGACGGAAAAGGGGCGCGAATCGGGCGGGCGCGACCAAATGGAGCGCGACGCGTTTCATCGTTGAAAGGATTTTGACGATTTTTCCGGTTTGTGTAAAGAGCAGTTTGGCCTTTTTGAGACTTCTTCGCGATTTTTTTAAGAAATTTTTTCTTAAAATCGAAGATTCTTCGGCGCAAAAGAGCGCGAGAGCCGAAGAAAAGGACGCTTGGGGGAAATGGCGTTTTTGCGGAAAACAAAGGAAATTTAACGGTTGCGAAACGAGGGAAGGTCGCGGGGATTAGGCGATGTTTCGACGGCGAAAATCGTCGAGGACGGACGGGTTTTCGGGAAAAATAGGCGCGTCGGGAAGTCGGATCGTAGCCATGTCGTTCTGTGAGCCAAGGAGTTGGCACAATAATTTGTCTTCCTAAGACCGCTTGGCCTCCGACTTCGAAACGAGGGAAGGTCGCGGGGATTAGGCGATGTTTCGACGGCGAAAATCGTCGAGGACGGACGGGTTTTCGGGAAAAATAGGCGCGTCGGG
>JAZNJF010000222.1:0-2161 GCA_045577885.1 Thermoguttaceae bacterium | reverse complement strand
CCGCTTGGCCTCCGACTTTCGTCGTTTCGGCCCTCTTGGCGGCGGGCGTTTCGGCTCGCAAAACGCTCGTTTGCGCGCTCGCTTCGGGTCTCGTCGAGGCGGTCGGCGTTCCGCTCGGATACGGCGTCGTTTCGTTCGCCGCGCCGGTCGCGCCGTTCGTTCTTCCGTTCGCGCTCGCGTTCGCCGGCGGAACGATGCTTTACGTCGTTAGCGACGAAATGATACCGGAAACGCACGCGCACGGCGCCGAACGCGGAGCGACTTACGCGCTTTTAGCCGGTTTTTGCGTTATGCTCGCCGCCGACGTTTTGCTCGGTTGACGTTCTCGCTCTCCTTTTTCAACCGCGATAAAATAAAAAAGGCGCGCCTCGTTTCGTCGAGGCGCGCCCTTTTCGTTTTCCGGCGTTTCGGTCGTTTCCGCGTTCATCGCGGCGTCGGTTTCGGGAACCGCTTCAAATACTCTCGTTCGACGCGCTTCGCTTCGTCCCAACGGTTGTCGCGCGCCAAGCAGTCGACCCAACGATGAAAAAAGATCGGCAAATTCATCTTATATTCCGGGAAGTTCGGGTCGAGGAGCAGCCCTTGTTCGGCGACCTGAATCGCGCGCTCAAAGTCTTCGTCCTTCATCGCGATCTGAATCGCCCAGTTGTTGAGCGTCGCTTTGAGGTTCCCTAAAATCGTCAAGTTATTCGGCGCGAGGCGCGCGGCCTTGACGTAAGCGACGATCGCCTCCTCGAACCGCTCCTTTTGATAAAAGTCGACGCCGACGTTATAATAAATCGTCGCGACCAACTCGACGTCGCCGATTTCGCGCATCGGTTTGCGGGTCCGCGTGTACGAGTATCCGAGCGGAGCGTCCGGCGTCGACGTTTCCGCGTCGAAAGTCGTCGATCCCGCGTCGGCGTTCGGTTCGCGACGCTCGAACGAAACGTTTTGCAGAATCGCGCCGCCGCCCGTCGTCGTCGAACGCGGACGCGAATAGGGTCGAATTTTATCCGGCAAACGATCCCAACTCGAACAGGTCGTTTCGAGGTCGAGGAACGAGTCGGCGAACTTAACGCGGCTCTTCGCGTGTCCGGTCGTTTCGAGCGCGGCGACCTCCAGCCCGGAACGCGCCGCGAAGCAGTTGAACAACGCCGTCGCGCTGACGCAGTTGAAGACGCCGGTTTCGAGCGACGCGACGAGACTCGAGCAGTTCAGGTTGTATTTCTCCGTCAAAACGACGTCGTGCAGGTACCCGTAAACGATTTTCGTCTTTTCGAGCGGATCCGTTTCGCGTTCGGTCAGCGTCGCCAACTCGGCGGCGAAGCGGTCGAATTTTTCGCGTTGCGGCGCCCGACGGTCGCGCGTCGTCAACCCTTCGGCGATCAACGCGGCGTCGAAAAGATCGATTTCGTCCCAGCGCCCGTCCTCGGCGTCGCGCAGGAGCGCCGCTTCGTCCGGCGGCAAATTCGACAAAGTGAAGACGACGTATTCGTCCGCGGCGACGTCCGCCGCGTTCGCGTCGACGAGCGGAAGCTCCGACGCGACGCTCTCCGTCGACGGCGCTTCGACCGCGTCGCGCGCCGAAACGGCGCCGGTCGTCGCCGCGTCGATTCCGCTCGGGACGTCCGCGTCAAGCGATTTCTTTTCGTTCGCGCTCTTCAAAAAATTGGCGCGCGGAATCGCGACCAACGTCCCCTTTTCGGACGCTCGCCAACGCTCGAGCTCCTCGCGAGTCGCCCGACGCGCAAACGGAAGCGAAACGGCGACGCTCGGCGACGCGCTTTCGCGACGAAACGACGGAACGGTCGCGGCGTTTTGCGCGGCTTGCCCGTTTCGCCCGTTTTGTCCAATTTGTCCGACTTGCCCGGACGCGGCGTTTTGCCGATTCGTCCCGTTCGCTTCGCCGTCTTGCGCGGGCGCGCCGGAAACGGCCCAACCGGAATCGCGACGCGACGCGTCGTTCGGATTTTGCCCGTTTTGCGAACGAAGCCGATTTTGAGCGTTTTGCAGATTTTGCGCTCGTCTCGCCGTCGCCGCGTCCGTCGAATCGAGTCGAGACGGAATCCCCGCCGTCGCCGTCGCCGCCGGAACCGTCGCGCCGCCGGCCTCGACGTCGGGCGCGCTCGCGGGAGCCGAATTTCCGCTCGGCGACGCCGGCGCCGCCGCTTCGTCCGGC
>JAZNJF010000221.1:0-7861 GCA_045577885.1 Thermoguttaceae bacterium | reverse complement strand
CGAAGTAGCCCGGTTTCGGGTCGAGCTGTTGACCGACGATCCCGAAGTGATGCTCCTTGTCGACGTCGTCCCGTTGCGGCGCGTGAAATTCGTACCAAAAATAGCGCTCGACGCCGAAAGCGAACGACGCGAGCAACGCTTGCGGGAGGTAAACCGCTTGGTTCTCGACCGTCGAAACGTTGTCGCCGACCGCGCCGTCGCCGAGAATCGACGAAACGACGACCGCGCCGCGATAATCGCTGTTAAAGTCGCAAACGCAAGCGGCGACGCCGGCAAAGTCGCCCGAGCGCGCTTCGAGGAGCGGGATGAAACGGTCGCCGTCTTTGAGTCGCGAACCGTCGAAGAAACGCGAACCCTTGACGACCGGCTGATAACCTTCAAGTTCCTTAGCGCTCGCCGAAGCGACGAAGAGCGGCGCCTCTTGCGGGACGTTTTCGCGCGTCCACCAAGCGTACCAAGCGAGGCGGAGGGCCCGCATGTCGGCGTCGTGCGACGGGTTGTTCCCCTGTTGTTTGTAAAAACCGCTTTCGTCGATAAGCGAACGATAATAAAGGGGAACGCCGCCCAAGAGGAAAAGGGCGCCGCCGTCTTTGACGTACTTAACCAGCGCGTCGAAACGGTCGGCCGGGAACGTTTCGCTCGGCGGCATAATCAGCGCCGGAACGTCTTGCGGCGAAAGCGTTTCCAAACCGTCCGCGTCGACGAAGGAAACGAGGTTCTCGACCCCGCCTCCGCCGCCGAGTCGACCGCGACCGCCGACCGGGCCGCGTCCGGCGCGACCGCGAGCGAAGTAACCGGCGGGCAAAAGACGGTAAAATTCTTGCGGCGTCGCGTTCGCCGACGGTTCGTACCGCGAATCGTAAAAGATCGCGACTTTCGGGAGCGGTTCTTCGCCGGTCGTCGATTTCGGGAAGAGGTGTTGAAGCCCGGCGGTAACGACGCGGTTGTTCGTTTCGCCGAAGACGGGGGGCGTCGCCCAGCCCATTTCGGTGATCCAAATCGGCTTCGGCGCGATATTTCGCTTCTTCAGCGCGGCGGGGAATTGCGCGATTTCCTCTTCGAAGCGGCGAATCGTCCGTTCGGTCGTCAAGCCGCCGCGATAGGGGTGAATGTTGATAACGTCGAAAAATTCGCCCGCGCCCGCGTCGAGCGACGCTTCGAAGTAATCGATCGGAACGCCCGCGAGCCCGCCGTAAAGAACGACGAGTTCCGGGTCGATCGCTTTGATCGTCTTGTACGTTTCGCGAAGGAGCGTCGCGTAATCGGCGCCGCTCGGTTTCGCCTTCCAAAAACCTTCGAGGTTCGGTTCGTTCCAAACTTCCCAATAGCGGATTCGGTCTTGGTAACGCTCGACCGTTCGACGAACGTACTCGAGCCAAGCGTCCAAATGCTTAAACGCCGGAGTCGCCCAAGCGACGTCGTAATCGAGAATCGGCAAGACTTGCAGCCCGACGCGAGCCGTTTCGTTGACGACGCGGTCGAGATGGTCGAACGTCCATTCGCCTTTTTTCCGTTCGACGCCGCTCCAAGAGAAGTCGGCGCGCGCCCAAGCGATTCCGGCCGCCTTCATCAGTTCGAGGTTCTTCGGCGTCTGATCGTGTTCTTCGCCGCCGCCGAGGTGCGAGCAGACGCCGTAAGGCGAGTCGGCGATTCCCGGTTTCGACGAGGCCGGCTCCGCTCCGAACGCGGCGTCGGCGTTAAAATGGGCGAACGGGGAAGACGGGGCGAGCGTTTCCGCTCCGAAAACCGCGGAAGCGAGGAGCGCGCTTTGCGTAAAAGCGCGGCGAGTGATTTTGTCTTGGCTCATCGGCGTTTCTCTTCGACGTTGAAAAGGGGGAAACGGACGGAACGCGAACCGTCGAAAGCGCGGTTTTAACGGTTCGACCGAAAATAACGACGCGGTTTTGGACGCCGCGTCGCGAAAAGGGGTGAGTTTGACGTTATTATACGGCGCTCGAAACGCGATTTCAACGGTAGGGGACGATTTTTAACGACTTTTAGCGAAAAGAGGGAAAAAAAACGAACGGCGTCGCGTTAGCGTTGTTTAACTTGCTGGGAATTGCGTTTTTGAAGCGGAAAAGTCGCGGCTAATTTTGGAGGTCGGCGGCGCGATCGGGGCGTTGCGTCGGCGACGAAAGCGCGTATAATGAAAGCGTTCGGCGAAAACCGCGATGAAAAAATAAGTGGAATAAAGGAAATAAGGAAGAAAAAGGAAATGGCGAAATTGAACGGGCGGAGTAAAACGGCGGCGCTGTTGACGATTATAGCGGTTGCGACGGCGGCGCTTTTGAGCGGTTGCGGGACGGACGGGCCGCGAAACGGCGGGACGAGCGGCGGCGAGTCGGCGAAAACCGGAACGTCGGGCGGCGTTCGCGTCGTTTCGACCGTCCCGAGCGTAACGGAAACGCTTTTCGCGTTGGGACTTGGCGACTCCGTCGTCGCGGCGTCGACGTATTGCCAATACCCGCCGGAAGTCGCCGACTTGCCGAAGATTGGAAGCCTTTTCGATATTAATATCGAGGCGATCGTCGAACTCGACCCCGATTTTGTCGTTGTGTTGCGAGAAAACGAGGAACTTGCGCAAAGATTGACGGCGCTGGGCGTCGAAACGGTCGCGGTCGATCATTCGTCGTTGGCGGGCGTGTTGGCGTCGTTCGAGACGCTCGGCGCGGCGGTCGGCGGGAAGGCGGGGGCGGAAAACGGACGAAAATTGCGTCGCGAAACGGAAAATCGACTCGACGCGATTCGAGCGAGCGTCGCGGGGCGTTCGAAGCCGTCGGTTTTGGTCGCGATCGACCGAACGCCGGGACTCGGCAAGATCGCCGACGTTTTCGTCGCCGCCCAAAACCCCTATTTTAACGAAGCGCTCGAAATCGTCGGCGCGACGAACGCCGCCGGAACTTTGCGCGGCGCGGCGCCGGTCGTTGCGCCGGAGGGAATCGCGACGCTGAATCCGGACGTTATCGTCGACCTTTCGACCGACGGCGTTTACGTCGAGGGCGCCGAGGCCGACGCGAAGATCGCCGAAAAACGCGCCGAATGGTCGACCCTTGGAAACGGCGTTAAAGCCGTTAAAAACGGCAAGGTTTATCCGGTTCTCGACCTTTACGCGACCGTTCCGGGGCCGCGAACCGTCCTCTTTTTGGAAAAACTCGCCGATTTGATTTGGCCGGAGCGGGCGGAAACGCTCGCCGACGGGGCGGAATCGCGTTAATTTCGGAGGTTTGCGCAAAATAGGGGGCGGCGAAAAGGGGAGAAGCGTCGCCGAACGGGAGACGCGGCGGCGGAAACGTTCGCCGAATGAGAAGCGGGGCGGCGGAAACGTCGCCGGACGGGAAGCGAGACGGCGGAAACGTCGCGGCGAAGAAGATTCGTCGCGACGTTTTTATTTCTTGCGCGCCGGTCGGAGGTAAGATCGGCGACTTTCGTTGCGAAAAGTTCGATTTTGGGGAAAATTAGGCGCGTTGAACGTTTATCGCGTTAACGAACGGTCGAAAAATTTGCCGTTTTGGTCGGGTCGGCGTTAAAAAGGGTATTTTGGAGAAGAAAAAAGGAACGCGCCCCTTACCTCCGGCGAACCGACGCGCGGAACGTCGGCGGCGCAAGTAAGTTTTAACGAAAGGAAACGAAAATGACCGATTGGAACGAAAATAACGGCGACAATCAAAATAATCAAAACAACAACGATTGGAACGGCGGCGAACAAGCGCGTCGCGACGGCGAAATGAACGCGGCGAACGAAAATCAAAATATGGGCGATATGGGCAAAATGCGCGAAACGTCCGGCTCCGAAAATAGCGGCGATCGCGAAATGTACGGAGTTTACGAAAGTTACGAAAGTTTTGAGGCTTTTGACGCCGAAGGAACGCCGACGATTATCGAATCGGAAAAGGAATTCAACGAGATTATCGCCGAAGGCGTCGCGATGGTTGATTTTTACGCCAAGTGGTGCGGCCCGTGCCGAATGACCGGAGCGACGTTCGACTCGTTGGCGCAACGCTTCGCCGGGCGGGCGAAAATCGCGAAAGTCGACGTCGACGCGCACCCGAAACTGGGAACGAAGTGCAACATCTCGGCGGTGCCGACCGTCCTCCTTTACGAAGACGGCGAGTTGCGCGAGCGGTTCGTCGGCGTTCGTTCCGAAGCGGAGTTGGCCGACGCGTTGGAAGTCGCGCTCGCCGGCGTCAACGTTTGACGCGGAAAACCGACGACGCGCCGTTAAATTCCTTGAAAACAGCAAAATTTAACGTCGATTGATGGAATTGGGCTTAAGGCAAAACGCGTCGGCAGGATAAAACGCGACCTTAAGCGAAACGGCGCAAAATAGGCAAGCGGGCAAACGCCGAAACGCCCGCTTGCCGCCGTCGTCGCGTCCGAGCGATTCTTGCGTCGGGCGCGGCGTCGGCGCAATTCGTTCTCTTTCCGCCGTTCTGCTTTTCTCTTTGAAAATCTATGCGACAATCGTCTTTTCAAAAAAAACTTCCGTCGGTTCTTGACGTAATATAAGCGTCGCTTATAATGAGCGTTTTGACGAAAAAAAAGAAGGCAAACTTCGCGGAAAAACGCGAAATTTTTGAATTTTGGCATTTTTGTTTGAAATTTTTTTGGAATCGATAACGTCGGCAAAGTCGGTCGAAGAAAGCGGTTGAAGGGGTAAGGCGGATAATGGAAAACGCGGAAATTGCGGCGAACGCGCAAAATGAAACGGCGGCGTTGTTCGAGCGGAGCGAAAAAGCGGCGGAGGCGGCGCGTCGGTTGCTGGAGCGTTGCGGCGTCGTCGCGATTTGGAAAGAACTCGGCGCGACGGTCAATCTCGTCGGCTCGTTGCGAATGGGGTTGACGACGCCGAACCGCCGCGACGTCGACTTGCATATTTACTCCGATAAGGTCGACGTCGCGGAATCGTTCCGAGCGGTCGGCGCGTTGGCGAGTCGACCGGGCGTTCGGCGGGTCGAGTTTGCGAACTTTCTCGCGACCGAGGAGCGTTGCGTTCAATGGCGCGTTGGGCTCGTCGACCCGAGCGAACCGGAGGAAACGGCGCTCGAGTGGGCGCTCGACTTGATTCATATCGAACGGAACTCGAAATACGACGGTTACTTCGAAGACGTCGCCGACCGAATCGCCGCCGCGTTGACGTCGGAGACGAAACGAGCGATTTTAACGATTAAAGAGGCGGCGCCGGACGACGAAAAGATCGCCGGAATCGAAATTTATCGGGCGGTCTTGGAAGGCGGCGTCCGCGATTGGACGGCGTTTCTCGATTGGCGACGAACGCGCCCGCTCGACGGCGTTCTCGAATGGCGGCCTTGACGGCGATTTTGAAGCGGCGCGCGCTCTTAATTGCCCTTATATTAATATATAAGGAAAAAAATTTGCGAAAACGCGTCGAAAATTTTGCTAAAAATCGACTCAAAATAAGGCGAAAGGAAAGCGTCGCAAGCGGAAGTCGGGGAACGAAAACGCCGGTTGCGCGGAATGTAAGGGTTGCGAGGCGGACGCGAACCGCTTTCGAAGGGCCGAGAAGGGCGCGGCGTCTTGACGGCGAACAATTTTCGGCGTAAAATGAAAGCGTCGAATTTTCGGCGTTCGGTCGGGCGTCGAAAATTTTGAGAGTTTAGCGAAGTTGGCGAATTCGCGCAAACGGCGCGTTTTGCGACGAGTGAAAACGCTTCGAATAACGTTGAGACGGAAGTTTTAAGGAACGATAATGGCTGGGAAAGCGAATAACGCCGCCGTCGGGGCGATCGAATTGTCGAGCGTCGGCGTCGGGTATCAAGTTCAAGACGCGTTGATGAAAGCCGCGTCGACGACGCTCTTGATCGCTCGAACGATCTGTTCGGGCAAGTATTTGATCGTTTTTTCCGGCGCGATCGGCGACGTCGAGGCGGCGATGGAGACGGCGAAACGGGTCGGCGGAACGTCGACGATCGACTCGCTGACCGTCGCGAACGTTCACCCGGCGGTTTTCCCGGCGATGGCGCAGTCGGTCGTTTTGGGGCCCGAGACGGTCGGCGCGCTTGGCGTCGTCGAGACGTTCAGCGCCGTTTCCGCGGTCGTCGCCGCCGACGTCGCCGCGAAAGCCGCCGACGTAACGCTTTTCCGGCTTAGCTTGGCGATGGCGATGGGCGGGAAAGGGCTTCTTTTGATGACCGGATCGCTCGCGAACGTTCAAGCGGCGGTCGAAGCGGCGGTCGAAGGGATCAAAGATCGCGGGCTGTTGGCGTCGGCGGTCGTCTTGCCGCGTCCGGAAAAAGAATTGTTTTCCGATTATCTTTAATTGTCGCAACTCGGGCGGGCAAACGGCGGTTGAAACGGCTGTTGGAGCGATTTGATCGGGTTTTGCCGTTTGGGGCGATTTTGACGATTTGACGAGCGTTTTTAACGGTCGAAACGATTGTAGGGCGCGATTCGACGAGCGTTTTTGACGGTCGAAACGATTTGGGCGCGATTCGACGAGCGTTTTTGACGGTCGAAATGATTTGGGCGCGATTGGCTCGAGCGTTTTTAACGCTTAAAACGGTTATTGGGGCGTCGGGCGGCTCGACTTCGTTGCAGTTTGGGTAAAATGGGGAAAGGACGCGGAATGAAAATCGTCGTCGTCGGAGCGAAGGGAACGCTGGGAAGCGCGATCGCGAATTATTGGAACGACTCGCGAGTCGAACGGCGAATCGCGGCGAACGTCGGCGCTCCGGTCGTCGAGTCGAACGACGTCGTTATCCCGTTGAATTTGCCCGACTTCGACCTTTGCTCGCGCCTTTTTGTCGTCGAAACGTTGAGCGATTTTAAGCCGGACGTCGTCGTCAACGCGGCGGGCGTCAACCTGATCGATTGGCTCGAAACGCGAGCGAACACCGCGCGGAACGTGCACGCGAACGCCGTCGCCAACTTGAAGGAAGCCGTTCGCCGAACCGGTTCGCTCCTTGTTCAGTTTGGGTGCGGCGAAATCTTTTACCGCGACCGCTTGACCCGGCTTCCCGAGCCGAACGAAGGAACGAAAACGCTCCAAAATGGAGGAAATGGGCAAGACGGCGAAGTTGGAAGCGGTGAAAACGGGACGGCGGCGAGTTCGCTAATTCTCCCAAATTCCGCAACTTCGCAGGAAGTCGTTTTCGACGAATGGGGGAACGCGCGCCCGATTTTGACGATCGCTCCGGACGCGCCCGCTTTTTCCGAGTTAGACAAGCCGAATCCGGCGAGCGTATACGCGAAAACAAAGCTCGAGAGCGAGCGAATCGCGGCGGAAGCGCCGAAATCGTTGATTTTGCGAACGTCGTCGATTTTTGGCGAAACAACGGAGTATTCGTCCGGAAATTTGGTCGAGTCGCTCTTGAAAGCGTTCAAACGAACGCGGCGCCTCTCCGCGCTGAACGACAAAATCGTCGAGCCGACTTGGGCGGTCGACGTTCTTTGCGCGCTGAAAACGCTCGTTCGAACCGGCGCGACCGGACTTTATCACTTGAGCGGCGGTTCGCGAGGGACGGCGCGCGACGTCGCCGAGTTTATCGCCGAGCGTCGCGGCTTGACGAACGTGCAAATCGCCGGGATTTCGTCGAAAGAATACGGCTTTTCGGCGCCGCAGTCGGCGTTTACCGCGTTAAGATCGGTAAAATACGGCGACCTTGACGGCGTTTATCGCTTGCCCGATTGGCGTTCCGCGTTGGCCGATTACCTCGATTGGCGCGACGGCGGCGGGAAGTAAGGAACGTCGCCTTCTTTTAAAACGTTGGATAAAAAACGCGGCGCGGTTGGAGACGACGAAGACGCCGTTGACCGCGTCGAGCGTTTGAGACGGCGTCGCTAGCGTTGTCGAGCGTTTGAAACGACGTCGCTAGCGGCGCTTGGCGTTTGAGACGGCGGCACT
>JAZNJF010000220.1:0-2073 GCA_045577885.1 Thermoguttaceae bacterium | reverse complement strand
AGATTACAGCAACACGCCCTTGGAGACGCGTCGACGTCGACGGTTGAGGAAAGTAACTTGTCGCCGACGTTAAAAAACGTCGAAAATAGGCGCGGCGAGTTTTAAGCGCGACGCGTCGCCGCAAGTAACGGCGACGCGTCGCGCTTTTTTAACGTCTTGAAAACGTTGCGTTTGGGGGCGTTCCGCGACGGCCGGCGTTAGCGTTTGAGTTGGCCGCCGCGATCCGGGTCGTAATCGAAAGCGATTTCGCGGGCGCCGCCGTCGACGTAACGTATGGAAGCGCGGAACTTTCCGGCGACCGAATCGTCGTTCGCGGTCGCTTCGCAAAGAAGCGACCAAGGCGCGTCCGCGGCGGAGGACAGGGGACGCGCGCAGACTTCGACCGACTCGACGGCGGTCTCTCGCCCGGCGCGGATTAAAAACTCGCGACGCGACGCAACGCCTTGCGATTTATCGGTTTCCGCGTTGTAAATCGGGCGGATAACAAGGCCGGTTCCGTCCGGAAGAATCGTCGTTTCAAAAATAACGCGGCCCGTTTTGTCCGGGAAGGGCGTCGTTTCGCCGCGTCCGTAAAACGTCTCGACGTCCTCGTGCAACGACCATTGGTTGTTCTTTAAAATCAACCCTTTAGCGTCGAGCAGATAGTGCGCGACATGCGCTCCGGCCCAACCGTCCCAACCGAGCATAATGTGGAAGTGCGGCGGGAAGTCGCGGTGTCCGTTCGGATAGCAAGTTTCGAAGCCGTAAAGGTTTATATGGTCGACGAAGCCGGGCGTCGTCGTTTCCGTCCAACCGAGTTCGCGGCAAACTTCAAGCGCGCCGATCATAAAGTTAAGCTGCGCCTTGATTTGCGGTTCCGGATAAACGCCTTCGCGGTAAGGGCCGGCGCGACGCTCTTCGCGGTTGTGAAAGACGCCGAGGCGAACGGCGCCGAACGGAACCTCCGTAAAAACGCAAGTTGGAGCGGTTCGCGACGCAAGCTCGAACGAAACGCCGCGCTCCGTTTTTTCAAACTTGCCGTCGCGGGCGCCGAGAACGCGAGCGACTTCGACGCCGGGCCAAACGACCTCGACTCGCGGCGCTTGAACGTTCGCGCCGGGCGCCTCGACGGTGAAATAGAAGCGCGTCGCGTCGACGCCGACGTGCGCCTCGCCTTCGACGACTCGCCAATCGGCCGCGTTATCCTTTTCGCTGAAAACGATTTGCGGTCGCTCAAATTTGCGCGACTTGGCGTCGCTCGGTTCGACGGGCGCGCTCGGAATCAAGACGGCTCCGAAGCGCGTCGTTTCGGCCGCTTCGAGCGCGACGTCGCGCGACGTCGCTAGCGAAAAAAAAGCGGCGAGGAAAAGAGGGGCGACGCCGAGAGAACGACTTGAAAGACGAAAGCGTCGCGCTCGAACGAAAACGTTGTAAACGGCGTTGTTAAATGAGTTGGCGTTGTGTCGCATGGTCGGCTCCAAAAGTCGAGGGAAGGTAAGACGGAGGGAATCGCGAAGGCGCGCGGCGACGTAAGCGGAGTAAAAAAAGGTTTTAGCGTCGTCGATTTTGCGACGGCGCAATTTTTTTGCCGAAAATAGGCGAAATCGCTTGAAACGCGGCGCCGCAAGCGCTAAAATAAACGCGTCGCTCGACATTATACCGGAAAAACGGACGCGGCGCTAGCGTCGGCAACCGTTTGGAGCGAATTTTGTCGAAAAAAAAGTCCGAAATAGAATTTTGAGCGTAAACTCTTGAAAGGAAAGGTTTCCGATGAGAACGAAGCTAAGCGAGCGCCGCCGCCAAGTTCAAAAAAACGCAAGCGTCGACTTAACCGCGCTTCAATGTAACCGAAGAATCGACAAGAGTTGGAGAATGAAAGCGGCGTTGGGCGTCGCGGCGGCGGTCGTTTGGGGCGCGTCGACGTTCGGAACGTCGGGCGGCGGCGTTTTCCAATCGGCGACGACCTTGGCGGCGGAAACGAAAAAAGCGCAAGACGAGACGGCAAAGGGGTTTCCGTCGATTTCGCAAGCGGAAGTCGACGCCGCGTTCGAGAAGTTGCGTCCGGCGCCGCGTTTGTTGTTGACCGACGAAGCG
>JAZNJF010000219.1:0-19681 GCA_045577885.1 Thermoguttaceae bacterium | reverse complement strand
CGACGCCGAAATCGGTCGCGACCCCCGACGCCGAAACGGTTAAGCTCGACCCTTATTTCTCGCGCAGTCCGTCGAGTTGGGCGACGTCGTCGATCCGCGAAGGTCGCAATTCCCTCTTCCAAAGCGTCGGGTTCGAAGCGTCGAGCGCGGCCAATACCGGCGCCGTCCGTTGCGGTCTTTTCGAAACGCGAGCCGACGTAACGCTCGGGCTCCCGCTCCCGACCGTTCAAACGCCGCTCCTCGTCTCGCCGACTTTCGTTTGGACGCAAATCGAAACGCCGCAAGACCTTCCGACGCCGTTCGACGACAAACTTTCCTTATTCTCGCAAGGTTTGGCGTTCCAATATTACGTCCCGCTGAACGAACGCCTCTTGATTAACGTCAACGTTAACGCCTTTTACAACGCCGATTACCATTCGAGCGCGTCGGACGCTTGGTTTTTCAACGGTTACGCGGCCGCCGCTTGGAAAATTAATCCGACGACGAACCTCCTTTTCGGCGTTTATCACAACCCCGCGGCGGAGAGTTGGAAGACGATTCCGGTCGGCGGACTCGTTTGGAAACCGCGCGACGACTTTTACTTAGAAGCGATGATTCCTTATCCGAAAATCGCCAAGCGCGTCGATTTGGGCGTCGTCGACCCAAACGTCGGCGCCTCTCCGCATTGGATTTACGTCGCGGGCGAAGTCGGCGGCAACATTTGGGCGTTCGAAACCGCTTCGCTCGACGACGTCGCGTCCCGACCGTTTGCGACGCCCGACGTCGAAGCCGAACTTGCGGCGCTCCGTCGCGACGCGGTTTGGGCCGGGCGGCAAGCGCGCGTCCGTTACTTCGACTTCCGCATTTTCGCCGGAATCGAAACGAAAACCGGTCGCGACGTCGACTGGGCGCTCGAAGCCGGAGTCGCGTTGGCCCGCGAGCTAACGATTCAAACGATCGACGGCGGCCCCGAATTTAACCGACGTTACACGCCGAACGTCGTCGGAATCGTCCGTTTCCGCGCGAGCTATTGACCGTCAAGCGCCGTTCGCTTCAACGCTCTCAAACGCCCGTCTTTCCCAATTCGCCTATTTTTCCCGTTCCGTCCGACGCGACGCAAAATCGACGGGGGCGTTAAAAAAAACGCGAAATCGGATATAATAAGGAAACGAGCGCGATTCGCCCGACGTTCGGCGCCGCCAAGCGGAACCGCTCTTGTCGCGACGACGTAAAAACGCGTTCCCCAAACGCCGCGTTTCCCCTAAATTAACGTCGACGCAACCGCCCGTCCGCCCCCAAACTTCCCCAACCTCCCATTTCTCCAACCCCTCGACCGAACGCCGTCGCGCCGACCGGCCGTTCGGAGAAAGCGCAACGACAATGAGCGACCTTTTTTACATCGACCCGAGCGAACGTTCCGCCTTAGCCGACGGCGTCGCCGTTTTGACCGGCTCCGAAGCGCGCCACCTGACGAAGGTGTTGCGTCAAAAAGTCGGCGACGAAGCGACCCTCTTCGACGGAACCGGCAAAGAATACCGTTGCGAAATTATCTCGATCGCGAAAGAACGGGTCGAGCTTTCCGTTTTGGAAACCCGCGAAGATTCCCGCGAACCGGACGTCGCGCTGACGGCGGTCGTCGCGCTTCCGAAGGGCGACCGACAAAAATGGGCGCTCGAAAAGCTGACCGAACTCGGCGTCCGCCGCTTCATTCCGCTCGACGCCGAACGCGCCGACGTCAAATTCGACGCGAACGTCCGCGAACGGCTCGAACGTCAAGTTCTCGAAGCGTCGAAGCAATGCGGGCGCCTGCGCTTGCTGGAAGTTTTGCCCTCCGTCGCGTCGTCGGAACTTCCCGCGCTCGTCGAGTTGATCGAAGCGCGCCGCGCCGGAAAGTCGCTTTCTTCCGAGACTTGCGCCGCCGACCTCGGCCTTTCCGACGCCGCCGAAAAACTCCGCGTTCGTTTCGGCGCGACCGATCTTTTCGACGAAATCGGCCCCGACGCCGACGTTTTACGCGTCGTCGCGCACCCGATTTCGGACGGCTTTTTCGGTCAACAAAGTTTCCCGGAGCTGATTCGCTCGCTCGGCGACAAAACGCCGCAAAGCGTTTTCCTCCTAATCGGCCCGGTCGGCGGGTTCTCCGACGGCGAAGTTTCGTCCGCCGTCGAAGCCGGTTGGAAGCCGCTCGACTTGGGCGCCCAAGTGTACCGCGTCGAAACCGCCGCGATCGTCGCCGCCGCGCTCTTCCTTCATTTGAAATAACGCCGAAGCGCAACCTTCCGCCGTCAAACAATTAACGACGATAAGAATTTAACCGAATGCCCGAAACAACCGAAACAAATATCGACGCCGCGACGCAAAATTGGCTTGTCCGTTTCGTCGCGCTTTTCACCGTCGCTTTTTGGCGCGACTGGTTCGCTCGACCGTGCGGCGGTCGCGAAGTCCTTTGGCTCGCCGCGCCGATTATCGTCTCGTCCGGCTCCGTCGCGATTATGAACTTCGCCGACCGCGTTTTCCTTACTTGGTGGGACAAAAACGCGATGAGCGCGTCGTTTACGTCCGGCTGTTTGTATTGGGGTTTGTCGGCGTTTCCGTTCGGAATCGCGGCGTTTGTCAACGCGTTCGTCGCCCAATATTTCGGCGCCCGTCAAGATCGCCGAATCGGGCCGGTCGTTTGGCAAGGCGTTTTTGTCGGGTTAATTTTCGGGCCGCTTTTCGTCCTCGCGACGCCGCTCGTCGAGGCGTTTTTTGCCGCGTTCGGACATTCGGCGGAAACGCTTCGTTTCGAAACCGTTTATTGGTTTTACTTTGCGCTGGGCGCTCCGGCGTTGATCGCGAGCGAGTCGCTGGCGGCTTTTTTCAGCGGACGGCGCGAAATGAAAACGGTGATGGTCGCCGGGCTGATTTCGGTCGTTTTGAATATCGTTCTCGACTATCTCCTCATTTTCGGCGTCGCCGGTTACTGCGCTTGGGGAATCGCCGGGGCCGCGATCGCGACGGCGATTTCGATGTGGATCAAGTTTTTTATTCTCCTTGCGACAATGTTAAAACGCGACAGCGACGGACGTTACAACGTTCGCGGCGGGTTCCGTTTCGACCGTTCGGAGTTCGTCCGTCTCTTCCGTTTCGGCGCGCGGAGTTCGGCGCAAACGACCGGCGAAAACTGGTGTTATACGATGTTCATCCTGCTGATCGGCGTCTGCGGCGAGACGGCGAGCGCGGCGACGGCGATCGCGTTCAACCTCGACTTTTTAGCGTTTATGCCGATCGTCGGTATCGGCGTCGCGGTAACGACGCTCGTCGGAAACCAAGTCGGCGCGGGACTTCCGAACTTAGCGGCGCGGGCGACGCAAACCTCGGTCGCGCTGGCGACGCCCTTTATCGGCGTTTTAACGGTCGCTTTCGTCGTCGCGCCCAACTTTTTTCTCGACTTTTACGCGATGAAAAATCCCGCCGCGTTCGAGCCGATTCGCGAAACCGCCGCAAACGTCCTCCGTTTCGTCTCCGTTTACCTGTTGGCCGACGCGCTGAACGTCATTTTCGCGTCGGCGCTGCGCGGAGCGGGCGACGCTAACTTCATTATGAAGGCGACTTTAGCCGTTTTCGTTCCGATCGTCGTCGCGGCGTTCGTCGGCGTTTTCGGTTTCGGACGCGGCGTTTACTGGTGTTGGTCGTTGATGACGCTTTACGTCTTTAGCGCCGGAACCCTTTTCGCCGTCCGGTTTTATCGCGGCTCTTGGCGCAACTCGTCGCTCGTCGAAGTCGATTTGCTCGACGACGCCGAGACGCGTCAAACGTCGCCGTCGCAAGACTTAAAAAAAACGGCGAATTAACCGTCCCCGTCGACCTTCAACCTCCCCTCGTTTCCCCCCTTTCCCTCCTTTCAATCGTCCTCCGTTCGTTTAAGGAAACTCGATGAAAACGCCGACGATCAAAACGCGCAACGCCGCTTTGGAGTTAAACTTAACGTCGATGATCGACGTTATTTTCCTCCTCTTAATCTTCTTCGTTTTCACCTCCGATTTTAAGGAGCCGGAAAAGCTGCTTCCGACGAAACTTTCCGCCGTCGGAGCCGTCGACGCGCCCCTCGAACAGCGAGAACGCGACCTCGGCAAAATAACGGTTCGCGTCGCCGCAACTCCCGACGGCGCGCTAACTTGGACGGTTAACGGCGCCCGCGTCGAATCGTTGGCGGCGGTCGAAGAAACGCTTTCGGCGCTTCAAGAAATCGACCCGACCGTTCCGGTCGTTCTCGACCCGGAGCGCGGCGTCGCGATCGAAAGCGTTCTCGACGTTTACGACGCCGCCCGACGCGTCGGTTTGGCCAAAATTCAGTTCGCCGCCAACCCTGAAACGCTAACGCGCTAACCGCTGTCGCAACAAACAACTTTCTTCCCAATTCTTTCCTTTAAACGTTTTACGAGTCGCCCAATGAACCTTTCGACGTTCCGAACGCCCTCTCGCTCTTCTTTTCGACTCGCCCTCCTTTGCGCGGCGCTCGGCGGTCTTCCCGACGTCGACGCAACGCGTTTTATATCGCCGACTAACGGAGCCGAACCGCCGCGCGCCGTTTGGACGCCGCCGAGTTTCGACGAGTTTAACGCCGATCTTCGCTTCGTCGACGCGCTCGTCGCTCGACGTCTTGTCGCGCAGGCCGACGTCGAACTCGCCCGACTTGAACCCCGTCTTGCGCAAACGACGCAAAATCAACGCTTTCAATTTGGAATCGTCGCCGTTCGCGCCGCCGTCGAGTCGAGCCGTCTTTTAACCGCCGACGAACGAGCCGCCGTCGCCGCTCGAATCGCCGCCGTTCGCGCCGCCGTCGAACCCGGTTTTGCGCCTTCGCCCGACGCGACGCAAGAAACGCCGAACCCGTTGCAACCGCTCGACTTCGGCGCCGTTTTCGGGCAAGAGCCGCCCTCCGACGCCGCGCTCGAATACGCCGTCGCGCTCGTTCGCGCCTTTTACGAACTCGGCGTTCTCGAAGTCGAATCAAACGACGCGACGTCGCCCGAAACGACGGCCGACGCAACCGCCGAATCAAACGCGACTTCCGCCGTCGTCGACTCGCCGTTTTTAATCGCCGCTTTTGAAACGGCAAGCGCGCTCGTTCGCCGCCTTCAACCGGAAAAGAGCCGGGTTTTTGTTTATTGGAGCGCGAAAGCTCTCCTTGCTCGCGCCGCCGCAAGCGCCGACGCCGCGCAACTTTACCGTCAAGCGACGCAAGCGGCGAAAGCCCTTTGCGCCGACGCCGACAAGCGACGCGACGCCGCCGATTATTTCTTCGCCCGCCTCCTTCTCGTCGAAGCGGCGCGGCGACAAGGCGACGTCAAAACGACGGAACGCCTTATCGAGCAAACGCTTAACGACGCGGCGAAAGCGCCGAATGCCGACGACGCCGCGCCGCAAGAGCTCGCCGTCGCGCTCGTCGCGGAGGAAATTCGCCTCCTTTCGCTCGAATCGAAACCCTTTGACGCGGCGAAACTTGCGTCGACCGACGTCGACCTTTTGAACCGTCCGACGTCGACCGGCCCGGCGCGATTCGCCGACCGCTTTTTCGACGTTTTCGCCGACCGCGATTTCGCTCGCGTCGCCGCGTTTTTGAACGCCGCGTCCGCGCTCGCCGAATCGGAAACGTCGGAAAACGCCCCGACGCCCGCCGACGCCGCAACCGGAGCAAACAACGCAAACGCTTCCCGTTCAACGTCTTCCAACGTCCCCGAGATATCGCCGCAAGACGCGCTCGCCGCCGCTCGCGCCGCCGCCGACCAATTGCCGACGAGTTTTTGGCGGGCTCGCGCTTCGTTGTTGCTTCGCGAAACAAGTCTTGCAAGCTCCGATTGGCGAACGACGGAAGTCGTTGCGGAAGAACGATTTCGCGCCGACGATTGGGAAAGCGCGCTCGCCGAATACGACCGAGCGAGCGCGGAAGCGCAAGCCGCCGGGGCCGACGCCGACGCGTTTCGTCTCGCCGCGACCGCCGCCGGAATCGTCGATAAAATCTTGCGCGACAGTCTCTTCGAGTCGAGCCAACTTTCGTCGAACGACGCCGACTTTTGGCGACTTGAAGCCGCGCGACGCTTTGAAGCGGCGGCCCGGTCGCGCCCCGACGACGAACTCGCGCCGCGCCTTTTCCTCTTGGCGATTCAACGCGCCCAAGAGCTTCAAAGTTCCGCGCCAAACGACGAGAACGTCAAGACTTCCGCAAACGACGCGACCGACAAAAACGACGTCGCGCCGTCAAACGTTTCCGACGTCGCGGCGCTTCGTCGCGATTATTTGACGCTCTTCCCGACGGCGGAGAATCGCGGCGCGTTCGCCAACGAGTCGGCCCGACTTGCGCTCGCCGACGGAAAACTCGACGACGCGGCGTTTTACGTCGACGCCGTTTCGCCCGACGATCCCGCTTTCTCGGAAACGCTCGCGCTCGCCGACGCGCTCGCAAGCGCCCGATTCGCCGCCGTTAGCGTCGACTCGCCCGACGCCGAGAAGCGACAAGCCGCCGTCTTTATTGACGCCGCGTCGCGACTCCTCGCGAAAACGACCGCCGCGTCGTCGTCCCTTTCGCCGGATTCGGGCGCCCAAACGCCCCTCGCCGTTCAAGTTAAGGAAATCGCGCAAAATTTAACGGCGGAAAATTCGACCGCGACCGACGACGCCGTTTTGACGCGTCTTTTCGAACTACCGCGACCGGCGCAAATCGCCGCCGACGCGGAACTTATCGCCGCGTTTGAAACGCTCCTCGACCGTTGGGACGCCGCGCTCGCCGACGCCGCTTCCGAACGCGCCGCGCTTCGCGCCGACCTCCAAGCGAAACGGCTCGCGCTTCGCCTCGACGCCGGACAAACCGACGCCGTCCTCCGCGACCTCGCCGAGCTCGAAAGCGCGACGCAAAGCGCCGGGCTCGAAACGCTCGAACGCCTTTTAATTTTCGCTGAAAAAACGCCTCGCGAAACGCAAATCAAAATCGGAAACGCCGCCCTCGCTTCGCTCGACGCGCAAAAGACGAGTCAAAACGCGCAAAATACGCAAACGACAAAAGCGGCGCAACTTAAACGGGCGCTTATCCGGGCGCAAGCGCTTCGTCTCGCCGGAAAAACGCAAGAGTCGTTGACGCTTTTCGCGCAAATTCGCCGCCAAGCCCCGAAAAATCTCGCCGCGACGCTCGGTATCGCCGAAATTTTGACCGCGCAAAACGATCCGAAAGCACTCGAACAAGCGATTCGCTATTGGAGCGACGCCGCCGACCTCGTTCCCGCCGGTTCGCCCGCTTGGTGGGACGCTAAAGAGCGCGTCGTCGAAATTTACGTTCGCACCGACCGCCGCGATCAAGCGCGCAAAATGCTCCGAACCCTTTGGTTGACGCGCTCCGACGCAAGCGATCCGAACCGCCGCGCTCGTTGGGAACGCCTCGTCGGCGCCGAATAAAGACGAGTCGAGCCAAGCCGAATAACATTGTTTTCCCCTCCAACGCCGACGCAACCGTTTATTTTCCCCATTTCCCCCATCTTCCCAACAAAAATCCAAACGGCGGCGAGAATAAAGGGAATAAAGAGCGCAAACGGGCGCGACGGCTCTTTTCATCTTCGCCGAAACGGGTATAATAGAGACGAAAACCGAAACGCGCCGTCGCTGTTTCGGTCGTTCGGAAGAAGCGGGGCGTTCCCGCGTCGCCGCTCAAGCCCTCGTTCGCTCAAACAGGAATCCGCGCAATGCTCGATCGCAAATTCATCTTGGAGAATGTCGAAGCCGTCAAACTCAACTGCCAAAACCGCAACGTTCCCGCCGACGTCGACCGGTTCGTCGAACTCGAAACGGCGCGTCGCGAACAACAGCGCGAAGTCGAAGCGTTGAACCAAGAGTCGAACGCCGTTTCGAAGTCGATCGGCAAATGCAAAACGCCGGAAGAAAAAGCGGCGAAAATGGAAGAAGGACGCGCGATTCGCGAAAAAATCGCCGCCGTCCGCCAAACGCTCGACGCGCTCGAAAAGGAACTCGACCAAATCCAACGCGGCATTCCGAATATGGCGCACCCGGTCGCTCCCGTCGGCGACGAGGACGGCTCGAACCTCGCCGTCGCGTACGGCAAAACGCCCCTCCCGACTTGGCCGGAAGGCTTCAAACCGCTCGATCACGTCGAACTCGCCGAAAAGCTCGACTTAATCGACTTCGAAGGCGGAGCGCGCGTCGCCGGCGCCGGGTTCTATTTCCTCAAAAACGAAGCGGTTCTCCTCGAACTCGCGCTCGAACAATACGCCCTGAGCAAGCTCGTTCGCGCCGGTTTCACCCCGACGACGACGCCGGACTTGGCGAAAAACGACGTTCTGCAAGGCACCGGTTACATCCCGCGCGGCAACGAAACGCAAATCTACTCGATTGAAAACAGCGACCTTAGCCTCATCGCGACGGCGGAAATCACCCTCGGCGGTCTCCTCGCGAACCAAACGGTCGACGCGGAACAACTCCCGATGCGCCTTTGCGGGATCAGCCACTGCTTCCGCACCGAAGCGGGCGCGGCCGGGCGAGCGTCGCGCGGTTTGTACCGCGTTCACCAATTCTCGAAGGTCGAAATGTTCGCGTTCTGCCTTCCGGACCAAAGCGAAGCGTTGCACCAAGAGCTTTTGCAACTCGAACGCGACATTTTCGACGGGCTCGAAATCCCGTACCGCGTCGTCGACACCGCGACCGGCGACCTCGGCGGCCCGGCCTATCGCAAGTACGACCTCGAAGCCTGGATGCCGGGTCGCGGCGGTTACGGCGAAGTTACCAGCACGTCGAACTGCACCGACTACCAAGCGCGCCGCCTGAACGCCCGTTACCGCGTCAAGGGCGAAAAGGGAACGAATTTCGTTCACACGCTCAACGGCACCGCGGTCGCGATTAGCCGCGCGCTCCTCGCGGTGATGGAAATGTACCAACAAGAGGACGGTTCGATCGTCGTTCCGAAGGCGTTGCGACCTTACGTCGACTTTGAAGTTATCCGTCCGAAAAACTGAAAATCGGCGACTTATGAACGCCGCGTTAATTAACGTCGTCTAACAAAAACGCGGCGTTTCGTTCGTTTTATTTTCAGTCTTCCCCCCTTAAAAGATTTAACGAAGAAAGATCGCGCCGATGGAACCTTCTATCCTCTTGGGATTGCTAAACTTTCCGCAAATTTGGTTGGCGGTTCCGCTCGCGTTGGCCTTTTCGGTCGTTTACGCCGCGACGCGCGCCGAAAGTCCGCGATTCATCGCCGTTCGCGCCGCGAAAATCGCCGGTTGGCTCTTCTTCTTCCTTATTTTGGTCGGGGCCGTCCTTCATTTTGTCGTTTGAGCGTCGATATCGCCGTTCGTTTCCGCGCGACGCTCGCCCGTTTGTTTGACGCTTAACCTTGTCGGCGCAAAAGTTAAGCGTTAGACTGCGCTTGCGTCGCATCGAGCGCGACGGCGCGTTTTCTGTTTTGCCGCGTCGAAAATCCTCCTTCGAGCCCGGCTTTTCCCTCCAATCCCCACCGTAAAACGTTAATCGCCCGAAAGACAACCAAAACGGTCGCGATACGTTAAAAATTTCTAAAAGGCGCTAAAATGAGTAACAAAACGCGAATTATTCGTCGAACGCTAAAGTTTTGCGGTTCGACGCTTTTGGGCGCGGCGCTGATGACCGCGGCGGCGCTCGCGATGGGTTGGGCGACGTTCGTCGAACGCGAGATGGGAACGCCGGTCGCGCAGCGTGTAATTTACGCGTCGAACTGGTTTTACGTCTTAATCGGCGCGCTCGGCTTGAACGTCCTTTGCTCGGCTCTTGTTCGGCTTCCGGCCTTTATTCGTCGCGTTCCGGTCGACGCGCCCTCCGCCGACGCGGCGCTTTCCGACGCAAACGCCGACGCCGCGACGGTTTCCAACGCGACCTCGGAACCGCGCAAAACGAAAATCGCCGTCGAAAACCGACTTATCCCCTTTTATTTAGCGCACTTGGGAATTCTCGTTCTTCTCGCCGGCTGCTTGGCGACCGCGCTTTGCGGAACGCAGGCTCGAATGACGATCCCCGAAGGAACCGCGGTCGAAAAAGCGATCGACGCGAGCGCCCGTCTCTTCGACGTCGAACTCGTCGACTTGACGTCGCCCGCCGACGCCGAACCGACGAAGCTCGACATACCGTTTTCCGGAGGCCCGCTTAACTGGCGCGACTGCGCGAATTACGACTCTTGGAAAACCAACGTTTCGGAACCGCTCCTCGCGAAAATGAGCGAAGGTTCTTTCTTCAAAGACCTCGCGAAAGGCGCGGCGAAATGGAGTCAAAAAGCGGCGTTTCTCGCGGCGAACGTTTCCCGAACTCAAACGCCGGGAACGCTTTACGACCGCGACGGCCTCAAAATCGAAATCCTCGATTACGCGACGATTTACGACTTCGCGCCGGTCGAACCGCTCGCCGCGACGTTGACGCTCAAAAAACCGGACGGAAAAACCGCCGTTGAAAAAATCGAACTCGCCTTCCCGAACGACGCGACGCCGCCGACCGACGCGCTTTCCGCTTCTCGCCGCGCCGTTCGCCAAACGCTAACCGACGGCGTTCGCGTCGTTTACATGTTAGCCGATTCGAACGCCGAAGCCGCCGCGTTCTTAAAAACCGTTCCGACGAACGACGCCGCGACCGCCGACCAAACGCCCGAAACCGCCGCGTCCGAAATCGTTGCGTCGTCCGACGTTAGCAAGAACGACGTCGTCGTTCTGTCGGTCGACGGCGAACGCTTCCAAATCCGCCTAACCGACTTGGCGCCCCTCGCGTATTCCGGTTCGACCGACGAACAACGCGCGTCCCTCGAAACCCAACGAACGGAAATTCAGCGACGGCTTGACTTAGAACGCAACCGAGAAGACGCGACGCCGGATAACGCCGCCGAACTCAAACCGCTTCAAACCGTTAAACGCGAAGACTTGGAGCGCAACGCCGCCGAGCTTACCGAACTTCTTCGCTCGACGAACGAACTCCTCGCCGCCTCCGCCGACCAAGAAAACAACGCCGACGCGGAAAATTCGGCGCTCCTCGAAGCGCGTCAAAAATATTCGCAACGTCGCCTCCTTAATTACCTTGCGTCGGCTTGGTCGCAACTCGAAAGCGCGTCGCCGACGTCGAAAGAATTTTGCGAAGCGCTCGAAAAAATGCTCCGCGACACAACGTCGCGCCTCGTCGAACTCGACCGACTCGACGCCGCGTCGCGCTTGGGCGAAACCGGTTGGCGAATCGTCGGTTTCGAGACGTCGCCGACGCTCGTTTCGGACGTCGAAGAGTTGCAAGGCTGGACGGCGTTAATCCAACTCGAATCGCCGCAAGGAGATAAGTGCGAAGCGACGCTATTTTCGGAACTTGCCGAGCGAAATCGTTATCCGGAAAACGGTCGCGTTTTCGGCGCCCTTTGGCTCGACCGCTTCGAAGGTTCGGACTCCGAATACGGTCGTCCTTGGAACCCCGCGCTTTCCAAACCGAAACTCGAGTTGGCGCAAACGCCGGACGGCGCGCTTTACTACCGTTATAACAACGGGTTAAACGAATTTCAAACGGGAAAACTCGAAACGAAAACGCTCGACGCGGCGCTCCAAACCGTCGCGGTCGAGCCAATCTCGTTAACCGCCGTCGCGACGCCCGCCGATTCGACGGCGCCGACGGCGTTTACGCTTGCTAAAGTCGCGCTGCAAACCGAATTGGGATACCGCTTTACGCCAAGCGCTTTCGATCAAGAAAAAGCGAACGAATTTTACGGAACGGCCCAGGTTCGCGTTACGCTCGACGACGCGGTCGAAACGTATTGGATTCGAACGATTCCGCTCGAAAGCGTTTCGGAAGAACAAGTTAAAGCTTTAACGAAACGCGTCGTTTCGTCGAAACGCGCCGCGACGATTCGCTTGACCGACCGCGAACTCGACCTCGGCGTCGCGCTTTTCGTCAAAAAGTTTACCCCCGTTTACGAGCCCGGCTCGACGACCGCCGCGTCGTTTTCGAGTTTAGTTCGCGTTCTCCCGCAAGGACTTAACGCGGAAGAGCAAACCGACGAACTCGCGAAAAACGCGGACGCCGACGTTCTCATTCAGATGAACCGACCGGGCGTTCTGCGTTCGCCGCAAAACGGCCGCGCCTTTTGGGCTTATCAAGATTCCTTCCGCGGCCCGTATCGCCCCGGCGATCCGGAATTCGAACAAGTCGTCGACGGTCGCCTCCTTCCCGGCGAAACGACGCCGCGCGAAACCCTTTATTGTACGACGATTACGCTCAACGACGATCCGGGGCGCGGCCTTAAATATCTCGGCTCGCTTCTAATCGTTTTAGGAACGGCGTTTTTAATTTACCGCAAATCCCCCAAGGCCGCGACGATGCGCGATTCCAACGCAACCCAATCCAAATCAACGACTTCCGACGTTAAAACGCTCGCCTCGACGTTAATTTTCACCTTCGCGACGCTTTTCGCTTCCGCGACCTTCGCTCAAGAGGCGTCCCAAACGCAACCCGTTAAAAAGTCGGAAGTTGCGACGGCTTCCGATTCCGCGAATCCGACCGACGCGGCGAAAAATTTCGCGGCGACGAACGCCAAAATCGACTGGAAAACTTGGCGTCTTCTCCCCATTTTTGCCGACGGACGCCGTCAACCGCTCAACACCTTCGCCGAAATTCTCGTTCGCGACGTTTGCGGCGTCGCGTCGCCTATTTTCGCCGTTCCGGAAGAGACGCTAACTCGACTTGAAAGCGGCAAACCGTTGAATTTTCCGGAGTTGGAAGACGTTTTAAAGGAAGTCGCGCCGGAAAAACGCGCCGAACGAACCGCCGCGTTCAACGAAATCAGCGCCGGCGTCGTCAAACGGCAACGCGAAATCGCCGCGAAAATTCGAGCGACGTTCCCCGACGGAACGCGACGTTTTGAAGCGCCGGAACTCCTCTTTTCTTGGCTCGTCGAACCGGAAATTTGGGATTATATTCCATTTATCGACGACGCGCAAGCCAAGGTTTCGCAAGGAGTTTTCAAACAAACGCCGCTTGAAATTGCAAGTCGTTTTTCGCGTCTCGCTCCGGAAGACTTCGAGCGACTCGACGAAAAGTCGGGCCGAACCGTCGTCGAAAATTTCCGCGCGGCGTCCGGTCAAAATTCGCCTGAAATCGCCAAAGCGCTCGGGGAAGTCGAGCGTCGTTTAACCCTGTTCCGTTCCGTTTCGTTCGTTCCGACGCAAGCGGTTTCAACGCGTCCAAGTCGTTATTTACAAAGGGTTTTATACGGCGCGCCGTCGAACGTCTCGCCGCATTCGGGCATGTCGCCGAGCGCGAGCCCGTTAGCGAAACTCGACGCCGCGACGCGCAACCTAGAACGTCTTATCTCGACGACCGACAAGGACTTGCGACTCGACTCCCCCTTTTCGAACGGCGAATTTTTACTCCGGCAAACGGAGAAATTTTCGCAAAACGGACGCGAAGTCGAAGCGCTCAAACTTGCTAAAGCCTTTTACTTGCTTGAAATGCAAAACGTCGCGACGCCGACGCCCGCGAACGGCGAACGCTTCGAAACGCTAACCGTCGCCGTCGGGAAGGCGCTTGACGATTTGCGCGATCACCGCGACAAAATTTTCGCCGCCGGAACCTTTTCCGACGAATATCGCCGCGAACTCCTCAAATGCGTCGACGCCTTAAGCGAAATCGCCGACTTACTAGAACTTGCGTATCTCTCGACGACGTCGGAACTTCCGAAAACGCTCGACGTCGTTCCGGTCGTTCGTCGGCGCGAATTTCGTTTAACCGAAAGTCAAGAATCGCCTTGGGTTCCGTTGCAAACGCTCCTTTGGGCGCCGGATTCCTTGTTCGCTCGTTTTGTCGATCCAACGCTAAATCCGGAATTGCAACAACTTGCGGAAACGCCGCAACAACCCGCGTCGCCGCGTCGCAAACGCGAAACGCCGCCGACGCTCGACGAACAAACGATTTCCCCGTTCGCGACGTTCGACGAAGCGCTCCGCAAAACGCTCGATTTAAGCGTTTACGAACGTCCCGCGGCGGAAGCGTTCCTCGAAGCGGCGCTTGCGTATCGCGACGTCTCCGCTCCGGACCGCGCCGAACGTTTCAACGCGTCGCTCGATCGTTTCGCCGCCGAACTCCGTTCCCTCGCCGAACGCTCGGAGCCGTTCCGCGTCGCGCTCGCGACGGAAGAAGTTGCCGACGAACGACTTAGAACGTCTTTCCTCGCTAAAACGACCTATCCGGAACCGGACGCGCTCGACGCCGAGTTCCTTTACAACCGTTTGAATCCGTTTTATTGGAATTGGCTCGCTTGTCTGCTCGCCGTCGTCGCGCTCGCCGCTTCTTATTGTCGTCAAACGTTCGTTCGATTGCGACGCGCCGCCGCATCTTGCGACGCAACCTCCGCCAAACAACAGGTTGCGCCGTCCGCCGACTCCAACGCGACGCCGTTTGAAGAACGCTTTTTCTTCGTCGTCGGTTTCGCGTTCCTCGTTCTTTCTTGCGCGGTCGCGTTCCTCGGCGGAGCGATTCGCGCTTACATCACCGGGTGGGCGCCTGTTACCAACATGTTTGAAACCGTTGTTCTTCTTGCGTTTATGATCGCGGCGATCGCGATCGGTTACGCGCTTTTCCCCGCTTGGGGGCGGCCGTTTGCCAACGCTTGGCGCGTCTCGGCGTTTCCCGGTCGACTTCGCGACGCGACGCCGGCCGAACTCAGCGTTTCCCGTCTTTTGCGTTGGCCGCGAATCGTTTTGATCGTCTTTTGCGTCGTCGCGGCCCTCCGCCTTTGCTACCGCGAAGAGATGTTCGTTTCCGGCGACAGCTTGACGCGCGTCGTTCTCGAATCGTTTGCAATGCAAGGAATTCTCGACCGTTGCGCGATTTTAGGAACGTTCGTTTTCATCGCTTGGAGCGTTCCGCGTTTTCTCGCCGCGATCGCCGCGCTCGTCGTTTTTCCCAAAACGACGCTTCGTCGCGACGACTTGCTCGCCGAACTGCCCGTTGACTTGCAAAACGTCTCCGACGTGCTCGAACGACGCGCCGCGCTCCGCCGTCTAATCGCGTCGCAAATCGTTCAACGTAAAGCGTTTTTGACGGCCAGTTCGGTTGTCGCGCTCCTCGTCGCGGCGGCCGCCTACTTCAACACAAGCGAGTTCAACCCCAACATTCGCCCCCTCGCCGCCGTTTTGCGAAGCAATTTTTGGCTGACGATTCACGTCTTCGCCATCATTGTCAGTTACGCGCTCGGCGCCATCGCTTGGATCGTTTCCTTAACCTCGCTAACCGCTTATATTTTCGGCCGTTACAACGCCGGCGAAACCTCGCGTTCCTCTTTGGAAGCGTCTCGCCTAACCGCCTCCAAACGTCGCGAACGCCGTCGAGCCGCAAAAAGCGCCAACGCTAAAGAACGCGCCGCCGAAACTTACAATTCCAGCGACGCTTGGGAACCCGCTTACGGTCGACGCGTTTCGAACATTATTGCGACAATGATTCGCAGCGCCGTCCTTTTCTTGACGGTCGGAATCATTCTCGGCGCGCGTTGGGCCGACTTTAGTTGGGGGCGTTTTTGGAGTTGGGACCCCAAAGAAGTTTGGGCGCTCGTTACGCTGCTGATTTATCTCGTCGTTCTTCACGTTCTTAAAGTGAAGCGTTGCGGACATTTCGGCCTTGCGGTCGGCGCGACGATCGGCGCTCTCGCGATCGTAATGACTTGGTACGGACTCAGTTTCGTGATGGGCGGCGGCGGGCGCCACTCCTACGCGGCGGGCGAATCGAACAAAGTCGCGGTCCTTTATCTCCTTTTCGCCGCGAATCTCCTTTGGACGCTCCTCGCGACGGTTCGTTATCAAATCGCAAAAGCAGGACGCAACTTACGCAACGGCAAGCGTTAACGCCGCGTTCCTTCTTGCGTCGTCCTTTTTCGCGCTCTTTCGCTTTTCTATCGAAGAGCGCGAAAAAATCGACGTTTTCGCATTTGCCGTTCAAACCTAATCGCCGTTTATACAATGATTTACATCCAAAACGATTCCCGCGATCCCTATTTCAATTTAGCGCTCGAAGAATTTTTCCTTACGCGCCCCGACGTCGACGCGTCCGACGTTTGCGACGCCGCGAACTCTCGTTCGTCGAACGAGTTAACGTTCGAACCGATTCTCCTCCTTTGGCAAAACGCGCCGACGGTCGTCGTCGGCGGACGGCAAAATACGTTGGAAGAAATCAACTTAGCGTTCGTCGAAGAACGAAAAATCCACGTCGTTCGCCGAACCACCGGCGGCGGCGCGGTTTACCACGATTTAGGCAACCTGAATTACTCCTTCATCGTTCCGGATCCAACGCGATTATCGCCCCCTTCCGCGCTTTCCGACCAGTTGCGCAACGCGTTTCGTTCCAACGCTTTATCTACCGATCGCGAAGGCGATTCCTCCCCCGGGCGCGCGTTAACCGATTCCTTCCGTCTCTTAACGCGACCGATTCTCGACGTTCTTCGCTCTTGGAATTTACCGGCGGAACTCTCCGGACGCAACGACATAACCGTCGACGGGCGCAAGGTTTCCGGCTCGGCGCAAGCGCGCAAAAACGGGCGAACGTTACATCACGGAACGCTTCTTTTCGACTCTAACCTTGACGACGTCGCGGCGGCGTTGCGCGTCGATCCGGAAAAATTCCGTTCGAAGGCGGTCGCCTCGGTCCGTTCGCGAGTCGCCAACGTCGTCGAATTTTTACCGCCGTCCGAACGTTTCGGCGTTATCGAACGGTTCCAAATCGATCTTTTAGCGCGGCTGCAACAATCGCAACCCATTACGCGCAAGACGCTTAGCGAAACAGAGTTGTCGCATATTCAAAAATTGCGCGACGAAAAATACGCGACTTGGGCTTGGAATTACGGCGCGTCGCCTCGGTTCCAATTTCGCTCTTCGCGTCGATTCGATTGGGGCAAATTTGAGTTGGCGTTCGACGTCGTTCGCGGTCGTATTGAACGCGCTCAAATTTTCGGCGATTTTTTTGCGCTCGACGATCTTTCGCCGCTGTTGACGCGTTTAATCGGAACGCCTTTCGAGCGCGAAGCCCTTTTTGCCCAAATAACGGAACCCCTTATTCGGCAATCTTTGCCTTTTCTTACGCAAGACGATTTTGTCGAACTTGCCTTGAACGCCGCGCCGACGCGCCGCGACGTCAAGTAAACGTCGCGGCGTCCTTCGTTGCGACTCCGCGTCGCTCAAGAGCTTGCCGCCGACGCCGCGTCGCGACGTTTTAACGCCGTTCTTTGAGAATACGGCGACGATAAAGCCGAATCTTTTCGGCGTATTCGGGCGTTATTTCCGGCGCTTCCGTTCCTTCGAATCGGCGCCGGGCCTCGGTCGGCAATTCCCCCGTAAACGCTTCTTTTTTCGACGTTTCCGCGCCGTCCCGATTCTTTTCGGCTTCGCCGACGTTTCCCGCGAAGGCGCCCGCGTTCGCGTCGTTTCCGTTTTCCATTTCGCCGCCGAACGTTCCCCGTTCGTTTTGATTTTCGCTTTCCGCGCCGTTGGCCGCCGCGACGTTCGAACCTCTTTCTTTGCCGTCGGTTGCGTCGTCCGTTCCCCTCGCTTCTTTTTCCTCGGGCGCGCCTCTTTCCTCGTCTTGCCGACTTTGCGACGCGCCCCTTTCCTCGTCTTGCCGACTTTGCGACGCCGTTTCAATCGCCGTTTCTTCTTTCTCCAACGTCGCGTCTTCGTTTACGCCTTCCGTCGTCGCGCTTTCCTCCGATTTTTCGCGACTTAACGTCAAATCGTCGTTTGGTTCGGTCGCCGTCTTCCCTTCGTTTTCCCACGTTCGCCCTTCGAACCGGCGCGTTATCGTCGCGTCGACGCCTTGCGTCAACAACGCCGCCAAAGCGGAAAAACGACGCCCCGTCGCTCGCGCGTTTCCGTTGTTTTCCGCCCGCTCTTCACGAACCGAGCCGCCAAATCCTTTTATTTCAACGTTTATTTCTTTTCCAACTTGTTTTTTCTCCCTCTTTTCTCCTTCCGATTCGCTTTCCGGAAGTCCAAACGTCGACGCCGCGTCGTCCAACGTTGCGACTGTTTTTTCGCCGTATTCGGTCGCGACTCCAAAGCGATTCATTTCAACGCTTTCCGCGACTTTTTTCCACCAAGTTTCTCTTTGCGCCGCGACTCCGGCTAACCAAGCGTCGACCGCGACGTCCGCCTCGACGCACCAAAAGCGCGCGTCCCCCGCTATTCCGACGTTTTTTGCGATAAAGTCGCGAAACTCCCGCGCTTCGGCGCTTTGCAGACGTTCGCGCAGGCGTTCGAAGATCGCGCCGATTTCCTTATCGACAAGACGCGTTTCGTTCCAAAGAGCGTTAAAACGCCGTTTTGCTTCGTTTAAGCTCTCGTCGTTCTCCGACGTTGCGCCGACGTTCGGCGTCAAGCGCCCCGCAAAACGCGACAACAACGCCCGATTCTCTTGCAAAGCTGCCCTTACGAGCGTTCTCCGACGCTGCGACGCCGCGTCAAAACGCCAACTTTCGGCTAAAATCCGCGCCGCCGTCTCCTCGCGCCGCAACGCCGCGCGCCATTCGCCGACGCGCGCCGCCGCCTCCAACGTCGCCTTCCGCCGCTCGCTCGCCGAATCGCTTCTCAAAAGTCGGCTTAGTCCAAGCGACCGAGTATCGCCAATTCCTCCCGAAACCGTTAAAAGAGTTTCAAATTCGGTCAAACGCGACGACGTTAAAAAAACGGCGACGGCTTTTCCGGAAACTTGCCGCTCTTTCTCTATTTTACCCCCTTCGCTTATTCCCCCGGCTTTTCTTACCTCGCCTAAAGCCGCTAAACTTTCTTCGACGCCTTGGCGTTCGCGCCTCGCCGCCTCGTTCAGTCGCCGCGTTTGAGCGATAAGTCCGGTCTCGGGCCTTGTTAAATTCGTCCGCAACTCTCGCGCCAACAGCAAAAAAGTCGCCGCGTCGTCAACCGTTTCTCGCTTTTCGCTCTCCTTATTTTCCTCTTCGACGGTTCGTTCCAATTCCTCCTTGAGAGATTCGGCAATTTCCGCGTTTTGGGCAAGTTCGGAAATCAACGTTTCAAGATCTAAAAGCGAAATCGCCTCGCAAACGCGCGCTTTCTCCCGTTCGTCGACGGCGTTGTCTCTCGCAATCTTATTATTTCCTTCTTTTCCCCCGTTCTCAACAATTTCGCTATCTTTCCCATCTTCTTCGCTCCGTCGAGTCAAGACGCGACGTTGCTCGCTTTTTTCCCCGCTAATCGCCGTTCTTTGCCCGTCGTTCCCTTCTTCGTATCTTACCGATATCCCCCAAACAGCCAAATTCACCAAGACGGCAAGCGCGCACAGCCAACATTTTTCCCCTATTTTATCTAAACGCTCGTTTGGCGAACCGATCAACGCGGCGTTCAACTCCGCCGCGTCAAGCGTCGCGACCAACTCCGCATAACGCCGCGTCGCCGCGACGACGGTCGCGTCCCGCAAGGCGCCGGAATCCGTCCGACGTTCGTCGTTCCCGTTTTCCTCGACGGAAAACTCAACCGCCGCGACAAAATTCTTCGCGCGCACCGAAAAACGTTTTTCCAAACGCTTTGCCGCCGTCAAAGCTAACGTTCGACGGTCCCGAAAGCTCGTTTTTCGCACCGTTTTTCTTATTAACGCAACAAGAATTTCAACGCCGACGGTCGCCGCGACAAAAACGAGAAAGACGACGGCGACGCCCCGCCCCGCCGACGCGTTTTGCCCC
>JAZNJF010000218.1:0-2270 GCA_045577885.1 Thermoguttaceae bacterium | reverse complement strand
GGTTCTTGGGGTTGGCCGATTTCGGCTGCCGTTTCGGTTTGCGCGGGTTCTTGGGGTTGGCCGATTTCGGCGGTCGCTTCCGTTTGCGCGGGTTCCTCCGGTTGGGCTGTTTCGGCGGCCGTTTCCGTTTGCGCGGGTTCCTCCGGTTGGGCAGTTTCGGCGGTCGCTTCCGTTTGCGCGGGTTCCTCCGGTTGGACGATTTCAGCGACCGTTTCGCTTTGCGCGGGTTTCTCCGGTTGGGCGATTTCAGCGACCGTTTCGGTTTGCGCGGGTTCCTCCGGTTGGGCTGTTTCGGCGGTCGTTTCGGTTTGCGCGGGTTCCTCCGGTTGGGCAGTTTCGGCGGTCGCTTCCGCTAACGCGCCAAAAAGATCGAGGCTCGGAGCCGCGTCGACGAGCGCAGGAGCGTCCGATTTTTCCGGTTGTTCCGATTTTTTGACGGACGAACGCGGTTTTTTCGTCGTTTTCGTTCCTTTTTTCGCGCTCTTTTTCGGCGTTTCGGCGGCGGGCGCGTCGGACGCCGTTTGCTCGGTGAAATCGCCAAAGAGGGAGAGCGGGGAGGAAGACGGTTCGGAAGGCGCGGCGTCGGAACGATTGCGGGGCACGGGAAAACCTTATTAACGTTGCAAAAATAACGAAAAGGCGCTCAAAACGAACGAGCGCAACGGTCGCTAACTCTATTTTAAACGAAAGACGCGGTAAAACAATCGGCGCGGCGCGATTTTATCCGATTTTTTCGCAAATTCGATAAAATTTTTTGAGAAAAATGAACGTTTTAAGATAAAAAAGATAAAACGGGAAAAATGGGAAGAAAGACGAAAAAAGAACGGGAGAAAATAGGCGAGAGAAGAAGAATAGGAAAGGACGACGGCGTTCAAAGACGACGGCGCGAGAAACGGAAAAAGAGGAATATTCGGAAAAATCGGAACGTTGCAACGCAAAAAAAGACGGCTTTCAACGAGAACCCCGGCACATGAAAGTTACCGCTTATGGCTGCTCGATCTCTCGCCTGACCAGGTTCACAGGCTCCCATTGCAGGGGCCCTCGTTGAAAGTCGTCTTGTAATTCGCTAAATTAAGCTAATCGAACGGACGCGGTTTAAAACCGCCTCTCTTCCGATTCTGTCCTTATTATACGCCGCGTTTCGGTTTCGGGAAGGGGGGTTTTCCCGTTTTCGCCCCATTTTCTTGATATTTTTTAAAAAACGGCGAAATTGGGGAAAAGCGCGGCGGTCGCGACGGCGTTAAAACGTTAAAGTCGACGCGACCGTTAAAATCGGACGGCGCGAAATTGGGCGTCAAAGGCGAACCTCCGTTTCGTCGACGCCGAGACGCTCCATTTCTAAGCGCAAGAGGAGCCAAAACGTATACATGTCGACGAACTCGACGCGAGCGCCGCGGTCGGCGTCCCCTTTGACGTTTTCGAAAAGCGCTTTCACTTTGCTCGGCGACCAAAGAATCGTTCGATAAATATTGAATTGAACGCCTCTATTCTTGCGGACGTCGCCTAAAATGATATTAGCGCCGGAAACCGGGTCGGCGAGGTCGAAATTCATCGGCCGCCAAGGGGTTTTGACGCCGTTCGGGCCGTCGACGACGCCCATTTTCGGGCCGAAATGCGTCGTGATTCCGTCCGGCGCGTACTCGGCGAGGCGTTTCAAAACGGCGCGGTCGCTCGGGCGGGCGTCGCCGTCGATGACGAAGCCGATTCCGCTCAAATCCCAACGCTTGAAGTATTGGCGGCAATGCTCGATCCAAACGTCGAGCCCGTCCGGCAGGTTCGAGAAGCGGCGCGGTTCGAGGAGCGCCGTCGGATTGACGTATCCGGCGCCGGAGTCGCCCGCGACGAAAAAGTCGAGGTCGCTCTTGGTGCGGCGGATATAATCGAAGCCCGGCGCGAACCGGTCGGCGAGATTCGGATTGAACGCCCAACTGAGCGGAATCGAGCCGCGCGCTTCGTCGTTCCAAAAGACCGGGGCCGTCTGATAGACCCAAGCGGCGGAGTCGTAATCGCCGCCGTAAATCGCGACGAACGTTTTGTCGACCGGATAACCGTTATCGTCGATATAACCGCGACGGCGGAGATCGTCGACCGTCGGTTTGCGTTGCGGATAAAGGGCGTCGAGCGGGAAATGTTGGAAGAACGAGGCGTTCGCCATCGCCCCGAGCCCGAGCGCGTCGGCGTCGAGGTAGGCGTTGTAATTGGAAAGAATTTCCGCGTGCCGCCATTCGGTTTGGACGCCGCCGTGTTTGCCGCCGGCGTTTCCGTGATCG
>JAZNJF010000217.1:0-13434 GCA_045577885.1 Thermoguttaceae bacterium | reverse complement strand
CTATCGCAATGAAAACATTATGTTTATGGCGCAAGTGAAGAATCGGCTGTCGGGCGGTTGGCTCGCGCCGTCGGACGTCGTCGGGATTACGGCGACTGTTTGTCGCGTTTATGAAAACGGGTTCGCGCCGGACGAATGGGGTCCGGTCGACGGTTGGGAAGGGGCGGAAGTTCCGGCGGAATGCGTTTTGGAAACGCCGACGCCGAACGACGCTTGGACGGCGGACGCGGAAGGGCCGAACTTCGTTTGGATTCCGGACGTTCGCGAGCGACCGTTTTTTCCGGCCGGCGGAAAGTTCGCGACGCAACTTCGATTTGACTTAACCGGCGCTCGCAACCCGATTTATCTCACGTTCGTCGACGAGGTGGATTGAGCGGGCGGCGGCGCGGAGGCCGGAGGGGGCTAGGTACTACCTCGCGCGAAAATTTCGACTGCGGGCGATAAGGGCGCGGAGTTGAGTTTTGTTTGTTTTTTTGTTCGGAGGCGGCGGTCGGCTTTGGCGGGCGGACTTAGCGGCGGGTTAAAAAGGTGGATAAGTTGGCGAGTCGGAAGGAGTTAAAGAAGAGCGTCGGCGATTACGTTCGTCGCGCGGCCGGATTGCTCGCGACGTTGCGCGACGCCGACGCGGCGCGGGCCGTTTGCCGCCGCGAATTCGGCGTCGACGGGCCCGAGCTCGACGCGTTGATCGCCGACGCGAAGGCCGAGCTTGCGTCCGCCGCCGAAATCGATTTGCGCGTCGAAATTGGAACCGCGAAAAAACGGCTCGAAGACCTGCGCGACCGCGCCAAAGAAGCGGGCGATTTGCGCGCCGAACTCGACGCGATTAAAGAACTTAACAAACTTTGCGACCTGTACAAGCAAACGTCGCTCGCCGACGTCGCGAGCGCGGCGGAATCGGCGACCCTCGCGCTCGTTCGGGAACACCTCGAAGGGCTCGACGTCGCGCCGAAAGACTTGCCGATCGAAGAACTCGCCCGATTTGTCGCGGCGGCGTTCCTCGGAAAGGAAACGGCGCAAACGACGGCGGAATAAAAGGTTGAGATAATGACGACGGCGACGCGCGACGCTTACGAACGGAACAAAGAGCGGTCGCGGCGAGCGTCGCGGGAACGGTCGTTGGCCGGGCGCGAACTCGGGCCGCTTCCGGCGATCGGGTCGTTAACGCGGCGCGTCGCGGCGAAGAAGAGCCTCCTTGTTTTCGCGCGAACTTATTTCGCGAAAAAGGTTAAGAAGCCGTTCGGGCCGATTCATTACGCGCTTCTCGAACGGTTGCAAACAACGATCGTCGAAGGGGGGAAAGCGGCGGTCGCGATGCCGCGCGGGACGGGGAAAACGACCCTTTCCTTGATCGCCGCCGTTTGGGCGTTGCTAAACGGTTATCGACGTTATATCGTTATCGTCGCGGCGAATACGAAGGAAGCGCGCCGGATTTTGAAGGCGTTGGCGACGATGATCGCGACGAACCCGGAGTTATTGCGCGATTATCCGGAAGTTTGCTTTCCGCTCGCGAAGCTCGGCGGCTCGGCGCTGTTAGCTCGCGGCCAAACGTTTTACGGGGAGCCGACGGGCGTTCGAATCGCCGCCGATTCGTTCCGGCTTCCGACCGTTCGCGGGAGCGCGGCAAGCGGAGCGGTTGTCGCCGCTTACGGGATTAACGCCGCGATTCGCGGGCTTCAAGAGGAAGGGCCCGACGGCGAAACGATGCGGCCCGACTTCCTCTTTTTGGACGACCTCCAAACGGACGCGGTCGCGATCAACCCGAAACGCGTCGAAGCGCTCGACGAAAAGGTCGCGTCGACGCTTCAAGGGCTCGCCGAAAACGGCGGCGAACTCGCGATGGTGCAGACGATCACCGTTCGAGCGCCGGGCGATTACGCCGAACTGATTTTAGACCGCGAAATTTACCCGCTTTGGAACGGCGAGCGGTTCGCGGCGGTCGACCCAATGCCGGAGCGAATGGACCTTTGGCGCGAATACCGGGCGCTCCTTTTCGAGAATCCGGACGCGGCGACGGCGTTTTATCGGGCGAACCTCGACGAGATGCGACGCGGCGCCGTCGTCGGTTGGCCCGACGCTTACCAAGGGCGCAAACTCGTCGACGCGCTCGAGTATTATATGCGCCTTTGGGCCGAAAACGAGCGGGCGTTTTGGTCGGAACAGCAGAACCGACCGCAAGAGCGTTTTTCGGGCGCGGTCAAGCTCCCGGCGAAGGAAATCGCGCGGAAGTTGAACGGGTACGAGCGCGGCGTCGTTCCGAACGCGACGGCGAAAGTCGCGGCGTTCGTCGACGTTCACGGCGACCTGCTTTATTGGTCGGTCGTCGCGTTTCGGGACGACTTCGCGGCGTTTGTCGTCGATTACGGGACGTTCCCGGAACAGCGGCGAGCGTACTTCGCGAAAGACGACGGCGGGCTCGAAGACTTGAAATCGCTCTTTCCGGGCGCGACGGTCGACGGACGCGTCCGGCTCGGGCTCGAAACGTTGTTTTCGGAGTTGCTTGGGCGAACGTTCCGGCGCGAAGAAGGGGGCGAGTCGCTCGTCGGAATCGACCGAATCGGGGTCGACCGCGGTTGGAAGTCGGAGGTCGTCGAAAACGCGATCCGCTCGACGAACCCGCGTTTCATTATCCCGACGAAGGGCGCGGCGGTCGGAGCGAAACAGGCGCCGATGCGAACTTGGCCGCGTCGCGACGGGCGGATTTTCGGCTGGCATTTGCTCGACGAAAAGACGAAGGGCGCCGCGTTTCGGTCGATTTTGGTCGACTCGAATTATTGGAAGACGAAGGTTCACGAAGCCGCGTCGCTCGAAGCGGGAGAACCGGGAAGTTTGAGTCTTTGGGGGACGAGCCGGTCGACGCACCGGATGTTTTCGGAGCATTTGGCCGCCGAAATCGCGAAACCGGTCGAGTGCGTCGGGAACCGCGTCGTCGAGTGGGAGCCGTCGCCGACGCGTCCGGACAACCATTTTTTCGACTGCGTCGTCGGGTGTTTCGTTATCGCGTCGACGCTCGGACTTTTGACGAACGACGACCCAAGAACGGGGAGTAAGCGATGAGAAACGAAGACTTGGAACGACTGAACTCGATTCAACGACGGATTAGGAACCTGCGCGAAGCGCTCGAAGACCCGACGCTTTTAACGACCGTCGCGATCGACGGCGTTTCGGAGACGGTCGACCGGGCGGGACTCCGCGCCGAACTGAAAGAGTTGGAAGAAGAGGAAGCGCGGCTGACCGGCGCGACGCGGCGCGTTCACTCGATAGGGTTTCGACGATGACGAAAAGACGAAAGAAACGGCGAACGAAGTTGAGCGAACCCGTCGCGACCAACGGGAGCCGAAACCGAACTCGCGCTATCCCGGAGCGCCCGGCGGCGCCGCGGGGCGGGAGCCGCGCCGTCGCGCCCGCGGTCGCGGCGCTCGGGTACGAAGCGGTCGAAAACCGGCCGACGCGGCGGGCTATCGTCGTCTCGTCGCGCTCCGAAGACCGGGAGCTAACGCCGGAGAAGCGGCAGGCGCTCCTTTCGGAGGCTCGCGACCAACTCCGCAACTTTTCGCTCGCCGGGTTCGCGCTCCGGAAACACTTGCAATTCGTTTCGTTTTATCGGTTCGCGGCGGGAACGCCGGACGAGCGGTTCAACGCCGACTTGACGCGGCGCGTCGAGCGCTGGAAGTCGCGCAAGAATTGCGACGCGGCCGGACGCTGCGCCTTCGACGAGTTAATCGCGCTGATCGAGTCGCACCGAGCCGTCGACGGCGACGTCGGGATTTTGCGGCGCGTCGACGGGCGCGTCCAAATTATCGAAGGCGACCGAATCCGAAATCCTCCCGACGCCGGGACTTCCGGCGATTGGGTCGGCGGGGCGAAGGTTTCGCCGCTCGGTCGCCCGCTCCGGTACGCGATTTGGAACCGCAAGCCGTCCGGCGGCTTCGAGTTCGAGCGAACGGTCGACGCGCGCTGGTTCGACTTGCTCGCGTTTACGACGCGGCGCGACCAGATTCGCGGCGTTTCCCTCTTCGCTCCGGCGGTGAAGATGATTTCCTACCTGTACGACGGGCTCGATTTCGCGCTCGCCAAGATGAAGCTCGAGCAGTTTTTCGGGCTGAAAACGACGTTCGAAGACGGCGGGGCCCTCGTCGGAACGCCGACGACCGACGCCGGGGAAATCGGGCGGCAAGCGTCGGAGGTTTTCGGCGGCGACCTCCTGCATCTCGCGCTGAAAGTTGGGGAAGACGCGCAGTTTATGGAGTCGAACAACCCGTCGCAGAACTTTCAAACGTTTTGCGAAAACGTCGTCCGGATGGTTTTCGCGGCGCTCGACGTTCCCTACTCGTTTTACGACGGTTCGAAGACGAATTTTTACGGGGCGCGCGGCGAGTTCGAGCAGTATCTCGACACGGTCGAGCGGAAGCAGGCGCCGACAGTCGCGATGTTGAACGAATGGGTTTTCGACTGGTTGGCGCCGAACTGGCTTCTCGACCCGGTCGACCCGCTCGTTTTGCCGGACGGCTGGACGCTCGACGACGTCGCGGCGGATTGCGGTTGGCGCGGCGCCGGGCTCCCGTCTTGGCGGCTCTTCGAGTACGTCAAGGAGGCGCAGGCGGCGATTTCGGCGGGGCTCGTTTCGCCCCTCGCGTTGGCCGACTCGTTCGGCGAGGATATGCGGCGCAATATTTCGGAGATCGCGGCGACGCGCGCTTTCGCGAAAGAACGGGGCGTCTTCCTTCCGTTCGGCGAAACGCAGACGATCAACAACGGACTTTGACGACGGAGGTTAAACCGATGGAAACGAACGACTTGCCGACGAACGGTTCGTCGCCGAACGACGCCGACGCGACGACGCGTGTTCGCCTGACCGTCTTGGCGGCGGACGCGCTCGAACGTTGGGGGCTCGGACGCTTCGCGTTCGAGTTCGCGACGACGCGGCCGCTTCGCGAACGGTTGGCGCTCGATTACGATCACGACGACGGCGCGGTCGTCGGTTACGCCGAAGGGTTCGAGTCGACCGACGACGGAATCTTTTGCGACGCGACGATTCTGGGCGGCCCCGACGCCCCGGCGCGGGCGCGGGAGTTGGCGTTCTGCTTGAAGAACGGCGTCCCTTACGAGGTTTCGCCGCTCGTCGACTTCTCGACGGCGACGATGGAAAGCGTTCCGGACGGCGCGACCGTTCGGCTGAACGGGCGGGAGATCGCGGGCCCGCTCGACGTCGCGAGAGGCGCGACGATTCGCGGCGTCGCGATTTGCCCGCACGGAACCGACCCGAAGACGGCGGCGCTCGTCGAACTTTCGGCGCGGTTGAACAACTGGAAAGAGGAAAAGGAGAAAGAAATGGCCGACGAAAAGAACCCGGTCGACGGGGAGCAAACGGAAGAAAAGAAGAGCGTCAACGCCGAGCTGGAAACGATGATCGAAGAGTTTGGGCGCGAACGCGGACTCGACTATTACCTCGCCGGAAAATCGCTCGAAGAAGCGCGCGCCGAGGATTACGAAGAGCTGAAAGCGTCGCGCAAGAGCGCCGAAGCGGAGAAGAAGGCCGCCGACGAAGCCGAGAAAGACGCGGCCGACGCGCCGACCGACGAAACGAAAGACGAAACGAAGAAGGAACTCGAAGCGCTCCGCGCGCTCGTCGAAAAGCAAGGAAAAGAGTTGGTCGCGCTGAAAGCGGCGACGCGTCGCGGCGATTCCGTCGGCGTTTCGGAGCCGGTCGTCGCCGACTCCGCGTCGCAACCGAAACCGGCGAACGCGCTTTTCGCGGCGGCGGAGAAATTCAAGCGGCTCGGAACGACGCGCAAAGGTTGAGTCGAGCGGCGGTTAAGGGGATAGCAAGAAGGAAGGGGGAAAAATGAGTTTGATGACTTCGTTGGACGTGTTGAAGGTCAACAACTCGGAGGAACTTGTCGGCTTGATCGAGGACGTCGTCGCCGAGATTCCGGAAATCGACTTTTTCGCCGCGTCGCCGGTCGAAAAAAATTCTTATCAAACGTTGACGCTGGACGGTTTGCCGTCGACGGCGTTCCGCGAAACGGGGACGCTCCGCGAGTTCCAAACGGGAACGCTCGGGACGCGCCAAGTCGCTTGCAAATATCTCGACGCGTCTTGGACGCTCGAACAGGCGGTCGCGCAACAGTCGGACTGGGGCGAGGATTTTGCGAAGGCGCTTCAACAGCGAACGCACCTCAAAAGCGCGTTTTACACCCTCGCGAAGCAGATTTGGCGCGGCGTCGCCAACGACGCGAACGGCTTCGTCGGGCTGAACGCTTTCGTCGACGCGGTCGTCGAGGACGGGGCGCGTTCGATGGTCGTTCGAGCGAACGCCGACGCGGCGGGCTCCGACGGTTCGACCGTGTACGCGGTTCGCACCGGGATCGACTCTTGTCAACTCGCTTGGGGCTCGAAGGGCGCGTTCGACGAAGGGGAAGTCGTCGAACAACTCCTTTACGACCGCGACGCGTCGGGGGAAACGCCGCGAACGTCCGGCGCTTGGCATTACGCGCAAAAGCTCGGCGGCTGGGTCGGGCTTCAAGTAACGTCGAAGTTCGCCGCCGGGAAGATCGAGGGGCTTTCGACGACGTCCGGCTTGACCGACGACTTGCTTTATCAACTCTTGGAGCGGTTCCCGGCGAGTATGAAGCCGCAAGGGCTCTTTATGTCGAAACGCTCTTGGGCGCAACTTCGCCGGAGCCGAACGGCCTACAACCCGATCGGCGCGCCCGCGCCTTACGTCGACGAGTTCGAGGGGGTGAAGATTTACGTTTCCGACGCGATTTCGAACGCCGAAACGTACTCGGCGGCGTCGAGCGACTGACCGCGAGAGGTTGAACGATGAACAACCGGGAACGCCGACCGCGACCGCGCGGCTCCGGGCCCGCGGCGCCGCCGGGCGCTCCGGGATAGCGCGAACTCGGTTTCTTAGCTCCCGTTGGTCGCTAACGTAAACGCCCAACGACAATTAGGGATGACGGTTTAACGCGAAAAAAGGGAAAACGATGAACAACCGGGAACGCCGAACGAAGCGAATCGAAGCGGCGATACGTCGCGCTTCGCGGGGGAACGTCGTCGCGATTTATTTCGAGGTCGACGGCGGAACGCGGTTTCGAATCGACGCGGTGAAGCGACTCGCCGCGCCGGAGGAAACGTCGAGCGTCGGGGCGCGAACGGTCGTTCGGCGGGCCGAGTTTTTCGTCGGCGCCGCGACGTTGCGGGGAATAAGAGCGGCGGCGGGCGGGCTCGACGGCTTGCGCCGCGCCAAAATCGTTGAAGAAATCGACGGCGACAAGCGCGTTTGGCGACTCGACGCCGCTCTTCCTTACTTGGAAAATTCGCCGGGCGCGGAGTCTTATCGGCTCGTCGCTTGGCTTAACGGAGAAAAATAATTGATGAAACGAACGATTTTGCAGGCGGTCGACGGTTCGCGCGTCGGCGGCGTTATCGTCGAGGCGAACCGAGCGGCGGCGCGAGAGCTGAACGCGACGTTCGAAACGGTCGACGCGTCCGACGCGGTCGGCGTCTTGGCGCGACTTCGGGAACTCGTCGACGGCGACGAGGGGAACCGCGTTCTTTATCTCGACGCGCGGGCGCTCCTTTATCCGGGCGGGCTCGACGCGTTCGAGGAGTTGGAACGGGTCGCGCCGCCGGACGTTTGCGCGCTCTTCGCGGCGGACGTCGGGAGCGAGTCGAGCCGCTGGAACCCGAACGACGCCAACGCGTCGCAAGGCTTTTTCCGAACCGGGCCGAACGCGGCCGCGTTTCTCGACGCTTGGTTCGCCGAGACGAAGCGAACGGGGCCGAGTCGATTGCGCGCGCAGTTCGCGCTTCGCCGGATTCGCGACCGGTTCCGTTCCGAAGTCGCGGTCGAGCGGGATTATTGGCGGGTTGCGGCGCGGTTCGGGTTCGTTATTTGGAATTTTTACGTCGCGCCGGACGCCGAAGTCGAGCGCGATTTGGGGCGGCTTGGACTCGTCGACGAGCGGTTCGCCGTCGGGGCCGAGTCTCAAACGGAAGAGGAGGAAAAGAAAGATGAGGGAAACGATCGCGTTGGACGCGGTTCTGCTCTTGGCGGAGTTGACGGAACGCCTCTTGACGGAGCCGCGAACGAAGGCGTTTCAAGCGGAGGCTCGAACGACGTTGAAGACGCTCGAAGCGTTGAACCTCTTGCCGAAAGCGGAGGAAACGGAGGACGAGCCGGAGACGGAGAAAACGGAAGCGACGGCGAGTTAGTCGCCGAAGACGCGGAAGAGCCGGAAGCGGAACCGGCGCCGCCGAAACGTCGAACCCGACGTAAGAAAGCGGCGGAGGGCGCCGAATGAAACCGGGCGACTTGACGCCGTTCGTTATCAACCTGCGACGCGACGTCGAACGTCGCGCCGCGTTCTTCGAGCGGTTCGCCGCGACGGGCGCGCCGTTTCGCGAACCGATTCTTTTCGACGGCGTCGACGGGCGGGAACTCGGCGCGGCGCCCCCTTGGGTTTCGCGCGGTCGCGTCGGGGCGTTCGGTTGCTTTTTGTCGCATTTGACCCTTTGGACGCGGGCTTTCGCGGCCGGGTTCGCGGAGTCGCGGACGCCGATTTTGGTCTTCGAAGACGACGCGACGTTCGCGCCCGATTTTGCCGAACGGCTTGCCGACGCGCTCGCGGAGCTTCCGGACGATTTCGATTTGCTTTACCTCGGCGGCCAACACTTGACGCGGAACCGCCCGGCGCCGACCGTTTTTTCGCCGAACCTTTACCGCGCGGCGAACGTCAACCGACTTCACGCTTACGTCGTCGGGCCCGACGCGCTTGCGAAATTGATCGCGCTCTTTTGGCGCGGCGATTTCTCTTGGGGTTCGCGCGATTCCGGAACGCCGAGCGGTTTTCCGGAGGCTTGCGTCGATCACGAGATCGGCCGGGCCGTCGAGCGCGGCGAGTTGATCGCGTTCGCGTTGCGCAATCCGGACGCGACCGGGCCCGATTGGATTTGCGGTCAAGCGGCGGGCGTTTCGTCGTCGACCGGAAAACGCGTCGACGAAAAGACTTGGGAGTTGCCGCAAGATTTGAAAGAAGGGGCTTAAAATGGGACGCTTAACGGCGCCGCCGGGCGCTCCGGGCCCGCGCTTCCGCGCGAGTTCGGTTTCTTCGCTCCCGTTGGTCGCTAACTTGTTCGCCCAACTAAGGGGGATAAACGCTTAAAGGAATGGTGTTTAAAATGGGACGCTTAACGACGAACAAACTTTTAACGGCGGTCGCGGCGGCGTTGATCGAGCGAACCGGAAACGCTTGGAGCGTTCGGTATTTTTCGAGCGGCGACGCGGCGGAAGTCGGCGGCGCGGCGCGATTTAGCGTCGAACCGGGCCGAACGTCGGCGTTGCGGCGAAACGTCGCGTCGCCCGGAATCGAACAGCGGGTTCGGCTCGTCGTCGAGGAAACGCCCGTCTTCGCGGCGCTTGCGGAAACGATCGCGCGGCGTCGAGACGATCTCGAAAATTTGGCCCGCGACCTGTCGAAGGAGCCGGGTTTCGTCGACGGCGCGTTTTTGACCGGTTGGGAAACGTTCGCCGACGCGCCGAGCGGGTACGTCGTCGACGCGGCGCAAGACGACGTCGCGACCTTCGCGGGCGGGCTCGAACTCGTTTTCGCGATCGAATGACGGAGGCGCGACTTGGCGAAGGGCAAAGGCGTTAAGTTCGACCCGGCGAACGTCGCCGCGCTTCTCGACGCGAAGGGAATCGCGGAGTTCGGACGTGAAGTCGCGACGAGCGTCGCCCGCGAGACGGCGCAAGGAACGGCCCGCGACGCGAAAAAGTCGATTAAGTCGGGCGGGAAAAATCGCCGGTCGAAGAGCTGGAAGACGTCGAAACCGGGCGAGCCGCCGCGCTCGCACCGAGGAACGCTGAAAGGCGCGATTCGGTACGCTCGCGACGGCGACCGGTTCGTCGTCGGGCCGGAGGCGGTCGGCGGACGGAGCGCGTCGACGCTTCGAACGCTCGAAAAGGGCGGGCGCGGGCGGTTCGTCGAAACGGTTTATCGCGGCGCGTATTTCGACCGCGCGAAACGCCGTCCGTCGACGACGAAGCGACCGGCGCGACCTTGCGCGAAACACGGGACGTATCGCGTCGACCGCCCGAAAACGGCGCGACCTTACGACCTTTACAGCCCGAACGGCCAATACAAGCGGGTAACGACGTATCGATATTTTTACTCGCGGGAAGAATGGGAGGCGGCCCGCAATTCGCCGCGCTTTCAAAGTTGGGCGAGCGGGCAAGCGACCGTTTCGACGTTGCGGCCGCAAGTCGAGCCGCGTCCGTTTATGGCGCCCGCGCTGGCCGCGAACGCGACGTCGGAGAAGATTCGCAAGCGGATTCAACGCGCCGCGAAGTATTACGTCGGCGGGGGAAACCGGCGATAATTTCAATAACGAAAGAAGAAAAGGGGGAAACGAAAATGGGATTGAAACGAGCGTTCGAGGCGAGCGTCGCGGTCGGCGGAAAAGCGATCAAGACGCGCGGCGACATTACTTACGAAGAATCGCGAACGGAAATCGAAGTGAAAAACGCCGCGTCGGAAGATATTCGCTTTATCGCTGGGATGAAGGCGACGAACTTTCAGATGACGGTGCAAGCGGGAACCGACCCGGAAGACGAAAGCTCGGTCGACGGATACGCGGTTCTGCTCGCGCATCACGAAGCCGGGACGGCGTTCCCGCTAACCTTTACGTCGCCGGGCGGTCTGCAACGAACGAAAGATTTTATCATTACCGGGTGGAGCGACGCGAACCCGATCGACGGCTTGAACGAAGCGACCGTTACGTTCAAGCGTTCGGCGGTCGGCGCGGAAGAGTCGAGCGACTGACCGGCGACCGCGACCGCGCGGCTCCGGGCCCGCGCTACCGCGCGAACTCGGTTTCCTTGCTCCCGTTGGTCGCTTGATTTTCTCGTCCAACGAGGGTGGGGGCCGCGCTCGGTCGAGTTGTTTGCGTGAATTAGAGAAGAAGGAAAAAGAACGCGATGAGAAAATTTAAGGATATTAACGGCGTCGAGTGGACGCTCGACGTGAACCTTGCGACGGCGCGGACGTTCCGCGAACGAATGAAAGAGGTCGAGACGCTGAAGAACGTCGACTTTCTCGACTGCGCGGCGGTCGCGCTCGCATTGTCGGACGTCTTTTTTGCGGCGGATTTCCTTTACTTGCTTTGCGGCGACGAAGCGCGAAGCCGCGGCGTCGACGCGTCGGCGTTTGGGGCGGCGTTGAAGGGGCGCGTCCTCTTCGAAGCGACGGCGGCGGCGACGGCGGAGTATTTGGATTTTTTCCCCGACGCGACGACGGTCGAGAAGGCGCGGGCGCTCGTCGAGAAAGCGGAGAAGACGCGTTCGCTCTACTGCGCCGCGATTTGCGACGAGGCGGCGAGCCGCTTCGAACGGGAAGTCGAGAGCGCGGCGAAAAAGTTTGGCGTTCGGTTTTCGAACGTTGCGGAATCCTCGGCGTCGGCTTCCGAAGCGTCGCCGACTTGACGCTCGCCGAACTTGACGCGATGTTCGAAGCGCGCCGCGTCGAAGAGTGGGAGCGAACGACGTTTCTCGCGACTTACGCCGCGAACGCGAACCCGTATCGCAAACGCTGGCTCGACGTGAAAAACCCGTTCCGCGCCGGAGCGTCGGACGCCGCCGTCGAACGCGTCGACCTCGCCGACGTTCCGTTTGATTAAAGACAAGCGACGAGCGCGCCTAAAACGAAACCTATCGGCGTGAACAAAACGGCGCCGACCCACGAGGTTTGAATAAGGAGTTTTTGCGTTTCTTTCGCGCGTTGCGGATTGAAAGTTTTGATATAGTCGACGTCGTAACGCTGCGCGCTAACGATATAGGCGAACGTTCCAAAAAGCGCGTCGGCGACGAACGTTCCGGCGATCCAGCGGAACGGTTGGCAAATACCAAACGCGCAGCATAACGCGATAAGCGCCGACGTATAAACGATGGTCGGCCCAAGCCAACGTTCGTAATTAGGGCGGTTGCGCCAATAAAAAGAAACGGCGATTGCGGCGCAAAAAAGAAGGAAAAAGCCGTCGCCCCAATGAAAGGGCGGTAGCTCGGAAACCGGTTCGAGGGCGAAAAGCGGGGCGACAAACATCGGCGAAACTCCTTGGCAAGCGGGCGCGGAACGGACGTTATTATTATATTCGAGAGTAATACAAAAGGCAAGAGGCGCGTTAAATGAGCGTTGGAGCGATTACGGCGGGGGAAGCGTATGTTTCCGTAACCTGCGACAATTCCGGGCTGGTCGCCGGGCTTCAAGAAGCGTCGGCGACGATTGCGTCGACGGCGCGAAAAATCGCGTCGATGGAAGACGATTTGACCGTAAGCGTCGGCGTCGAGGGCGTCGACTGGTTGGAGAAGAGTTTGCGACGCGTCGAAAGCGCGACGAAAAAAATTGCGGACGAAGTACGGGAGTCGTCCGCGAGCGCGACGCTTTTCGCCGCCGGTTTTTTTAGCGGAATTAAAAACTTGGTCGCGGCGACTTCGAAAGCGCTCGGCGAGTTCGGCGATTCGTTCGATAAAATGGCCGGGCGAACCGGAATTTCAACCGAAACGCTTTCGGAGTACGCGCACGCGGCGTCAATGTGCGGCGCGGATATTTCGAACGTCGAAGGCGCGCTTAAAGGAATGTCGCGGTATCTCGACGACGCGGCGACGAAAGGCGGCGACGCGAAAGCGGCGTTCGACCGGCTCGGGCTGTCGGCGACGGAACTTTTAGACGCGTCCCCTGAACGCCAATTCGAAGTAATCGCGGCGGCGATCGCGCGAATCGAAGAGCCGACGGAGCGCGCGGCGCTCGCGATGAAAATCTTTGGCGACGACGGGCAAAAGCTCCTGCCGCTTTTCAGTTCCGGCGCGGACGGGCTCCAAGCGATGAAGGAGGATGCGCGGGCGCTCGGCGTTTCGCTCTCCGGCGAAGCGGCGGCGGGGGGCGCGGCGTTCGTCGACGCGACGACGCGGCTTCAAACGGCGGTTCGCGGCGCGGGGCTCGCGTTCGGCGAACTTTTCGCGCCCTTGATAACCGAGACGGCGAACCGACTCGCCGCAGCGGTGGGCGCCGTGTCGAGATTTGCGCGCGAATGTCCGTATTTGAGCGGCGCGATCGCGACGGCGGTCGGCGCGTTTGGCGCCTTGAGCGCGGCGATTACGACGTGGAAGGTTGTCGCGCCGACGCTTTTTTCGTCGCTTGCCGCTTTGTCGAAAGCGTTTGCGTTGTTGCGAACGGCTGCGGTTGCGTCGTGTCGCGGGATTCAAGTCGCGTTGACGGCGTTGTCGGCGCATCCGGTCGCGGCGGTCGCGCTTGCCGTCGGGACGTTGTGCGCGGCGGTCGCGGCGTATCAAACGGCAAAGTCGGCGGCGCTTTCCGGGCCGTCTTGGAGCGACGAAGCGGCGCAAGCGCTCGAAGCCGGGAACGCGATGCGCGAGCA
>JAZNJF010000216.1:0-5999 GCA_045577885.1 Thermoguttaceae bacterium | reverse complement strand
AAAACGATTCGCGAACCGTTAAAAATGCTCGTTTGCCTAGTCGGCGCGGCGTTGGTTAGTTGGCAATTATTGTTGTTTACGTTCCTTTTCGTTCCGTTGGCGGCGGTTTCGATCCGTTGGTTGGCGAAATCGCTCAAGCGCGTCGTTCGCAACGCGATGTTGGAAATGGCGCAACTTTACGGTCGCGTCGAAGAAACGTTTCGCGCCGTTCGCGTTGTTAAGTCGTTTAACCGCGAAGGTTATGAGATGGCGAAGTTTCGCCGAACGAACAAGCGATATTTTAAGCGCGGGATGAAGACGGCGAAGTACGGCGCGATGACGAGTCCGATTACGGAGTGTTTAGGGATTATGATGCTTGTGATGACGATTTTGGTCGGCGCGTACCTCGTCATTCACCAGCAAACGACGCTTTTCGGGATTCCGACGTCGTCGCGTCCGCTCGATCTCGGTTCGTTGATTTTGTTTTACGGTTTTTTGATCGGCGCTTCCGACCCGGCGCGTCGGCTGTCCGACATTTTCGCCAACTTGCAAGGCGGGTGCGCCGCCGCAGACCGAATTTTTGAAATTATCGACCGCGAACCGACGATTAAGGATTGCGAAAAACCGAAACGGTTGCAAAAATTTGAAAAATCGATCGTTTTTGACGGCGTTTTTTACGAATATCCGGTCGCCGAGGCGTTGACGCCGGCGCCGCAACGGAAAAAAATCAAACCGCGCGACGCGATCAAGAGCGCTTGGAACGCTTGGAAGGAAAAAAGAAAGAGCGTCGATCAAACCGTCGCGACCGTTAACGCCGACGTAAACGCGCCAATTTCGGAGAAGGGGCGCGAAAATCGTCTCATTTTGAAAAACGTTTCGTTTGAAGTCAAGTACGGCGAAACGATCGCTATCGTCGGGCGCAGCGGTTGCGGGAAAAGCACGCTCTTGAGCCTTATTCCGCGCTTCGCCGACCCGACGCAAGGGCGCGTTTTGATCGACGGAATACCGATGACGGAAATCAAAATCGCCGACGTTCGCGACCAAATCGGCCTCGTCGCGCAGGACTCCGTTCTTTTTAACGACACCGTTTTTGAAAATATCCGTTACGGAAAACCCGGCGCGACGCGGGAAGAGGCGATCGAAGCCGCGAAAAAGGCTTACGCCGACGAGTTTATCCGCGAAGAACTCGCCGACGGGTACGACACGAACGTCGGCCCCGGAGGCGCGCTCCTCAGCGGCGGGCAACGACAGCGCATTGCGTTGGCGCGAGCGATTTTGAAGAACCCGCGCATCCTTTTGCTCGACGAAGCGACCAGCCAAATCGACCTGCAGAGCGAGCGTTATATTCACAAAGCGCTGAAAAATTACGTCGGTTCCCGCACGACGATTTTGGTAACGCATCGTTTGAGCGCGATCAAATTGGCCGACCGCGTCGTCGTTATGCAAGACGGGGTCGCGCGGTTCGTCGGAACGCACGAAGAAGCGTTGAAAAATTCGCCCTTTTACGCGAACCTTTGGGCGACCGAGTCGCTCGACGACGATTTGGACGATTAAACTGGAAAATGAAGTTTAAAGTTAAAAAAAAAGTCGAATTTAGCGATTAAAGCGTTTATGATTTTCGGAAAAACAACGCGGTAACGATATGCCGCGACGAAATTTAAGGAGGAATAGAATGAAAGCGAACGAAACCGCGATTATCTTTATCGAGTTTCAAAACGATTTTTGTAAAGAAGGCGGAAAATTGAACGGTTTGGTCCGCGACGAAATCGCTCGCAACCAAACGCTTGAAAACGCCGTTCGTCTTCTGAACGGAGCGCGCGAGAAAGGCGTCAAAATTATTCACTGCCCGTTCGTTCTCGATCGCAAGTGGACGCTCGATAAGAACTTCGAAGGGATTTTGAAGGGCGTCGTCGACGGCGACGTTTTTGCGCCGGAAAGCTGGGGCGGGGCGATTATCGACGAAATGGCGCCGATCGAAGGGGAAACGGTTCTCGTCGGCAAACGCGCGCTGAACGGCTTCGTTCATACGAACCTCGCCGAAATTCTCGCCGAAGCGGGCGTTAAAAACGTCGGCGTCGCCGGTTTCTTGTCGAACGTTTGCGCGCAAGCGACCGCTTGGGGCGCTTACGACTTGGGATATCGAACGCGATTGATTCCGAGCGCTTGCGGCGCCGCGACCCAAGCGATTCAAGAATACGTCGAGAACGAAGTTTGCCCGCTTTTCGGCGGCGCGCCGACCGTCGACGAATTTTTGGCGGAGATCGAGTAAACGTCAAAAAAACGCTCTTTTAGCGTCGACGTTGGATTTTTCTCCGGATTTAGCGCGGGAAACGTTCGCGTCGACGTTCTTTTTTCTTAGTTCGGACGCGAGGTTTTAATCGCCGATATTGGAATATTGTTTTTGATTTTCTTTCGCTGTTTGGTTAATTGTTTTTAGCGTAAAAACATTGCGAATCAAACGATGAAATGTTCTTGACGACAACGCCGACGGGAGCGAAATCGTTCTATTGGAGCTCAAACGGTCGACCGTTTTGTTAAAGTTGTTAAAATATTCCGATTTTATCGATTTTTTGGATTATTTTGTAAAAGTTTGACGGTTCTCGGTCGAAAAGAATAGTAACGACGCCTCGAGCTTTCGCTCTTGCCCGACGCAAACAAGGAACGGGCGACCGCGAGCGACTCGACGGCTTCCGAAAAACGGTCGCCGAACTGCGGCGCGCCCGACGCGTTGAGCGTCGCGGCGAACACTTATCCAACTTTGCGCCCCGTTCGCGGACGTCTTGTCGAAAAACGTTGAGGATGAATATGAGCGATTTGAAAAATTGGGAAAGAAATAACGGCTGTGATTCGAATAACGGCGCCGAGGCGACGCGTCGCGGCGCATTAGCGCTTTTGTCGAGCCTTTTAAAGACGCCGAAAGCGGGCGCGATCGGCGCTTGCGCGGCGCTCTTGCTCGCCGCCGGTTCCGGGTTTGCCGCCGAAAACGAACGTTCGCGTTCGACGAACAATCTCGATTCGATTCCGGTCGCTTCGTCGTCTTGGACGAGTCCGAGCGGTCGCGCCATCGTCGATTTGAAAGCGAAATCGGCTTCTAAAGTCGGGCAACGCGCTCAATATCCGATTCGCCAAACGCAAGCGTTGACTCCGGCGCCGGTTTCTTCGCCGGAATTTTCGGAGCCGCTCCTCGACGACGAACTTTTGGCGCCGCCCGCCGATCCGGAACCGCTCGTCGATCCGGCGACGCTTGGCGATCCTTCGACGCTCGGCGCGGAACCGCTCGTCGATCCGGCGACGCTCGGCGGAGATCTCGTCGACGGCGGAACGCTTGCCGAAGCGCCCGAAGATTTGGCGACGCCGAGCGCCGCGCCCGCGCCGACTCCGACGCCGCCCGAACTTTCGGGAACGATCGAAGAAATTCCGGCCTCTCCGACGCGTCTCGGCGCCCCGAGCGAAACGTTGGTCGACGAAGCGATTCCGGCGCCGACGAAACAAGAAGCCGATTTGGCCCCGGAACCGCTCGCGCCGGTCGCGCCGGTCGCGCCGTCTCCGGAACCGCGTCAAGCGCCGTCGATCGTCGCCGAAGACGTTCCGAAAGCGCCGGTCGCGACGCCGGGCCCGAGCCAAACCGGTTCGCAAAACGCGTTTTACGGCGGCGTCTCGGAAGCGGCGCGCCCGTCGAACAATCCTTACGCGCGCATCGGTCAAGCGGAATATCACCCGAGCCAATTTTACGGTTGGGGCGCTCCGATCGCCGGGAACGCGGTTCCGCCGACCGTCGCTTACGGGCAAAACCTTTGGGGCGAGCCGACGCCGAACGTCGATTGCCCCGGTTATTGGGGGTGTTGCGGGTTCCTGCAAAACGTTCAGCTCGAAGCGGGCGCGCTCGCGATGCGCAATCCGCTCGACTTTGAGGACTCCGGCAACTTCGGCGCTCAATTCGCGCTGAACTGGGCGAGCGCGCGACCGCTCTTCTGCGGGCTGAACGTCCAAGCGGGCGCCCGAGCGACGCAACTCGACTTCAACGGAACGGAAGCGAACGGTTTCCTTACCGACGACGCGCGGACGCAAGTCTTTTGGACGGCGGGCGTTTTCTTCCGAGCTCCGGTCGGTTGCGACGGTTGGTCGGCGGGCGTCGTTTACGACTCGCTGATCGAAGATTATTACCGTCAATACGAGTTGAGCCAACTTCGCGCCGAGCTGTCGTATTCGTTCGGCGGACTTTGCGATATCGGGTTCCGCGGCGCGTTCGCGCTCAACGAAGACGACTTCGACTTCCTGCGCCTCGACGACGAACTGACCGTCGAAGGGAAGGCGACCGCGACCTCCTATTATACGATGTTCCTGCGAACGAACTTCGACCAAGGCGCGCAAGCGACCGTTTTCGGCGGCGTTACCGAATGGAGCGAAGCGATCGTCGGCGCGACGGCGGAAGCTCCGCTTTCGGACTCCTTCGCGGTTAAGGGCGGCGCGACGTATATTATCCCGACCGAACGCGGCTTGGGGAACCTTCGCGACGAAGAAACTTGGAACGTCTCGGCCGGGTTCGTTTGGTATCTCGGCGGCGGGGCTCGCGCCAACGCTTGCGGCGAAACGCGTCCGCTCTTCGACGTCGCCGACAACGGAACGTTCCTGCAAAACTTCCTCCGTTAATCGGAGCGAACGCAAAAACGGCGGCGGTTTAACGAGTTAACGGTTTAACGGGTTAACGAACGCGACGCGAACCGACGGAGCGCTCGCGACCGTCGCGCTTCCAACGGAAACGTCGAAACCGCCGCGAAACGAAACCGACTCGCCGCGCCGACGAGGGGAAAACTCGGCGCGCTTTCTCAACTCAAAATCGACAATCCTTCGGAACCCCGCGACGCTTGCGCAAGAGCGTCGCGGGGTTCCGGCGTTTCTTGACGGCGGCGGGGCGGGCGTCGGGCGGCGCGATTTTTCTCTTTTTTATTTTTTTGCGTTTTTTTCGCCGGACGCCTTGAATAATCGACGCGCAAAAGTTATATTCTTGGAAAGCGACGCCGCGTCGTTTTGAAGGAGTGCGAAACGACGCGGCGCAACGTTCTTTTGCGAAAGTGGGTAAGATGAAAAAGTATCGCGGTTGCGGCGCGACGTCGGCGGACGCCGCGCGATTTTGTTCGGAACGCGGGAAAAAAATCGACGGTTCTCGACGCAAAACCGTCGCGGCGATCGTCGCGATCGTTTCGCTCGTCGCGCTTTGTTGCGGTTGCGGCGTTGTTTCGCTCTTTTGCCCGGCGCGCGATTTCGAATGGGAGTGGAACGAAGCCGGGACGGGGCGGATTACTCGTTGGCGAGATCGCGAGGCGCGCGAGGTCTTTATTCCGGGGAGGTTTCGCGGTATTGAGATATACGGCGTCGGCCCCGGCGCGTTTCGCGGAATGACTAAGCTGGAACGGGCGACTTTCGAGAGCTCGACGCCGAGCTTGGACGACGACGCGTTCGCCGGTTGCGTCGCGTTGAAAACGGTTGATTTCGGGAAGAACGAACTTTTCGTAGGCGTCGGCGGCAAACGAGCGTTCGCCGGGACGGGGATAACGTCGATTAAGCTGACGTCGAGCGTCGCCGAGGGCGCGTTCGCTGATTGCAAATCGCTGGAAAGGGTCGAAGTCGATGATTTGAACGAGATCGGCGCGGAAGCGTTCGCCGGTTGCGAGGCGCTGACGACGTTCGCAAACTCCGGAACCTGGCCCCAAATCGAGAAGATCGGGACGAAAGCGTTTGAAGGTTGCAAATCGTTGCGGCGGCTTTATTTAGGCGAAGAGAAACCGGAAATCGCGCCGGACGCCTTCGAAGGCTGCTCGCCCGACTTGGAGGTTTCTTGGGGCGTCGGGGCGCTGACGACGGTTTGGCGGCCCGCTTCCGGAGCGGAGCCGGTTCCGCCGGTTTGGCCGCCGCGCTCTTTGGAAGAGTCGAGTCGGTAAGGGCGAAAAAAAACTCCCGACGTCGCGAAGAGTCGGGAGCGGGGAGATACGGGGAAACAAGTCGGATCGTAGCCATGTCGT
>JAZNJF010000215.1:0-3313 GCA_045577885.1 Thermoguttaceae bacterium | reverse complement strand
CCGGCGGTTCAGGCGGCTCGCGAAGCGGCGCGGCGAATGCAGTGTTTGAATTCGCTCAAACAGGTCGGGATCGCGACGCACAACTTTCACGACGTGCAAGGGCGGCTTCCCGAAGGCGGCGTCGCGGAAATTTACGGCGTTCCGGGGCACAAGGGCGGCTATTACAGCGGACGCATTTTCCTCCTGCCGCACCTCGAACAGACCGCCCGGTACGACGCGTTCATGTCCGATATGCGGAACAAAAATATCGAGGGGTTCGCGGGCGTCATCGTCGGGCGGCCCGCTTGGAACGATGGAAATATTAGCTTTATGACGTGCCCGTCCGACCCGAACGCCGACGGAAAGCCCGCCGATTGGCCGGTTGCGTCGCGCTTGAGTTTCTCGTTCTGTTACGGCGACGCCGCGATCCCGAACGCCGACGGGAGCGGAAAGTTTGAGTCGACCAATCGCCGCGGTCTCTTTCGCAACGGCGCCGCCAAACGCTTGAACGACTGCCTCGACGGAACGAGCGCGACGCTTCTCGGCGCCGAAAGTTGCATCGCGTCGAACTTTAACGAACCGCTCGTCAAGGGCGGCGTCGTCGAAGTCGCGGAAATCGCCGTCGACGGAAGCGTCCGACCGAGCGTCTGTTTGGAGCGCGGTTACGACGCGAACGACCGGTCGCGGCTCTCCGGAACAACGCGTTACCTCCGCAATAACTTCTTTTACGACGGGGTGTTGGCGCACTCCGGCATGCTCGCGAACCTTCCGCCGAACTCGCCGATTTGCTATTCCGGCGGCGCGATCGTCGGCGGCGCGTCGAGTTATCACTCGGGCGGCGTCAACGCGCTCTTCGCCGACGGTTCCGCGCGCTTTGTTTCGGAAACGGTCGACTGCGGCGACCCGTCGGCGCTTGAAAAAACGTCCGGCGCGAGCCCGTACGGCGTTTGGGGCGCGATGGCGACGCCGGACGGCGGCGAGTCGAAAACGCTGTAAAGCGCGCATCGTCGAAGGTTGCGTTTGACGCAAAAACAAAAGTTAAGCGACGGCAACAAAATTAGAGCCCGCAAACTTGCCGCGTCGGCGGCGAAAAGTAAGGGGCGCCGTTAAAATTAGAAGACGCGAATTAAACGTCGGAAAAGCGAAAGAAACGAAAGAGATAAAATGGGGAGCGCCGGTAAATTTTCGCCCGTCGGTTGGGCGCGCGAGCTTGGTTTTTGGTTGCGCAACGCTCGGTATCACAGCTTTTTACAGAGCGCCGCTCCGGCGATTTTAGCGGCCTGCTGGGTCGCGGGAACGTCCGATTTCGATTTGATTTTAGCGATTTTAGCGGTCGTCGGCGTTTTTTGGGCGCACATGGGCGCTAATTTGCTCGACGATTACTTCGATTATCGTTGCGGAGCGGTGAAAGCGCGACGCGAAATGGAGGACGGCGGAATGCGCGCTAGGTCCTTGAAATGCCGTTATTTAGACGACGGTCAAACGACGACGAAGCGGCTCCTTGCGGCGGGGCTCTTCTTCTGCGCGTTGGCCGCGGCGGCGGGGGCGATCATTTTGCTCCGACGCGGCGCGCCTATCCTGATTTTCGCGGGCGTCGGGGCGTTTTTGGCCTTCTTTTACTCCGCGCCGCCGCTACGTTTAAGTTTCCGGGGGCTCGGCGAAGCGTCGGTCGGCGCGTTGTTCGGTCCGACGACGATGTTAGGCGTCGCTTACTCCGCTTGCGGGCGCTTTGACGCGACGACGGCGGCGATTTCCGTTCCGATGGGGCTTCTTGTTGCGAATATTCTTTACGCGCACTCGATACTCGACTTAGAACCGGACTTGCGCGCCGGGAAAAAGACGTTCGCGGCGCTTCTCGGGACCAAAGGACGAGCGGTCGCGTTTTGCGGCGTCTTGGTCGCGGCGATTTACCTGTCGGTCGTCGGAGCTGTCGCGCTCGAAGTTCTTCCGGCGTCGACGCTTATCGTCTTCGCGACGCTTCCGTTAGGCTGGGCTTATTTCCGAGCGATGCGACTTTACGCGGTCGACCCGGAGCGCAAAGTCGAGCGACGTTGGTGGTTCGGCCCGATGGAATATTGGGACGTTTATTTGCGGAAGAACGTCGATTGGTTCATGATTCGTTGGTATTTGTCGCGAAATTTAACGATCGCGTTCGCGCTTTGCTTCTTGGCGGCGCTGGCGTTCGAGCGTTGCGTCGGCTAGCGGCGTTAAAGTTTGCGCTTTTTCGCTCAATTGACGCGGTTTGCGGCGTTGTTTGGTTGTTTTAATTTGATTAGTCGTCGTTAACTTTGGTGTTTCGCGGCGTTTGGAAGTCGTCGACTTTTTGCCGCGACGTTTCCGATTTCGGTTCGTAATATGTCGATATTAAAGCGTTTCGTTCAACATTTATCCTTTGTCCGTTGGTTCTTCCGCGTTCGCGTTTTAGGGCGTCGCGAGCCGCTGCAGTCGGTGATTTTCATCACGAACCGCTGTAATTTGCGCTGCAAACATTGCAACGTCGTCGAGGAGCGCGACTGTACGACGAAAAGTTGGGCGCAGATCGAGGAAGAGTTGAAAAAATGCCGAGCGATGGGGTCGCGTTTCGTCGACTTCGAAGGCGGCGAGCCGTTCATTTGGCGCGACGGCGACAAAACGATCGACGATTTATGCGTTTTGGCGAAGAAACTCGGCTTCTTTTCGACGACGATCACGACGAACGCGCAGATTCCGTTCGACGCGCCGAACGCCGACCTGATTTGGGTAAGTCTCGACGGAATCGGCGCTTATCACGACGCGGTGCGGGGGCCGGGCGCGTTCGAGCGCTTGGAGCGGAACGTCGCGGCGTCGACGCATCCGTTTTTGAACGCGAATATGGCGATCAACCGCTTGAATTACGAGTCGGTCGAGGAGGTGGTGCGTTACGTAACGGAAAGCCCGCGTTTTAAGTACTTATCGGTTAACTTTCACACGCCGTATCCGGGAACGGAAGACCTCGCGCTCGACTGGGAAACGCGTTGCGCGGTGATCGACAAACTCTTGGAACTGCGCAAAAAGGGCGCTCCGCTGATGAACTCGGCGCGCGGCATTCGCAAGTTAAAGGACATGAACTTTACGAAGCGTTGTTGGATTTCGAACTTCGTTTCGGTCGACGGCGTTTTTCATAAAGCGTGTTTGGGCGAAGAGTTAGGCTTGTGCGACCGTTGCGGTTTCGGAATGGCGACCGAGATGACCGGCGTTTACTCGCTCCACCCGGAAACGGTAATGGCGGGCCTCCGCGCTCGTATGTAAGGCAACGCTAACTCTGTCGTTAGACTTTCCTAGGGCGTGTTGCTGTAATCTGAAATTCCTCTTGCGC
>JAZNJF010000214.1:0-11490 GCA_045577885.1 Thermoguttaceae bacterium | reverse complement strand
CCCCGTCGCCGTCGTTTCGTCCGGCTTCGTCGCTTACCCCGTCGCCGTCGTTTAACTCGACGGAGCTTAATTCAACGTCGGCGTCGGTCGACAAAACAAGCGCCGTTCCCTCGACCGCGTTCCAACCGCCAAAACCGTCGGCGCCGAAAACGCCGTTCGGCGCGCCCCAACCGAGCGAGCAACAAAGAACGCCCGCCGCGGCCGTTTTCCATCCTTGGAGTCTCATCCGCATTCCTCGCGTTAAAATCTTCGAGCGTATTTCTCGACAGAAATCCCTATCTATTCATCGAGAAAAAAACGCGGAAAGATAAATTTTTCGCTGAAAAAATTAAGACTCGACTAAAAGAAACGACAAGAAGAATTTTCGCGCGGCGCTAATTATACGTCGCTGTTTTTGCTTTTCGTTTCAACCCAAGAAAACCGCTCTTAAACGAGACGCGCCGACGCTTGATTCGTCGCCGACGCGACGAAAATTTCAACCGACGTTTGATTTTTCGCCGACGCAAGAATATTTTAACCGTCAATTATTTTCTATCGACGCGACAAAAATTTCAATCGTCGTTTAATTATTTCCGACATTAAACGTTTTAGTCGCCAATTATTTTCCACCGGCGCGACAGAAATTTCGACCGACGTTTGATTTTTCGCCGACGCAAGGGAATTTTAACCGTTATTCCAACTCTTTGGTCAACGAATAAGCGGCGATTTTCCGGTCGAGCGTCGTTCGTTCGACGCCCAACGACTTCGCGGCGCGGCTTTTATTCCACGAGAAATGTTTTAACGTTTCTAGAACGATTTTTCGTTCCATCTCTTTTAAGGAAACGGGTTGGAACGGCGCGTTTTTCGCCGAATCGCCGCATTTTTGACAGTCGCAAACGACCGGCGGCTCGACGACGCCAAGCGCCGACGTCAACAAATCGGCCTTTTCGACCGTCGGCGGATTCCCCATCAAGACGGCGCGCTCGACGATATTTTTCAACTCGCGAACGTTTCCCGGCCAAGGATAAGCGTTAAGCGTCGCTCGGGCCTCCGGCGAAAATCCGAGATAACGCCGCCCGGTCTCCCGCGAAAATTTTTCAAGAAAATGATCGGCCAACGCGTCGACGTCGCCGGCTCGCTCGCGCAACGGCGGGACGACGATTTCCAAAACGCGCAACCGAAAATACAAATCGCGACGAAAACGGCCGGCGGCGACTTCTTCTTCTAAGTTGCGGTTCGTCGCCGCAACGACCCGAACGTCGACCGAAATCGGCTTGTTTCCGCCGACGCGCTCAAACGTCGCGCCCTCTAAAACGCGTAAAAAAGCGGCTTGCAACGCCGGATTCATCTCCGCGATCTCGTCGAGGAAAATCGTTCCGCCGTCCGCCGCTTCAAACTTGCCGATCTTCGTCTCGCTCGCTCCGGTGAAGGCGCCCTTCTCATGTCCGAAAAGCTCGCTCGTCAAAAGACTTTCGGAAAACGCCGCGCAATTTAAACAGATCATCGGGCCGAACCGCCGCGAACTCTTCTCGTGCGCCGCCCGCGCGACCAACTCCTTCCCGACGCCGCTCTCGCCGCGGATCAAGACCGTCGCCTTCGACCGCGCCGCCCGCTCGACCGCCGACTCGACCGCACGAATCGCGTCCGAAACGCCGATCATCTCGATATTTTGCCCCAAAAGGCTCCGCAATCGGCGGTTTTCGGTTCGCTCGCGGCTTAAATAAGCGGTCAACTCGTTTTGCCGGTCGAAGAAATTTTGCGTCGACAAAATTTCCGACGGCGCGTCCCGACGCTCGCCGCTCGCCTCGAACGTTCGCGCCGCCTCGACGAGAAGCGTTTCGCGACCGATTTGAATTTTGGAGCCGATCAAGATTTCCGCTTCGCCGTCGACCGCTCTTCCGTCGACCGTCGTCCCGTTGCGGCTCTTCAAATCGCGCAAAAACCAACGTTCGTCCCGAAATTCGATCGTCGCGTGAAAACGACTGCACCGATCGTCGTTCAACACGACGGCGTTTTCGAACGCGCGCCCTATCGTCGTCGGTCGATTTTTGCGCAAAAAAAAGGCGACCGACGGCGCGCCGTTTCTAAAACAGATCAGCTCAAGATGTTGAGTCGAATATTCCAACGCGCCGCCCGCTTTCCGTCAAAACGCGCGGTTCTCGCTCCGCGCTCGTTCCCTAAAATCGCGTTAACCCGCAAAATCGCCGTTGTTTAACGTTCTCGAACGCCCGCTCGCATCAGCTTTTCGGTCGTTCGCCGCTCTTTCGCCGCTCGGCGCGCTCGCGATCGAGCTCCAAACGCCGCGCGACGTTCCAAAGTTGGAAATTGCCCGAACAGGGCGTCGGAACGCAAAGACGCGGCTCTCGCAACACCCAACAAAGAGGCCCGAGCGCAAACCTGCGGTCGAACCGGTCGTCGCCGAACCGCCGTAAAAACTCGTCGAGCGGCAAAATATCGACCAACTCGACCGTTCCGATAATCGCGCCGCGAACAAACTCCGTCGGCGGCTCAATCCCCAACGCGGCAAACGTCGCGGCCGCGTCGGCGTCCGACTCCTTCGAAACGGCGGCGTGAATCGCGATCCGTCCCCGAAAACGCGTCGACCAAGAGCGGTTCTCGACCCGTTTCCAACCTTGCGCGATCGCCCAAGCCCAAGGCGCCCGAATCGTCAACGCCTTCAACGTCGGCGACGCGGCGAAATCAAACGTCGGCGCTTCGTCGACGCGACGTTTCTCGCCCCGTTTCTCCTTCATTGCAACTTTGCCTTTCAAAAATCGCGTCGAATTTCCTTCGCGCCGACGCTCTTTGATTACCGCTTGATTTTAGAGAGGCGCGGCGCGACGTTCTCCGCTCGCCGTTCCGTCGACGACGGTCGCCTTAATCTCTCCGACAAGCTCCCGCGTCGCCGAATCGAGCGCGGAGGAGTTTTGCGCGGGCGTCAAAATCCAACGTCCGAAATCGGTCGGCGCGAACCGATGCGGCGGCGTTTCCGAAAGCCGCGCGACCGCCTCCAAACTCAAATCGTTCAGTTTCGCCGACGCGTTCGGGGGCGCGTCGAACGCCAACGGCCAATCGCGGGTCGTCGACGTTTGTCGCGCTCGCGTCCGCAACGTCGGTTCCGCGTCGAGCAAGAGCGAACCGTCGAGGTTCCAAGGGTTCGGCGCCGGATTCGTTTCCCGTTCGACCGCCGTCGAAGCCGTCGCCAACGGCGCGCCGCCGAGCCAAATCGCCGAATTGGTCAGCGCGACGTCGAGCGGCGTCAACCCGCCGACGGCGTCCCCGCGTTCGCCGAGACTCGCGAACGCCGAACGCCCGACGACGACGACCCGATCGAAAGTCAACGTCGAACGCTCGCCGACGTTCGCGTTCGCGCCCGTTTGTTCCCCTTCGTTCGTCCAAAAGATCGAGCCGGAAACGTTAAAACCGGACCGACGCGCCTCGAAGGAGTCGCCGACGCCGTTCGACGCGAACAACGCCGCTTCGCCGCGCGCAAAGACGCCGTCGAGTCGAACGCTCGGCGCGCCGCGTTTCGCTTCGGTCGCGCCGGACTCCAACTCGTCGAGCGCCGCCGTTTCAAAAGTCGAGCGAAAAATCGCGACGTTCGAGTGCAACGGCGCGGAAAACGCTTCTCCGGACGCGTTGCAAACGGTCGCCGTCGAATCGATCAACGTCAAAACGGTCGGGCCGGTCGCCTCGAAAACCGACCACTTCGACGCGACGACGTCTTGCGTCGGAACGGTAAAGTCGATCGCGACGCCCCGCAACGTCAGCTCGCTCGCGTTCAAGTGAAACATTCGCTCGCCCCAACCCCCGTCGGCGACGTTGCGCGAATTAAAAACGAGCGTCGGACGAAAGCCGGCGGCGGCGACGATCTCGACCTTGCGCCCGACCAACGAAATCGGCGGAACCGCCAACGCGCCGTCGAATTTCAACTCGACGCGAATCGGACGGTCGTCCGCGGCGTCGGAACCGGTCGCCAACGCCGCTTGCAACGTCGCGAACGTTTGCGAACCGTCGCCGACGCGGTCGACCGTTCGCGTCGCGTTCGCCGTCGCGAGATTCGCTCGCGCGCCGCTCGCGGCCGCCGACGTTCCTAAAAACGAATACGCGGTCGCCCAAAATTGAACGCCGGACGCGCCGACGCCGACGTTCGCCGCCGCAAGCGCGCCGTTCCAATCGGCGGAAGCCGCGACGCGCCGTCGGGAACGCCAACCCCAAGCGACTCGTTTCGCGTCGCCGCTCGCCGTCGAACCGCTCAAAAACGAACGCCGCCATTCGGCGCCGTCGTCGACGCCCATCGGGACTGGAGCGCCGTCGACGATTCGCGCCTCGGCGTAAAGCGCGTCGAGTTCCGCCGCCGCGAGCGTTTCCCCGACGTCGTCGCTCGCGTTTCCGCTCGCCGAAGTTTCCGCTTCGCCCCCCAACGTTCCGTTTAAAATATCGTTCGCGACCGAGGAAACGTTCCTTTTCTCCGGCAAGCGCGCGTCGACGTTTACCTCGCTCGTCGTTCCGACCGGCGCGATCGGCGTTTCGATCGTCGGAAGGGTCGGGGCCGGTCTTCCCGGACTCCAATAAAGAACGGCGACAAACGCCAAAAAGACGCCGCAAACGATCGCCGCCGGCGTTCGCGACGTCGTCGGCGCCGCGCGTCGCTCCTCGGCGACGACGCCGATTTCCCCGCGTCCGGAAAGGCGCAAACCGATCATCTCGGCGATTTCGCGCAAATCTAAAATCAACGATTCCGGCGTTTGATAACGGTCGTCCGGCGCTTTGCGCATCATTTTTTTAACGACCGCCGCGACCTCGACCGGAATCGCCGGATTCGCTTCGCGGACGTCGGGCGGCTCGTCCCCTTGATGCTGCAAAAGTTTCTGCAACATCGTTCCTTCCGGAAAGGGCGGCGTTCCGACCAACATATAATAAAAGGTGCAGCCGAGCGAATAAATATCGCTGCGAACGTCGGCGTCGCGCGGGTCGCGAGCCTGCTCCGGCGAAATATAGTCGAAGGTGCCGAGCGTAACGCCGCTTTCGGTAAGGTCGTCGGCGATATCGCTTTTCAAGAGGCGCGCGAGCCCCATGTCGATGAGTTTCGCCCGTTTTTGCGGGGTAACGATGATGTTCGACGGCTTTACGTCGCGGTGCGTAACGCCGTGCGCCGCCGCGTGCGCCAACGCGTCGGCCGCCTGCAACACGTAACCGATCGCTTCGTCCAATTCGAGAACGCCGCGCTCGCGAACGTAGTCGCGGAGATTGACGCCGTAAACGTACTCGAACGCGATGAACGGAACGCCGTTTTCTTCGCCGCAAAAATAAACCTGAGCGATATGCTCGTGATTCAAGCGCGCCGCCGACTTCGCTTCGTTCAAGAACCGAGCGACCGTCCCGACGTCCTGCGCTCGTTGACGCGGCAAGACTTTAATCGCGACCTTGCGGTCGAGCGCCGTGTCGCGTCCTTCGTAAACGCGCCCCATTCCGCCGCCGCCGATATACTTCGTAACGACGAAATGACCGAACCGCGCGCCCGGTTTCAGCGCGCCGCCGTCGCCGCCGTCGAGCGCGTCGTCCTCGGGGCCGACGCTTCCCGACGATTCGCTTTTTCGCTCCGGTTCGACGGGCGGCGTCCGCGAAACGACCGTTCTTTCGCTCTCAAGCCGTTCGTTTTCTTCGTCGTTTCCCGCGCCGAACGGCGGCGCGCTCGTTCGCGTCGACGCGTCGTCGAAAGAGAAGAACGCGTCGTCGGACGGCGGCGTCGGTTCGCCGTCCGACGCTTGGGACGCGTCGCGTTTCGCTTCGGGAACCGGAACGCTCCAAACGCCGGTCGCGTCGAGTTCGGACGTCGACGACTCGCGACGCGACGCGTCGGACGCGTCGGAAACCGGGCGAGAATGAGAAGAATCGGACGTCATATTAGCGCGCCGTGCGTTCGTTGAATCGTTCGTATTAATTAATAAGGACAAAAACGGTAAAAACGCGACCGACTTGCGCCGCGTCGCGCGGTCGCCGCCCCGCCCGTCTTGCCCCGTCAAGGCAAAACGCGACCCCTCGGCGCCGTTTCGTCAAACGACGCCGATAATCTCGGGAAGTTCGCGGCGTTCCAGCGTCGCGCCGTCGCAAGCCGTCGGGCGGACGACCGCTTCGTCGCGACGCGAAACAAACGCCGCCGTCAAACGCGATAAACGTCTTCGTTTCAGAAGATGAAACGGTTCATGACGTTTTCGATCAGCTCTTGACGACCGCTGATATTCGGCTCGATTTCACCCTTTTCGAGCATATATTTTTCGAGCGATTTGAAGTCGTGTTTGCCGGCTTCGATTTCGGCGCCGATCCCGCGATCCCAAGTGGCGTAACGGGTTTTCAGCATGTCTTGCAGGTCGCCGGAAGCGCGCATCGCCGCCGCGACTTTAAGCCCCTTGGCGAAAGCGTCCATCCCGCCGATGTGGGCGTAGAAGAGGTCGATCGGTTCGAAGCTTTCGCGACGAACTTTCGCGTCGAAGTTGAGACCGCCGGTCGTGAAGCCGCCGTACTTCATGAGGACGTAAGCCATTTTCGTCGTCATGTAGAGGTCGGTCGGGAATTGGTCGGTGTCCCAACCGAGGAGCATGTCGCCGGCGTTCGCGTCGACGGAGCCGAGGAAACCTTGGCTCGCGGCGTATTCCATTTCGTGTTCGACCGAGTGGCCGGCCAGCGTCGCGTGGTTCGTCTCGATATTCATCTTGACGTCGTTTTCGAGGCCGTAAGCGCGCAGGAAGTTAATGCAGGCGGCGCAGTCGTAGTCGTATTGGTGCTTCGTCGGTTCCTTCGGCTTCGGTTCGAAGTAGAATTGGCCCTTGAAGCCGATTTCCTTCGCGTAGTCGACCGCCATATGCATGAACGCGGCCAAGTGGTCGGCTTCGCGTTTCATGTCGGTGTTCCAAATGCATTGATAACCTTCGCGACCGCCCCAGAAGGTGTAGCCCTGCGCTTTGAGTTCGAGCGAAACTTCGAGCGCTTTCTTGACTTGCGCGGCGGCGTAGGCGAACGCGTCGGCGTTCGAGCTGGTGGCGGCGCCGTGCATGTAGCGCGGGTTGCCGAAGAGGTTCGCGGTGCCCCAAAGCATCGTAATGCCGGTGCGTTCCGATTCTTCTTTGAAGACTTTAACGACTTCGTCGAGGTTTTTGTTCGATTCGGCGAGCGTTTTCCCTTCCGGCGCGACGTCGCGGTCGTGGAAAGCGTAGTATTGGAAACCGCATTTTTCGAGGAATTCGAAGAAGACGCGAACGCGGTTTTGAGCGTTTTCAATCGATTCGGAACCGTCGTCCCAAGGACGCGACATCGTGGCGGCGCCGAACGGGTCGGAACCGGTCATGCGCATCGTGTGCCAAAACGCGCAGGAGAAGCGGAGCCACTCCTTCATCGACTTCCCTTCGACGATTTCGTCGGCGTTGTAATGACGGAACGCGAGCGGATTGGTCGAGTCGGGACCTTCGTATTTAATCTTATTGACTTCCGGGAAAGCGGCCATTTACGTTCTCCTTAATGATTTACACGTTTAAATATCAAACGTCGAAGGCGCGAAGTCTTCGAGAAAGCGTCGTCGCGGCGCCAACGTTTCCGTCCGCCGTCCTTCGACTTTATTAAAAAGACGTCGCGAATATTAACGACGCGTTTCGAACCGGTCGAATCGCGTTTTCTTTATTTTACTCGAATTCGCGCTCAATTAAAAGAAGAAGTTTGGATTTTTTTTCGTTTTTCCGCAAAAAAACCGCCGCGGGCGCCCCTACAAACGCGCAAAAGCCCGCCGACGCTCTTCGCTTTCGCCAAAAGCGCCGCGACGGGCTTTTCTTCGTCGACTCGCTCGGTCGGCAAGAGTTAAACGGGCGTTCCCGTTCGACTCGCTCAGCCGATGACGCCCTTCGTCTTCAAGAAGAAGATGACTTCGTCGGCGAGTTCGTCGGCGGCGCAGTCGGACGCGTCGAGTTCGAGATCGGGGTTAAGCGGGGCTTCGTAGGGGTCGTCGACGCCGGTGAAACCTTTCAATTCGCCGGCGCGGGCCTTTTGGTAGAGGCCTTTCGGGTCGCGTTGTTCGCAAACTTCGATCGGCGTTTTGACGTAAATTTCGTAAAAATCGGTCGTCGCCATCGTTTCGCGAACGCGGTCGCGGTCGGCGCGATAGGGGCTGATGAACGCCGTCAACGCGATCATCCCCGCTTCGACGAAGAGCTTCGAAACGGCGCCGATGCGGCGAATGTTTTCTTCGCGGTCTTGCGCCGAGAAACCGAGCCCGAAGCGTTCGGCAAATTCGTCCGAGTGTTGCTTCTTCAGGATCGCCGGCGAAGCGTTCAGCGCGTGACGGACGTTGTCGCCGTCGAGCACGAAACTGCGCTTGCCCAACTCGTGCAGCTTATGGTCGACCAAGTTCGCGATCGTGCTTTTACCGCTGGCGCTCAGACCGGTGAACCAAAGGACGCAGCCGCGATTTCCGTTCAATTTTTCCTTTTCCGCGCGCGAAACAGCTTGTTTATGCCAATAAACTTCCACTTGTTGAGGCGAACTCATTTTTGTCTCCTGTTTAGTTTGGTTAAAAGCGACGCCGCTTGACGCGTTGCGCTCGAATTGGCGCCGAACGACGTCGTTTTCGTCGTTCCAAGCCGTTATTAAGCGTCGATACGCACGCCGACTTCCCTTTATTCTAATCGCGGTTGCGATTTTTTCAATATCCCGACGACGTTCGCTTTCAATTTTTATTCAAACTCAATTCATAGAACGCTTATTTTTTTCTTCGCGTCCTTTTTTCCAGCGTCGACCGGCAATTCCATTGTCGGCGCTTTTTTCTTATCGTCGAACAAATATCGCAAAACGAGCGCCAGTCGAATTTCGCACCTTTAAAAAGTTTCCGCGACGCCCGTTATAAAACGCCGGAACGTCGCCTTGCGTTCGGTTCGACGTTACGACGCGTTCCGCTCCGCCTCTTTTTCCTTCGCTCGTTCTTCGGCGGCGGCCAGTCGAGAATAAACCGGCAAAATCGCCCAAACGTCGTCGAAATCGCCCGCTTCCGCTCGACGCCAAGCGACTCGCGCGACGCCCGCCGCCGACGGCGTCCAAAACGCTCGGTCGACGAATTGCGTTTCGATATTCTCATTTCCTTTATTTCGCCAACGATCGAGCGACGGTCCGCAAAAATAAACGTTTTCCGCCGCGCTCGCTTTCGCTTTCTCAATAAATACTTCGGAATCCAAAAATCGCGCGGAATCGGCGCTCTTTACGCAATCAAAATTTCCGTCAAATTCGCGACTTTTTTCTTCAGCGAACCATTTTTTCACCGACGTTACCCGATAACGGTCGTCGAGCGGAAGCGGCGCCCTCTTTTCCGTCGGTTCGAGCCAAAAACGTCGAACCGCCGCGTCGCCCCGCTGCGCGTCGATCCCGACCGAAACCGCCCCCGCCGCCGCGCCGTTCGGAAGCCGTTCGATCTCCGACGCGATCGCCTCCAACGCGTCGACGCCGATCATCTTCGCCCCGACCGCCCAAGCGAACATTTTCGCCGTCGCGACGCCGACCCGCAAACCGGTGAACGAGCCCGGCCCGATCGCGACCGCGACCGCGTCGACGTCTCGCGGAGCCCAGCCGAACTCCGCCAACGTCTCTTGAATCGTCGGCGCCAACGTTTGCGCGCTTCGCCGCTCGGTCTCCAAACGCCGCGACGTTAAAATCTCGCCGCCGACGCAAAGCGCGACGCTTCCTTGCGCGTCCGTCGTTTCCAACGCCAAAATCTTCAGCGCGTCGTTCCCCATTATTCGTTAATCTCCGTTCAAACCGCCCGTTTTACCGGAAAGCGCGCGTTCGCGTCTTTCCCGCTTTGCCAACGTTTCGCCCGCCGTCCGTCGCGACGGGGGCGAGGCGTCGCGAAAAACGACGCCTTCCTTTATTTTATTCCGACCGCGCGCAATCGACAGGGGGGGCGTCGGCGAAACGCCCTTTTCTTTTCCGCTTCTTCCCGCGACCGCTCGCCTTTCGCCCTCTTTTCTCGCGACGCTTCTTTCTCCGCGACGCCTTGCCTCGCGCCGTCATAATCGTTGCCGTCGTTAAAAAACTGCTCTTGCGTCGGCGTTAACGGAACGTTATACTCGCTTACGACGGATTTTTCGGCGTCGAAACCGTTTCGCGCAAACGCCCAAATCCCCCAATCCCCTCATTTTAACCAAACCGCGCTCGGTCGCCCGTCGCGAGGCCGACGATAAAAATTGGAACTCCAAATATGTCGAAACGTTCGAAACTCAACCGCCGCCGCGTTCCTTTTCTCGCCGCGCGCTCCCGACGTATCGCTCCGACGTTCCCCCTTATTTTAACCGGTTTGCTCGGACTCTCCGGTTTGTCTATTTCCTCCGTCTCGCCGACTCCGCTCAATTCGCCGAATTTAACGGGAATTTTCGCCGGATCGCGGCTTTACGCGCAAACGCCCGCCAACTCCAACGCGACGTCGCCGCTCCGCCGCCCCGCTCATTTTGCGCCCCCCCCGCAACCCGCCCAAAGCGCCGCGAACGCGCCGCAAAATCAAGTCGTCTTCTTCTCGATTCCGGTCGCCGTCGACGTCGCCGTCGTCCGCTCCGGCCCGAGCGAAGACGCTTATCCGACCGGAAGCGTCGCGAAAAATCGTTACGTCGAGGCTTATTTCCGCTCCGCCGACGGTTGGTGCGCGATCCGACCGCCGCAAGGGAGCTTTTCTTGGGTCAACGCGAAATTTGTCCGCCGCGAAACCGACGGGATCGGGCGAATCGTCGCTTCCGGAGGGAAAGCGGTCCCGTCGCGAGTCGGCGGCGCGACGGTCGAAGAAAGCGCGCTTGTTCAAGTCGGACTCAAAAACGGAACGCAAATTAAGATTTTGGACGAAACGCGATTATCGGACGGCTCGACTTGGCTGAAAATCGCGCCGCCGTCGGGCGAATTTCGTTGGATTCGCGCCAACGATTTGATCGCCGACCCCGCGATCGCGCAGTTGCCGACGAAATTGACCTTCCAACGCGAATTTCTCGAACAACTCGCCCGAACGCCGAACGCCGAAACCAACGCCGCCGCTTCCGCTTCCAACGCGCTCGGCGTCGCCCCGAATTCCGCCCCCGCGCCTTCGTCGACAGCCGTTTCCGCCGCTCCCGCCAATTCACCGCAAACCGCCCGTCTTGCCCCAAACGCGCCGACCAATCAAAACGCCGCGACCGCCCAACGCGCCCAAACCGCCCAAACCGCCTCAATTGTCTCAACCGCCGCGTCGACGTCGATTTCGGAAGAGTCGGCGACGCAATTTAAGATGGAACTCGCCCGACTTAACGCGGACGTTTTTCAAACGTTGCGACAAAATCCGCCGTCCGACGCCGAACTCGCTCTTCTCGCGTCGCGCGCCGAAACGCTTTTCGACGCCGCGCCGACCGACGGAGAACGTTTTGTCGTTCAATCGATTTACGACGCGATCAAAATCGCCGAACGCCGCAATCGCGCCCAATTCGGCGCCGGGGCCTTCGCTCCCCGCGTTTCCCCCAA
>JAZNJF010000213.1:0-3395 GCA_045577885.1 Thermoguttaceae bacterium | reverse complement strand
ATCCGACTTGTCTCGCGCCGGCCGCCCTCTTCGCGTTGGCGAACGCGCACATGCGACGCGGCGTCAATCCCGGCGACGGAGCGTTCGCGACCGCCGCGCAATATTACAAACAGCTTTACGAGTTCTACCCGGGCAGCAAATACGCCGAAGACGCTTGCCGTTTGGCGATGATCGCGTTGCACAAGTCCTACCAAGGCCCGTTTTACGACACGGCGCCGCTCGAACAAGCGCGCGCCCTCGCCGAAACCGCGCAAAAAAGCGGACGCGGGAATATGGACGTCGTTCTCGAAGAACTCGAAAAGATCAAAGAGGAACAGGCGAAACAGCTTTTCGTCGTCGGCCAATATTACGAGAAGCGCGGCAACTTCGCCTCGGCGCGCACCTATTATAATCGTCTCGTTCGGGAGTTTCCGAACAGTTATTACGCGACGGAGGCCGCCCGATCTTACGAAACGATCGCGGAAAAACCGGCCGAAGCCGACCAATTCGCTTGGATTCGTCCGGTCGCGCCCTTCCTTCCGAAGTCGAAAAACCAATATTTTGAGGAGGCGCCCCCGGCGGAACTCGCCCGAATCGCCCGCCGCGAAGAAGCGCTCGACCGTATCGGCGCCGATTCCGACGCCGACGCGCCGAACGACGCTTCCGGAGTCGATCCGGAACGCGAAAACGTCGCCGCCGACCCGGACGCGCCGCGCCGTTATTAAAACGCGAAAACCTCGACGCGTCGGAAATGTTTTGCGGCGACAAATAATTTAAATCGCCGCGAAAACGTTTCTTTTCATAAACGTCGCGACCGTTAAAACCGCAACCGCAAACGCCGCGCCGCCGACGTTCGCGCCCCGTTTTCCCCGGCATTTTCCCCTTTTATCCGCGCCGCGAAAACGGGGCGCCAACCGCAAACGTCGGCGCCCCGTTTTCCCCGTATTTTCCCCTTTTATCCGCAACCTTAAAGTTTATGTCGTCGATTTTTTCCGCGCGTTTTGCCGATTTTACTCGTCGTTCGTCGCGACGCCGAGCGTTTGCGTTCGTCGCCGCCGCCGTCCTTTCGGTCGCGTCGACTTTTTCCTTAACGCTTTGCGGTTGCGCCGGTTACAACGTCGGTCCGCGCGGGCTTTACGACGAGAATATCAAAACGATTTTCGTTCCGATGGTCGAGGCGGACACGTACCGCGCGGCGTTCGGCGAACGTTTGACCGAAGCGATTTGCAAAAAGATCGCGGAACAAACGCCGTACTCGCTCGCCGGGCCGAGCGAAGCCGACGCGACGCTTTCGGTGCGGCTCGTTTCGGAAACGCAAAGCGTTTCGGCGTTCAACCGATACGACGACACCCGCCAAAAGAGCGCGGATTTAGCGGTTGTAGCGGTTTTGCGGTCGCGTCGCGGCGGCGCCGTCTTAGCGGAAACGGCTCCGCTCCTCTTGACGGCGGACGGCGGCGCGAACATTACGAGCCAAGGTTATCTCGTCGCGGAAATGGGGCAGTCGAACGCGACCGCGCAACAAGAGGCGATCGACAAAATCGCCGACCAAGTCGTCGGCTTGCTCGAAAGCGGTTGGTAAAGCGCGCTTCCGTTCGGCGTCGCGCGGTCGGCTCGTTTGCCTCGTCTTCCCAATCCTCCTATTTTCCGTTTTCTCTTCCCGAACCTTAAACCAACGACAAAAAAAACGACGCGAAAAGAAAATTCGCGTCGTTTTTTTGTTTTTTGCGACTCGACGCCGCGCCTTTCTATTTCGCTTATTTTCTCCGTTTTTCCCGCTTCGCCTATTTAGCGCGTTTTCGTTTTCCGCCCGCTTATTTAGCGCGTTTTCGTTTTCCGTTCGCCTATTTAGCGCGTTTTCATTATCCATTCGCCTATTTAGCGCGTTTTCATTTTTTCGTTCCCCCTTTGCGACCGCGCCGCCGCCGTTAAAACGCGTTCGACGTCGCGGAAGTCGTATATTTCGAGCAAAACCGCTTCGCGCCGAGCCTCTTTTTTCGCCCGGAAATCAAACGGATCGCGGATCGTTTTGCGATAAATCGGACGCGCCGCTCTAAAAAGCGCCAAGTCGAGCGCCGACCAACCGGACGGCCGACGTTGAACGACGTAAAACCCGAAACGGCCGCCGTTAGCGAAGGCGTTTGAATCGGAAATCGTCGCGATATCCGGCGACGCGAGCGTTCCCCAACGTCGATAATAATCGAGCGTTTGCGTCGAAAAAGAGCCGAACAGAACGCCGGACGGTCGCCCGTCGGCGCGCGCGGCGGCGATTTTCGCGTTCAGCCAAGCGACCGTTTCGCCGTCGAACGCGTCCCAATAATACGTCGCCTCCATTCCGCGACATTGCGCTCCGACGACGCCGCCGAGCGTCGCGTTGTAAAAGGACAAGTATTGCGGCGCCGACCGAGCCAAGTCGACGACGCCGACGGCAAAAGCCGTCGCGACGCCAAGTTGCGCCAAGCGCCGCGCCGTTCCTTTTCCCTTTTTCTCCTTCTTTTCCCCCTCGCGCCGAATTTCGCGTCTCTCGCTTTGGCCGATATTTTCGAGTTTTCCGGCCTTCCATTTTCCCCAATCTTCCTTATTTCCCCCGCTTTCGCAAATTTTTCCAATTCGTCGAACGCGCCCGCCAAGTTCGCCGCAACGCTCGATAAAAACGGTCGCGCCAAAAGCCGCTAAAATCGCGATAAACGGAAAAGACGCAATCAAAAGTCGCGCGCCGTCGTGCGTCGGAATCCCCGGAATAACCCGCACTAACGGCAAAGTCGCCGCCAACGCTAACGCAAGCCCCGCCAAGCGTCGCCCGCGACGTTCGCCGCCGTTCTTTTCGCTCCCTTCGCGCCGCCCCGCCGCTTTTCCCTCTTTTCCTCTTTCCCCCTCTTCTCTTATTTTATCCTCTTCTCCTTTTTTCTCTTCCTTATCTTCTTTGTCTTTTTCCGTTTCTTTTCCCTCGTCCTCTTCTTTTCTCCTTCCGACCTCTATCCCCGCCATCCTCTCTATCCCCGCTATCTTCTCTTCCCTTTCTTTCCCCTCTTTATCCTCTTCGTTTCCTTTTCTCGCCGCCGTCGGGTCCGCGCCGTTTCGCCCCAACCCGCCAACTTCGCCCGCTTCTTCAATCGCGTTATTCCCCCCAATTTTCCGAAACGCCGTCGCGACGCTCCCCAACGCGGCGAACGCTAACAGCGCCGTCGGAACGGTCGTCGCCAACCAAAAGAAACCGTTCCACCAAGGAAGCGGACGCGACGGCGAGTAAATTTTCCCGAGAAAATAGATCGGAATGTCAAACCCGTCGCGCCGCAAGTTCAACGAAACAAAGGTTTCGAACCCGGCGAACGGACGAGACCAAAGGGGAGGATTCGCCGCGAAAAAGACCGCCGTCGCAACCGCCGCCGCCAACGCGAAGCGCCCGGTCGTCGCCAACG
>JAZNJF010000212.1:0-8959 GCA_045577885.1 Thermoguttaceae bacterium | reverse complement strand
TGTCTTCCTAAGACCGCTTGGCCTCCGACTTCCTTGACATGTGTGTATCTTCTCTTGCCCATTACAATACCCCCTATGTAGTTATTATCCTACATAGGGGGCCTTTTTGTCTATTGCCCGTTTTTACTGGTTCGGTCTACTCCGCAGCAGTCCCCTTTTTTGCACAAAAATACCGTACGCTCAGAATGGGCAGCCCCGCAGCACATCCGTCGAATGCTTAATGCTGCTACCTTCCGGTCCTGACATGGTTCACACAGAAGGATCGCACGGGACCCAATCGTCATTGCAATACGGCCTAAATAGTATAGCGCATCGGTCAAGAAAAAGCAAGAGGTTCCTGCTTTTTGACGATAGAAAATTTGCACCGGAATTCCTTTGATATTCAAATATGTTTTCTTTGAATTTCAAACGTCTGCCGTTGACAAGGAGAGCCCTGCATGATATGCTGTCCCTGCTGCATTTTTCGCAGCTTCATTCACAGCAATTAATTTGAACTTCAAACAATCGAGGCATCACAATGAATCAAAACGAAAGCATGATCGACCGGGTGCTTGTTGTTCTTTTCAACGATCTTCTGCGCATTGAAGAGCGAACGCTGCAAAAGCAGGTGGGAGATCTGTCCATGCGCGAGGTCCATATCATCGAGGCAGTCTGTGCCGCGCAGACCCAGGACAACACGATGACCGTCCTGGCTGCCACGCTCCGCATCACCGTCGGTTCTTTGACCGTCGCCGTGAAAACGCTGTTGACGCCGCTCGAGTCGGAGCGCGAACGCTTCGAAGCGGAAATTTCAACGTTAAAGCGTTTGCGACACGAAAATATCGTCAAACTTTACGGCTTCGGGCAGGAAGACGGCGTCCTCTATTACGCGATGGAGTACGTCGACGCGCCGAGTTTGGCGACGCTCTTAAAGCGCGGGCGGCGTTTCACTTGGGAGGAGGCCGTTTATATCGGCGTTTCGGTTTGCCGCGCTTTGAAACACGCGCACGATCGCGGCGTCGTTCACCGAGACGTAAAACCGGCGAACATTCTGTTGCTCGACGACGGCGTCGTTAAGATTACCGATTATGGGATCGCGCAATATTTCGGCGGTTCGCGCTTGACCGGGGCGAATCAGGTCGTCGGAACGATCGAGTATATGGCGCCGGAGCAGGCGAAAGCGGGGCCGTTGACGCCGCGCGCCGATCTTTACGCGCTCGGGGCGCTTCTTTACGCGCTCTTGACCGGCGAGCCGCCGTATCGCGCTCGGTCGTTGCCGGAGTTGTTGCGGCGTTACAACGAGGAAACGCCGGAGTCGATTCGGCGAACGCGTCCGGAAGCGCCGAACGTTTTGGACGCGTTTTTGCGGGAATTGCTGCAAATTTCGCCGGAAAAACGGCCCGGCGACGCGCGCCTGGTCGGGCGGCGTCTCGAAGGCGTCTTGAAAACCGCTTCCGGAATTAAGAATGGGAATCCGTTCTTGAATTGTCGCTTTTTTATCGACGGTCGTTCGACGGTCGCCGAAGCGGAGGAGAGCGAAGAGGACGAAGACGCGCAAGAAAATTTATTGGAACCGTTGGGCGACGCGGCGCCCGACATTCCGTATCGCGCGTTGAGCGACGAACGAGCGGAGGAGAACGAAGCGTCGCCGTTCGAACGAACGACCGAAGTGAACGACGAAGACGCGAACGGCTCGACTTCGACGCGTTGCGTCGACGAGACGGAAAACGCCGATTTTGAGTTGGCGATCGAAGCGGTCGCGGCGACGGCGGAGGAAAAAAACGACGACGGCGATTTCGACTTGGCGGCGGTCGCGTTCGGGTCCGGAAACGGCGAAACGGAAGCGGATTTTCGCGCGCCGACCGCCGTCGAGACCGAAAACTGCGAAACGGAACGCGAGGAGGAAACGGCGGCGTCGACGCGAGCGGAGGTCGAAGAAGACGGCGACGAAGAATTGGACGACGTCGAGGTTTCGTCGTTGGACAAGTATAAAAAGTCGCGTTTTGTGTCGGTCGACGAAGGAGAGTTGGACGCGTTGCCGCCGAAAACCGAGAAACGGCTCTGTTGGCGGGCGGCGCAAATTTTGTCGACGTTCGCCGTTTTGAGCGGAATGGTCGCGTTTCTTTGGCGCGCCTTGCAAGAGCCGACCGCCGACCGTTTGTTCGAGCGCATCGAGAGCGAATTAAACGTTTCGGACGACGAGATTTCCGGCGCGTTGCGGCGGGCCGAGGACGATTTGCGGCGAATGGTCGAGCTGTATCCGAACGACCCGCGCGCCGAAGTCGCGAACGAATGGCTTGAGCGGTTGGAAATTGAGACGACGGAGAATCGCTTGAAACGCCGACTCGCGCGGAAACGGCGAGACGCGCCGACGAGCCCGATCGAACGAGCGTATCTCGACGCGTTGCGCGTCGCGGAGACGAACCCGGACGAGGGCGTCGTTAAGTTGACCGCTTTTATCGAGCTTTTCGCTTCGGAAACGCGCGGGGAAAAAAACGCCGAAGGAACGAGGAAGAGCGAGAACGACGAGAAGAATAACGCGGCGCTAACGCAAGCGTTCGTCGGCGTCGCGACGCAAAAGCTCGAACGGCTCCTCGAAGAACGCGAAAAAGCGCGCGCCGAAGACTTGGCGTTGATCGCCGAGCGTTGGAGCGCCGCCGTCGCGCTCGCTTCGACGAATCGAGCGGAAGCCGAAAAAATAAGATTAGCGTTGATCGAACTTTACGGCGGGCGCGCTTGGGCGAGCGAAGCGTTGAGGGAAGCGAAGGCGACCGATTGGAGCGACGACGCGGAAAACGACGCGGCGCGGGAATAAAACGACCGTTAAAAACGGCGAGCGTTCGAACGCGAAAAGCGAACCGTTCGAACGACGCGGCGAACAAGAAATAAAAAAGCGTTTTTCGACCGAAATCGAAAAACGCTTTTTTTATCGCGTCAAAAGAACGCGCCGCCGATTCGAAAAACTCGAAAAAACGCGGCGCGTCAAGTCGGCGATCAGTTCGCGAAGTGGGCGAACGCTTTGTTCGCTTCCGCCATACGGTGGACGTTTTCGCGCTTCGTGTAGGCGACGCCTTGCTTGTTGTAAGCGTCGAAGAGTTCCGCGGCGAGCTTTTGCGCGGTCGGTTGACCCTTCTTGTCGCGAACGGCCATCAGAATCCAGCGAATGCAGAGGGATTGAGCGCGGTTCGCTTTGACCGGCATCGGGACTTGGTAGGACGCGCCGCCGACGCGCTTCGAACGAACTTCGATGCTCGGCTTAACGTTTTCAAGCGCCGTCGTGAAGACTTCGAGCGGTTCGACGTCTTCGACTTTGCCGCGAAGGATTTCCAACGCGTCGTAGAAAATCTTTTGCGCGGCGGTCTTTTTGCCGTCCCACATCAAGCAGTTGATGAATTTGCTGGCCAACAGCGAACCGTAGACCGGATCGCCTTTCAATTGTTTTCTACTGGCGGTAATACGACCCATAGCGTTTCACACTTTCTAATATTCAAATCGAAGTCCGGAACGCAACGGGTCGCGACGAGAGAACGAGAGAGTTTAGGGCCGGTAAAAAACAACCGACGTTACTCCGCCTCCCAACGACCGGAAACGGTCGGGCGACGTTGCTTACGAAACCGAAGTTTCGCAGGACTTCACGCGTTAATTTGTTGGTTAAAGGGGGCGACCGTCGACGAACGACGCGTCTCGGTCGAGCGCGACGACGCGAAAACGGTCGCCGCTAAACGACGGAACGAACGGTAAAAAGTTCGTTGTTGAAACGTCCGGAATTAACGTTTTTTCGTCGGGCCGGCGTTCTTTTTCGCGCCGTAACGGCTGCGCGCTTGACGACGACCGTCGACGCCGGTCGCGTCCAAGGTGCCGCGGACGACTTGGTAACGAACGCCCGGGAGGTCGCGAACGCGGCCGCCGCGAATAAGAACGATCGAGTGTTCTTGAAGTTTGTGGCCTTCGCCCGGGATGTAAACGGTAACTTCTTTGTTGTTCGAGAGACGAACGCGCGTGATGCGACGAAGAGCGGAGTTCGGTTTTTTCGGTTGCATCGTGCGGACCAAGAGGCAGACGCCGCGTTTTTGCGAGCAGCCTTCGAGAACCGGGGTCTTCGTGTTGCTGTGTTGTTGTTTGCGATTTTTACGCACCAGTTGATTGATAGTCGGCATTGAAACTCTCTCGTTAGTTTTTGATAAACTCTCTCTATGCTTTATATCGTCAAAGCGATTTCGCGCCGCGACTTTTTCGCCCGCCGTTGAAAACGAGGCGGGGGCGCGAAATTACGCCGATAAAAGTCCGCTTGGAAACCGAATCATACCAGATTTTTCGCCGTCGTCAAGGAGTAAAACCCCCGCCGCCGCTCATTTTTTGCAAATTTGCTCTTTTCCGACGGGCGTTTGCGCGAAAAAGTCGACGCAAGAAAGGACGCGACGCGCCTTCGGAACGAACGACGTTCGAGAAGCGCGTCGATAAAACGCCGGAACGAGCCGGAAAATCAAGCGTTTTTGAATTCTTTGACGATATCGTAAATACCGCGAATATTTTCGTGCGAGACGTTGGCGCCGATCGTCGCGATGAAGCCGCCGGTGAGGACGCCGAGGCATTCGCGGACGTTGCGGATCGTTTGCGCGGACGTTTCTTGACCGTAAAGTTCGTCGACGCGGGTCGCGAAGCAGAGACGGCCGCGGTGCAGGCGTCCGAGCGACGCGCACTCCATCGTCGCCGGCGTTTCGACGCGAACGACGTCGGCGCCGATTTCGCGCAGGTCGCCGAAGAATTCCGCGCCCTCCGCCGAAACGCTAAACCAAACGTGCAAACCGACTTCCTTCGCGCGCTTGAATTGTTTGGCGTAATGTTCTTTGAGGAGGCAACGCCAAGTCGACAGTTTCATTCGGGACGTTTTGCGCGGGCCCCAATCGTCGCAAAATTCAATGCCGTGAAAGCCTTTGCGCGCCAGGAGGTCGAAAATATCCGTTTCGAATTCGAAAATAAGTTCCATTAACTCCATAAAGCGGGTCGTTTCGATGAGGAAGTCGACCGCGCTGAGTTCGGCGCCGCGCAGGGCGGAGTAAACGGAATAACCGCTCAAGCCGAAGCTGGCGAGGCGGTAGCGATCGCCGCAGACCTTCGCCGCTTGCGGAACGCGGGCCAAACGACGTTTGATATCTTGCGGCGGAGCTTGGTACACGTCGACTTGGCGCCATTCGGGGAGCGTCGGCTCGACCGGAACGACCCAAGAACCGTCCGGGCGGCGGACGCGTCGGAAGCCCCATTCGCTCAACGTCGGGTCGTTGGGATCCGGCAGGGACAGGTCGTAAGTCAAAATATCGCTCAATCCGATATTGTCGCCGTCGACCCAAACGGGGACGCGTTCCGGGTTTTTGAACTGGATCGCGTGATCGACGAGAGCTTTTCTCGTTAGCATACTTTTCTCCTCGAACGCCCTTTGTCGGTTCGGTCGACCGTCGTTTTCCCGAAGTCGGGAGCGCGGACGGTCGGCGGCGCCGGCGTCGATGTGTGTTATGTCGATTAAAAATAGCTTGCCAATTAATATATATTAGGGGCGACGTTTCGAGCGAGAGCGAAAAACGTCGGCGCGGCGGCGCGTCGGTCGACCGTCGAGAGAGCGCGCCCCCCGAGCGCGCGTCGTCGACGGAGCGTTCGAAGGGGAAAGCTCGAGCGTCGCGTCTCTCATTGTATTTTTTCGCGCGGGCATTTTCAAGGGGAAACCGGGAATTTCTCCAATTTTTATCGAAATTTTTTGTTTTTTTGCTCGAAACGGTCTCGTCGGTCCCCCGCTTTTCGGCGAACGAAGGGGGCGGAGGCGGAAATACGGGGCGTTTGACGGGGGCTTGTCGATTTGAGAAAAGTTTGTATATTGTATTGGCTTAGCGTCGCGGCGCCGAGCTCGTCGAACGTCGGCGGGCGGCGCGAGAGAGTTCGGCGCGGAAATTAAAAAACGTTTGGGAAAATGTTGGACGAGGAAAAAAAGACGCCTCGCGCTCGACCGTCGGGGCTGAAGAACGCGTCGCCGCCGTCGAGTTTGGGGCGGGATAAAACGCCGCTTGAAAGGGCGCGGGAGACGTTGCGTCGAGACGGCGAGTCGACGCGGCGCGTCGGGCGGCTTCTTGGGACGTTGGGGCGGCAAGTTGGGTTCGCGACCGGAGTCGGTTTGACGGCGGGCGTCGTCGGCGCGGCGTTTCAAGCGTCGATGAACGCGGCGAGCCGAGCTTTCGCGGCGAATTACGCGAGCGGTTTTCCTTGGGCGCTTCTTTTTTTACCGGCGGTCGGTTTGGCGATCGTCGCTCTTTACAACGCGGCGCGGCTTTCGGTCGACGCGGGGACGAATCGCGTCGTCGCGTCGTTGACTTCGGAGAAAAAAGCGTCTCTTTGGCTGGGGCCGTTGATTTTCTTGACGTCGACGCTGACGCAACTTTGCGGCGGGTCGGCGGGGCGCGAGGGGGCGGCGCTGCAGTTGGGCGGCTGCGTCGGGCTCGGCGCGGGGCGGCTTTTTCGTTTGGAAGCGACGGCGCTGAAGATCGCGATACTTTGCGGGATGAGCGGCGGTTTCGCGGCGGTTTTCGGGACGCCGTTGACGGCGACCGTTTTCGCGTTGGAGATCGCTTGCGTCGGCGTCGTTTATTATCCGGCGCTTTTACCGGCGTTGGTCGCGGCGTTGGCTGGGAGCGCGATACCGGCGGCGTTGGGGTTGACGCCGTTTCATTACGAGCTGCCGGATTTCCCGGAAACGTCGGTCGCGTTGATTGGGAAGACGCTTCTTTTCGGCGCGTTTTGCGGAGCGGTTTGCGTTTTCTTTTGCGCGGCGGTTCGGAGGACGACGCGGTCGTTTTTCGCGCGATTTCCGAACGATTATTGGCGCGTCGCGTTCGGGGCTCTTTGCGTTATCGTCGCGACGCTTCTTCTCGGGACGAACGCTTTCAACGGGACGGGAATCGGGCTCGTCGAAGAGGCGCTGGCGGGACGCTCCGCTTCGGACGCGTTCTTTTGGAAGACGATTTTGACCGCGTTGACGCTTGGCGCCGGGTTTAAAGGGGGCGAGATCGTGCCGGTTTTCGCCGTCGGCGCGTCGTTCGGCTGCGTCGCAGGGCCGCTCTTGGGGCTCGATCCGACGCTCGGCGCCGCGTTGGGGATGATCGGCGTTTTTTGCGGCGCGACGAACTGCCCGTTGACGTCGATCGTGTTGAGCGTCGAACTTTTCGGAGCGCAAAACGCGGTTCTCTTCGCGATCGTGTGCGGCGTCGGGTTCGCGACTTCCGGGCGAGTCGGGCTTTATCGGAGCCAACGGATGTTGTACTCGAAAATCGCGTTCGGAAAAGACGACGTCCAAGCGACGGAGGCGTAAAAAGTCGAGAAAAAACGTCGTCGAACGCGGAAAAAGACGGAAAAATCGCGCGTCGAAAAACGTTGAAAATCTACCCGCAAAGCAGCTTTTTCTTTGTCCGGCAATATTTTTGGGAAATTTTTTCCGAAATATCGAAAAAAGCGCTTGCAATCGCAAGGGGCTTGAGTATAATATGAAAACGTCGTATGGCGACGTGATTTTTTCGCCCCCCCTTCCGTTTGCCGGCCTTTAAGAGGCGAACGGTTTCGAGACGAGCGTCGCAAGGGGCGGCGTCGCGACGCGATTTCAAACGGAGAAAGAGCGGCGTTTTCCGCGGCTTTCTCGCTCTGTCGAGAGTTTTTTATCGAGTCGTTTTCGGGCTAAACGGAACGACGAGCGTTTCTTATTTTTCGTCGCGCGGCGCAACGTCGCGAGAAGAAGTAGCGTAAAAGGAACGCCGCTCGAATTTTCGAGCGTTTTGATTCGAACGTTGAAAAAAAAGTTCGAGAAACGCGTTAGACGAAACGCGTCGTATTAACGTTGTAAAAATTAAAAAATGAAAAACGAAGTTGTTTTCGTTTGGAAAACGGCTCGCTTTAAACGAATATTTTACGTTAAGGAGCAAGAATTATGTTGAACGGTTCCGATGAAACCAAGCGTCCGCAAGAATTCGGCTCGCAAGAGGAAATGGATTTGATCGCCGAAGCGCGTCGCGAAGAGCCGCAACGTCGCAACCGCAACGTCTTCGACGCGATTATGGAAACCGGGCACGACGAAGATTTCGTTCCGGTCGTTACCGACGAATTCTGTCCGACCGACGCTCCGGCCGGCTCTCCGGCGAAAGTGCAAGTCTTGGCCGAGCGCGTTCGCAAGGGCCTGCCCCTTTGGCATCCGGAAGACCGCGTTTCGTACTCCGGGTTGACCGGGTCGGCGATCCGCGCTCGCGACTGAGCGAAAGGCGCGGAAAGCGCGTTGGTAAAATAGCGTAATTGGCGAAGAGGAACGAGAGACGGCGAGTTTGACGGCGTTTCTCGAACGGCAAGCGGCGCGGCGACGAAAGAAAATCGGCTCGTTTTGAACGAAAAATCGATTTTTAGTCGCGGCGCCGTCGAGTTTTTTCTTGACGGCGGCGGAACGCGACGCGGCGAAGGCGGCGAAAAACGCGTTCGGCGGCGAATTTCCGAACGAATCGAGCGCGGCGATGGGTCTGTTTAAGCGTCTTTTGGCGAAATATTTGCTTCTTTGGTTGGTCGCGACGTGCGTCGTCGCGTACTTTTGGCCGCGTTGGGTCGGCGAATCGGGCCCGAATCCGTTTTTGCTGACGGCGAACGGCATGTCGACGCTGATTTTTGTAACGATGACGGCGGTCGGCTCGCTGCTGCCCTTTGAGGAAGTGAAAGCGGTCGCGAAGCGTTGGCCGAAGACGCTCGGCGGGACGGCGATTCAATATTTGTCGATGCCGACGTTGGCGTTTTGCGCGGCGAAGCTCTTCGGCTTGGAGGGCGGAGCGTTCGTCGGCGCGATTTTGGCCGGGTGCGTGCCGGGCGCGATGGCGTCGAACGTCTTGACGCTGACGGCGCGGGGGAACGTCAGTTACTCGGTCGGACTAACGACGTCGGCGACGCTCCTTTCGCCGGTCGTCGCGCCGTT
>JAZNJF010000211.1:0-3328 GCA_045577885.1 Thermoguttaceae bacterium | reverse complement strand
TCCCCCGCTCGACCGTTCGGCGGCGTTTTTTTCTCGTTTCATACTGTTCTCCTTATTAATATATAGGGGGCAAATGGGCTTGTGCCGAAAAACAAGTCGAACCGCCGAAGCAAAAAACGGCGACCGTCCGCCGAGAAAACGGCGCGAACGTTCCGACTCTAACGATATTTTAAAATAAAACGATAAAAAAGAAAGGGTGGAAAATGGAAAATTAGCGAATTTTAACAAAATAACCGCTTTTTACGCGTCGACGGCGGTAGGGTAAACGGCGAAGTTTAGACGGAATAGGCAAAATAAGAAAAACGAGAAAAAACGAGAAAAAAACGCCGCCGAACGGTCGAGCGGGGGAACGTTCGGCGGCGCGGGGAAAAGCGCGGCGTTTTGGCGGGCGCGAGAGCGTTGTTTAATTGTCGGCGCGTTATTCGAGCGGCGCGACGCTTAAACGGTCGACTTTCAACGCCGCGTCGCAAGCGCGGACGCCGACGCGACCGGAAACGAACGGCGCGTCGTCGACGCAACGCAACGCTTCGGCGCCGTCGACGAAAACGACGATTTCGCCGCCGCGCGCTTCGATTCGCAGGTCGATCTTTTGGTTCGGCTCGAAACGGAACTCCTTGCGCGCCAACTCTTTCCAGTCGAACTCGTGTTTGCCCAAAACGACCGCGTTCCGACCGAAACCGACGAAGTAGCCGCGGAAGAAATTCGTTCCTAATTTCGGCGAGTTGTTCGGGCCGCCGAGCGCGGGCGCTTGGACGCGGAAAACGACGCCGCCGTTCGGGCGCCCGTCGAGGAATTCGAGCGTCGCGTCGACGCGGTAGTCGCCCCAAGCCGCGTCGCCGTAAAGCCGCTTGCCGAACGGGGTTTTCCCCTTGGCGACGAGCGCGCCGTCGACGACTTCCCAAGCGCCGTCGGAGTAAGCGGAAGCGGCGAAGTCGGCGGCGAAGTCGGTCGCGTTCGCGACGGCGGCGCCTTGCGTTAAGTCGAGGCGCGACAAGAGGAACGACGAACCGAACGCGGCGGCGATTCGGAGTCGGACTTTGCCCCGAGGAAGCGCGATTCGGCGGCGAAGCGCGGTCGCGAACGCGCCGTCTTGCGTCGGAGCGAGGGCGATTTCGACCGTTTGCGGCGCGTCGGAACCGGCGATTTCGAGCGTCGCTCGCGCTTGCTCCGGCGCCGAATAACGGAGCGCGGCGTCGTAAAGCCCGGCTTCCGCGACGTCGAGTTCGAGGGATATCGCGTCGCCGTTTCGGAGTTCCGCGACGCGACGTCGCTTGCCGTTTGCGTCTTTAATTTCGACCGGCGAACGACCGGCGACCGTCGCGCGGTAAGCGAACGAAAGGGCGCCCGGAACCGGTTCGGCGAGTCGAGCGGCGCTCCGGCCTTCGGTCGCGGCGGTCGCGCCGAGGAAACCGAACAGCGCGTCCGGCGTCGACGTAAAATAGCCGATTTTTCCGCCGTCGAGCGCGGCGTTTTCGAGCTCGACGAGCTTGCGGTCGTCGACGTAAAACGCGTAACGGTCGCCCGTTCGCTCGACTTGAATCGAACGAAGCGACGCGAACGAAACGGGTTCGCCGAACGCGGGAGCGGGGGCGGCTTCGGTCGTCGTTTCCTTGCCGTCGACGGTCAAAACGACGCGAACGCGGTTCGTCGCGCCGTCGATTTCGACGCGGCCGAAGTTTTGCGCGTCGCGGTAAGCGAAGAGGACGCCCGCCTCGCCGGTTTTGCTCGGAAGCGCGACGTTGAACTCGGCGGTAAAGTCGGCGTCGAAAGCGGAGTCGCGCAAGAGGACGGCGGTTTCGGCGGCGAGTCGGAGGAAACCGTTTTCGAGACGCGGGGCGGTTTCCGGCGAGTTCGCGTCGGCGTCGGCGGCGAGCGGTTCGAGGCGCGCGAGGTCGGCGTCGGCGTCGAACCAAGCGGCGACGTCCGGGAGCGGGAGCGTTTGCGGCGTCCGCGTCGGCCCGACGACCGTCAAAACGTCGCGGTTCAAGACGAGACGGTCGATTCGAGCGTCGCGAACCGGCCAGCCGCGAACCTTGCCGCGTCCGAGGAGCGTGTGATAAGCGAGGTAATATAGGTCGAGATTCGGGCCCTTGACGACCGAGTTGTGCCCGATTCCGACCGGCGCGCCTTCGGTTGAGACGAGAACCGGATTCTCCGGAACCGGCGACAGGTCGAGCGGCGACGGGCCCGAGGCCGCGTCGATTCGGTACCCGCGGCTGAAGACGTGATTGCCGCAATACGTCGCGTAATAAACGCCGTCGACGCGGAAGACGTTCGGGCCCTCCGTCCAACCGCGCATATTCAGCTTCGTCGCGAGCGGTTTGGGGTCGACGACGCTCGGCGCTTTCATTCGGTAAGCGCGAATCGCCGGGTCGGCGGCGGAGTAAAAATAAGCGTCGGCGGCGCCGGTTTCGGCGTTCGGTTCGTCGTCGATAAAGGCGGAACCGTCGATGCTAAGGCCGAAGTTCTCCGTAACGCGCTCGAACGGGCCGGTCGGTTGGGCGGCGCGGTAAATGTAATGGCCGCGACCGGCGGGGGACGTAATCATATAGAACGCGTCGTTCCAACGGAAAACCTCCGGCGCGTACGCGCCTTTCGAGGTCGGGTCGACGCAACAGACGCCTTCGTAACGCCAGTTCGTCAGGTCGACCGAACTCCAACAGCGGACGCCGATTTGGTCGTCGCGCGTACTCGGGTAAAGGTAATAGCGGCCGTTGAAGCGCAGAACGAACGGGTCGCCGAAGCCGTAATCGGGCCAAGCGTCGGGCGTTTCGGCGGACGCGATCGGGTTGCGGTAAACGACGGAAGGAAACGGCGCGGCGGCGGAGTCGGCGACGGGAGCGTCGGAGGGCGCGTCGGCGAACGTCGGAACGGCGGCGAGCGTCGCGAAGACGAAAGAAAGGAGCGTTCGGAACATCGAAAGAACCTCTTGCGGAAGGGCGGGAAGGAAAGGAGCGGGAAAATCGCGACCGGCGCGACTTCGCTCCGATTATACCGCCGATTTCGCGGTTTCGCAAGAACCGAAACGCGTCGAAAGGAGGAAAAACGGCGAGCAGGCGGCGCGTCGGCAAGAAACGAAGCGCGTCGAAAGGAGGAAAAGCGGCGAGCAGGCGGCGCGTCGGCAAGAAACGAAGCGCGTCGAAAGGAGGAAAAGCGGCGAGCAAACGGCGCGTCGGCAAGAAACGAAGCGCGTCGAAAGGAGGAAAAACGGCGAGCAGACGGCGCGTCGGCAAGAAACGACGGCGCGTCGACGCGTTCGGAGCGGCCCGACTTCGGGAAGGCCGTCGCGGTCAAACGGGAGACCGCCTCCTAAAAACGCGCCGACGAG
>JAZNJF010000210.1:0-40945 GCA_045577885.1 Thermoguttaceae bacterium | reverse complement strand
CGCTTGGCGGTACCAGACGACCGCTTGCGACCTGTCTTGCGATACGCCCTCGCCCTTCGCGCAACAAACGCCGAGGTTGAACATCGCCCATGCGTTCCCGGCGTCCGCCGCTTGGCGGTACCATGCGACCGCTTGCGACCTGTCTTGCGACACGCCGTCCCCGTTCGCGTAACAAACGCCGAGGTTGTTCATCGCCGACGCGTTCCCGGCGTCCGCCGCTTTGCGCCACCAGACGGTCGCTTGCGTCCAGTCTTGCGAAACGCCCTCCCCGTTCGCGTAACAAAAACCGAGATTGCACATCGCGTTCGCGTCCTCCAAGTCCGCCGCTCGTCGGTACCATTCAACCGCTTGCGTCTTGTCTTGTGATACCCCCTCGCCGTTGTAATAACAAACGCCGAGGTTAACCATCGCCAACGTACACTCAGCGTCCGCAGCTCGGCGGAACCAGCGCGCCGCCTCCGTCTTATCTTGCGATACGCCCTCGCCGGTCGCGTAACAAACGCCGAGGTTAACCATCGCGTCCGCGACGCCCAATTCCGCCGCTTGGCGGTACCAGGCGACCGCTTGCGTCCAGTCTTGCGAAACGCCCTCGCCCTTCTCGTAACAAAAGCCGAGGTTAACCATCGCTTTTGCGTGGCCTAATTTCGCCGCTTGGAGAAACCAGCGAACCGCCTCCTCCTTATCTTCCGGAATACCTTCGCCAAAGAAATAACGGCAGGCTAGGTTATACATCGCGTCCGAGTGGCCGGCTTTCGCGGCGCGAGCGAACCAGCGCGCCGCCTCTTTGTAATCCAACGGAACGCCGGCGCCGCCTAAGCAACGTATGCCCAACGAGTTCATCGCCGTCGGGTCGCCCAACTCCGCGCTTTGACGCAAACGGTTGATCTCCTCTTCGGAAACCGCTTCCTTCACCAATCTTTTCGCTTCTTCTTTACCGTCGTCGATAAATTGCGTCGCGATAATCTTTCCGAGACGCGCGCCGATAACCGCGCCGACGCTGCCGCCCACCGCGCCGCCCAGGAAACCGCCTATAACTCCCCCCATCACGCCGCCGCCCCATTCGCCGACGCTCATTACCGATTCTTTTTTAGCGTCAATAATAAAACTTTTCGCAACACGTGTAAATATTGGTTCTAAATTGGACGTTTTCAAGCCTTCCATCGTTTGCGCTCCCGTCGTTGTTCGAACGTTTACCGTCGCGGCGTTTGACGTTGGGTTCGCGTCGGCCGTGGTTTCGGCGGCGGACGGCGCGAACGTTTTTCTTCTTATTATAACCGCAATTCAAACCGACGTCTACGCCCGACGCGCCGCAAACGAGAAAAAACGACAAGAAACGAAAAAAGCGTCCGCCGCTTTCGCGACGAACGCCTTTTCACGCTGTTTCCGCAACTTTATCAAACGTCGACGCTTATTAACGTCGACGCTCGATAATCGCGACGCTCGGGTCGGAGTCGAGCTCGTCCGTTTCCGGCGCCTCGATTCTGTTCCCGCGCTCGTCGAATTTGACGTCGGCCAGCGCCGTTTTGCGGTTCGCGACCGTCAAAAGACGCATGTAAATTTCGCCCGGACTTTGTCGACGCTTCACCGTCGCCTCCGCCTCTTCCGGCGTCTCCGCGACCGTCGCAAAACGTTCTTTCGCAAGGCGTTCCGAGAAGTCGCCGCGGTTGATCTCCGCCAACGCCTCCGCGATCTCCGGCAAGTAACGCAGGAACACCGCCCGGCGCGAACCGGCTTGCTTCACCTTTTCGCGACGCTTCAAAAAGAGCCCGAGTTTGCGTCCGACCGTCTGCAGCGCCAAACGCAACTCCTTTTGAATCTCCGGATACGCCGCCAACGCCTCCTTCGATTCGCTCGTGTACGGCGCCCAAACGCTCGCGAAGTGCGCCATAATCGTTATCGGGCCGCGCGGAAGCTGGTTCTTCGTCTGTTGCAGGCCGTACGACCGCCAGTTCGTCTGCATGATCGTCTGCGTGATCGCGCAGGCGCCCGCTTGGAACTGGAGCGGAACCCGGTTCGCGTACCGGTAAACCGACATGTTTTGGCCTTCCGACAAGTTCAACGTCTGCAACGAGTTAAGCAACGCTTCGAACTCGCGCTGCGTCAACTTTGGCGGCGACACCCGGGGGCGAATGTTCGCGTTTTTGATGATTTTGTCCGCGCCGTCGAACCCGATTCCGTCGAACGTCGACGTTAAAAACTGCCGAATCGTCCGCGCGTCGCTTTCCGAAATCGCCTCTTGGAGCGTTTCGCGGTCGATTTTTTGCGTCGACGGGCCGCCGCCGTACGCCAAGCCGACTTCGATTTGGAACGGATTGCCCCGATAAACTGCCGGCGGACGCGTCGCCGCGACGAAAAATTCGCCCGGAACGATCTTTTTCAAACCGGCCAAGATGTTCTGTTCGCCGATCGGAACGACGCAGTCGCTCGACGGCGCCGGAATTTTCGTTTCGCCGATCGCCGCGAACAACTTCGACACGTCGTCGCGGGAAAGCGTTTTCGGGTCGACGCGGCTCGAGAGCCCGGCCTTTTCGCAGATCGCGCGAGCCAACGTCGACGAAACGCGGCAAAACGACTCCGTTAAGAACTTAAAGAGCGTCGCCGTCTCCGTTTCCCGCGTCATTTCGAGGAGTTTGCCCAACTCGACGCCGTACGGGTGCGGTTTGATTTCGACCGGTTCCGGCGGGAGTTCGCCGACCGACGCGGCGTAATGCGCTTCGTTTCCGTCCGGGTCGACGAAGTGAAACGTCGCGTGCGGGTTCGCGAGCGCCGTTTGCTCCAAATACTCGTCGACGCCGCCGCGTCCGCGTTGGTATTTCGCCTCCAACTCGATCGTTACCCGGGTTCCGCTCGGCACGTCGACCCAATCGAGTTCGCGGTCGCGCAAAATTTGCCGCCCTTCGTCGTTCGGCGGAATCGTTTCGCCCGCGCCGTCGCCGTTGAGGACTTCCGGTTTGTTCGTTTTCGAGTCGATGCGGACGACGAAGTACGTCGCCGGTTTGCGCGGCGAGAGTTTCGAGATAACTTCGAGCGGTTTTCCGGTCGTCAAAAGGCCGTACATCCCGGCCGCGCTGATCCCGATCCCCTGTTGACCGCGGCTCATACGGAGGCGGTGAAACTTCGAGCCGTAAAGAAGTTTCCCGTAAATCAGCGGAATCTGCTTCGGGAGAATGCCGGGGCCGTTGTCCTGCACCGAAACGCGGTACGTGTTTTCGCTAACCCGTTCGACGCGCGTCCAAATTTCCGGGAGCGTTCCGGACTCTTCGCAAGCGTCGAGCGAGTTGTCGACCGCTTCTTTGACCGTCGTTAAGAGGGCTTTGCGCGGGTTGTCGAAGCCGAGGAGGTGTCGGTTTTTCGCGAAGAACTCGCTGACCGAAATTTCCTTTTGCTCGGCGGCCATCGAGGTCGCGTCGGCGCGTTTGCGCGACGTTTTTTTCGGCGCGGCGGCCTTTTCGCTCTTGTCGGTCGCCGACGACGGCTTTTTCGTTTTCGGCGGCGCGGCTTTTTCGGACGGCGTTTCGACGTCGGCGCTCTTTTCGGCGCTTTCGGACGTTTCGACGGCGGCGGGTTCCGGGACGGACGGCGTTTCTCGTTCGTTCGAACTCAACGGAAGTTCCTTTCGTTTGCGACGGTTGGGCGGCGGAACGCGAACGTCGCGCCCTTAAATAAAACGAGCGCCGAAACGCGGAAAACGTCTCGACGCGCAAAAAGAATCGCGTCGCGTCCCGACGCTTAACGTCGAGAACGCGTTCGATTTCGGCGACGGCGCGACCGCTTCGGGCCGCTTCCGGTCGACTCTATTATAAAGCGGATTCGGCCCAGCGCAAGACGGCGTCGGCGAACGCGTCCGGATTTTCCAACGACGCGACGTGTCCGGCGTCCGGAATCGTCGCTCTTTGCGCGCCCGGAATCGCGGCGGCGATCGCGTCGAGCGAACTCGGCGGCGAGAGAACGTCGTCGGCCCCGCCCAAAACGAGCGTCGGAACGGCGATTTTCGGGAGAAGCGCGGTCGAGTCGGCGCGCTTGGCCATCCCGCGCGCGGCGGCGGCGATCCCGGTCGGGCGTTGGCGCAACATCGTTTGTCGCAACTCCTCGACGACCTCCGGCTTCGTCGCGAACGTCGTCGGCGAAAGCAAGTTCGGCAAATACGACTCCGCAAGCGCCGCGACTTGCGACGTCGCGCGTTCGACGGCGACGATCTCCTCCGCCAACTTCAAGCGACCGGCCGACTTTTCCGGAGTATCGCCGGACGCGTTCGAGTCGCAGAAGATAATCCCGCCGAGACGCTCCGGACGGCGCGCCGCGAACGCGAGCGAAATATAACCGCCCATCGAGAGACCGCAAAGGTAAATTTTTTCGGTCGCCGGGTCGCGCCCGAGTTCGCAGGCGATTTCCGACGCTAAAATCGTCAGGTCGTCGGCGTAACGCCCCATCGTAACGCGCGGGAAGCCCTGCGGATTGAGCCCGTTCGCGCCGAGCGTCGAGCCGCCGAACCCGCGCAAGTCCGGAACGACGCAATAAAATTTCGACGCCAACCGGTCGGCGACCGCGTCGAAAATACGACCGTCGAACGGAAAGCCGTGCGCGAAGACCAAAATCGGGCCGCGGCCCTTGGCGCTAACGGAATATTCGGCGTCGTCGACAAGATATTTTTTCATTCGAGGATTCCTTTCGAATCGTTTTCGAATATTTTTTTGAACAATAACTTTATAGTAAGGTAAAATCCCGGCGACGTCAACGCGTTTTTTTCGCCGTCGACGCGTTTTTTCCCTTTTTCGCCCCGTCGACGCGATTTTGCTCCGGCGTCTATTTTGCTCGTCTTTCCCATTTTACCCGTTCGGCAAACGCGGCTCAATCGGCGCTTTGCGTCGCGACGGGGAAAATTTCAAGCGGGAAGTTTTTTCCGTCGAAAACCGAAACGACGCGTCGCGTTTCGAGCGCGCCGTCAAAGGCGAGTCGAAGTCAAGCGGCGCAAAATAACTAAAATATAACGTCTCGGCGAGAAAGGAAACCGGACGATGAAAAAAACGGAGAAACTTTGGGCGGCGTCGGTCGCGTTCGCGGCTTTAACCGCGTTCGGTTTCGTCGCGGAGCCGACGCCGAGTTGGGCGCAAATCAGTTTCGGGCGAATGCGCGACGCGTCCGAAAAAGGGCCGAAACCGTCCGCGCCGATCGTCGACGAAGACGAGGAAGCCGACGCGTTCGACGTCGCGCCGAACGGCGATCAAGCGAAAGACGGCAAAGCCGAAACGCCTCGTTCGACGCGAACGATCGGTCGCCGCTCGAACGCCGCCGGCGGAAACTCCGGTCGAACGACGCCGCGCGCAAGCGCCCCTCGCCCGACCGCGCCGACGCCTCCGCCGGCTTCCGCGCCTTCCGCTCGAAACGCCGGTCGTCCGGCGCCCGTCGACGCGGAAAAAACGGAAACCGCTCCGAAACCGGAAGACGCCGCCGTCGCGAACGCGCCGTCGACCGAAGAAACGCCGCAACCGGAAACCGCCGCGAACGCGACGTCGCCCGCTCGCCCGGCGCGCAATCCGCTCGCTCCGGCTCCGACGGCGAACGCGCCCGCCGCGACGCTCGACGATTTTGTCGCCGACGAAACCGAGTCGACCGACGAAACGACGGACGACGGCGAACGCGGACCGCGTTTCGGGAAAGCGATTTCGACGAAGTATCGCGCCGGAATGATCTTCGAAGCGCGAGCGAACGGCGGCTGCAAAGATTTGCTCGGAACGGCGCCGGTTCCGACCGAGTTCCCGGAGCAAAAAGTCCGAACGCTCGAAGAGAACTTCCCGCGCTCCGCTCGCGTCGATTATCGCGACCTCAAAGAGGGCGGCGCTCGGCAGATGGTCTTCCGAATGCGCGAACTCAAACCGGGTCAGCGCGTCGAGGCGACCGTCCTGTTCGAAGTAACGCGACGTCCGATTCTTCCGCCGAGCCAACCGGAAATTTACCGCTTCCCGAAAACGGTTCCGCGCGACCTGCGTCGTTATTTGAAAGCGGGGGATTATATCGAGTCGACCTCGAAAACGGTGCGCAAACTCGCCGCCGACATTATCGAGCAAGTCGAGGAAGCGAACAAAGACGCGACCGACTGGGAAAAAATCGACGCGCTCTTCGAGTACGTCCGAACCGAAATTTCGTATAAAGAGGCGCAAATCGAAAAGCCGATGCGCGGCGCGCTCGCGGCGCTCCGAACTCGCGACGGCGACTGCGAAGATATGTCGGCGCTCTTCATCGCGATGTGTCGCTCGCTCGACGTTCCGGCCCGACTCGTTCGCGTCCCGGGGCATTGCTGGGCGGAATTTTATCTCGTCGACGACGAGAAAAACGGTTACTGGTTCCCCGCGCAGGTCGCCGGAACGGAAGAGCTCGGCTCGATGCAGGACGTTCGCGTCATTCTGCAAAAGGGCGACTCGTTCCGCCTCCCGGAATCGCCGAAAGAAGACTCGCTTTACGTTAAGGAACTCTTCACCGGCCAACTGAAAGAAAACGCGCCCGACCCGATTTATCAATTCATCCAAGACACGAACCCGACCGACTGACGCTTAAACCGGTCGGCGTTTAAATCGCCCGACGTCGGTCGAGCGCCGCAAACCGCCGCTCGACGGTTCCGTCTAAAAAACCGAACGCCCCGCCGCGTCTTGCTCGACTCGGCGGGGCGTTTGCGTTTTCGACGTTCGCGTTTTCAACCGTTCGCGTTTTCGACGTTTCGCTTAACTCTCGTCGGTTAAGAGGGCGACCGTCGAACGTTCAAGCGGCGACTAACGACGGAGCGCGCTCGCTTCCGGCGACGCCCATTGCGCGTCCGGCGACGGACGGTCGCCCGGTTCGATCGTTTGGTTCGTCAAGTTGTTGACGATGCGCGCTCGCTTGACGACGCCCGCGTAAAACTCGCCCGCGGCCGCCGCTTCCTTCATTTTGCGGAGGTTGGCGACGATTTGTCCGCGCATTTCTTCGAGCGTCGCGTCGCTGCCGGGGATTCGCTCTTGACAATAAAGAATAACGAACGTGCTCGCGTCGACTTGAATCACTTGCGACAGTTCGCCCGGTTTGAGCGCGAACGCTTCCTCTTCGAGCTCCGGATAACCGCCGTTTTTGACGATCGGCGCGATGCGGCCGCGCATTTGCTTGCCGTCCGGTTCGACCGAGTATTCCGACGCCAAATCGCCAAACACTTCTTCCGCCGGGCGATTTTCTTTCGCCGGAAGGGTGCGCGCCTTTTGCCAAACGTCGCGAGCGCGGCGCTCGTCGTTAAGGACGATCCCCAAGCATTGAACGCTTTCGCCGAAATTCGCCTCGTAAGCCTTGACGATTTCTTCTTCGGTGATTTTCACTTTCCCTTCGGAGAGCTTGCGGAGCGCGACGCCCGGCCAAACGATCGATCTCTTGTAATTTTCTTCGGTCGTTTGATATTTTTCCAGTTCGGAGCGGAGGTAAGTTTTCACGTCCGGCGAACCGTCCGGGAGCGGATACGTCGTTTCGGCGGCGCGAACGAAAATGTCGGTCGCGACGTCGGCGTCGGTAACTTCCAACCCGACTTTTTTGCATTCTTGGCGAATCAACTCGATCGAAACGAGCGCGTCGAGGTCTTGTTTGGCGTAAAGACGCAAACACATTTCGACGACCGCGTCGAGAAGAATCGGTTTCCCGTCGACCGTCGCGGCGACGTTCGGGTACTGCTTGCGGAGTTCCGGGTTGCCGATGACGTTGACGACGTTCGCTTCGCGACCTAAACGGGCGAAGAGTTCGTCGGCGGCGGAGCGGAGTTTCGCGGCGCTCGCTTGCACTTGGAGGCGCTCCTTAATTTCGTCGATTTTTTCCGCCGGAACGACCGGGTCGTACTTATTTTCGCAACGGAAAACAACGAACTGGTTTTGCGGACCGTACGGGCCGATCGTTTCGGAAATTTCGCCGACTTCGAGCGAGAAGAGCAAGTCTTCCATCTCTTTTTCTTCGAGCATTCCGCGGAAAATCGGCTGCATGCGCCCTTTGTTCGACGCGGTAACGACGTCGAGCGACTCGTTTTTCGCGACCGTTCCGAACGATTCCGGGTCGGCGAGAACTCGAGCGCGAACGTCGTCGGCTTTTTCCTTCGTTTCGCAGACGATCATTTGGAGTCCGACCGACGGCCCGTAAGATTTCAAGTAAGCGGCTTCGAGTTCTTCGTCGCTCAACTTAATTTGGTCGGCGACAAGGACTTGCAACGCCAAACGCGGCCAAACGACCTCTTCGGCGTACTCTTGATACGTCATCGACGAGTCTTTTTGAACGACGTCGAGATATTGGCGGCGGTCGAGACGGAACGACTTCGCGAGGCGGTCGATTTCCGCGTCGACGTCGGCGCGGGTGATCGCGACGCCTTGGCGCTTGCACTCGGCGAGAACGAGCGCGCGGTTCAAAATGCGGGACAACACCTCTTCGCCGTGCGCTCGCAACGACTCGGCGCGCAGTTCGTCGAGGGTGATTTGAACGCCGTTGACGTCGGCGACGATTTCCGGGTAAAGCTGTTGAGCGTCTTGACGAATCGGGTTCTCGGCGGCGACGTTTTGCGCGACCCGCGTCGCGACGCGACGAACGTTCGACGCTTGACGTTCGGCGGCGAACGACGCGTCGACGACCGAAAACGAAACCGCGACCGCGGCGGCGGCCAAAGGCGAGAGAACGCCGAACGCTCGACCGCGCCCAAGAATCTTCTTCAAACCGTTCATTTTTCGAAACTTTCGCTTGTTAATTTCTTCGTTTCAAGGAGGGAAACGCCCGACGAGCGCCGGTCGTCTATTCGCTTCAAGCGGTTCGAAAGCGCGCTTTTCGTTCCTTTGCGGAGGCGCGTTTCGACCGAACGTTCGCACTATAACGTTTTTCGCGTCGCCGCGTCAAGAGCGTTTTTCAATTTTTAGTCGGCGGCGCTCCTTTTTTGTTTGCCTTTTCTTTTTCGGCGCGAAAAATTTCGTTCGGCGTCTTTCTTTTCGCCGTTTCTTTCCGTTTTCGCGTCGGGCCGTTCCTTTCTCCGGGCCCGCTTGCCAAACGACGCGCGACGGGTAAAATGAATAAACGCCGTTCGTCCGAGCGGCGCGCCGTCGAAGAAGAAAATCGTTTCCTCTTTCCCCGCGACGATAAAAGACGAAAAACCAAGAGAAAGGAGAAAAAATGTCGAATCCCAACGTCGAAACGGAAAAAACGTTCGTGATGCTCAAACCGGACGCGCTCGAACGCGGACTGGCCGGCGAAATTATCGGTCGCTTGGAACGCAAGGGCTTGCGCTTGACGAAAATCGAACTGCGAACCGTTTCGAAGGAACTCGCGGCGCGCCATTACGCCGAACACTTGCAAAAGCCGTTTTATCCGGAACTCGAAGCGTACGTAACGCGCGGCCCGGTCTTGGCGACGATTTGGGAAGGGCGCAAAGCGATCGCCGTCGTTCGCGGTCTCGTCGGCGCGACCGACTCGACGAAAGCCGCCGCCGGAACGATTCGCGGCGACTTCGGCTTCGACGCGACCGAAAACCTCGTTCACGCGTCCGACTCGCCGGAATCGGCCGAACGCGAAATCGGCGTCTTCTTCGGCGAATAGTCGACGAAACGTCCGGTAAAACGACGCGGAAACGGAGGCGCGCTCGTCCCGCCGCCTCCGCGCCGCCGCCCGCAAAGTCGGCCTTTTTTACCGGCTTCCCCCTTTTTAACGTCGACGACGTAAACTTAGCCTAAAGAAAAGAATCGCCGCCGAGAGCGTTCGTTCGTCGGCGGTCGACAAAACAAGTCGCCAATAAATAAAAGGGGGAAAAAATGATTTCTCGCGCCGCGCAAGAAAAACTCGCCCGCGTGTTCGACGGGCCGACGCTAACGCTTTTAGGAACGGTCGACGCCGACGGGCGCCCTTGGACGCGGTACGTCATGAGCGTCCTCGACGACCGCGGAACGATCCGAATCGCGACGAAACGCGACTCGCGCAAAATCGCCGACGTCGAGCGGCTCCCGTTCGTTCACCTCCTCGTCGGTCGCGACTTATTTTCGAGCGACTGCGAATACGTTCAAATCGGCGGGAAAGCGGTCGTCGTCGACGGCGCGCAACCGGTCGCCGCTTGGAATCCGGCGGCGCGAACGTTCCTCGCCGGTTCGAATCCGTCTTCCGCGCTGATCGAAATTCGTCCGTACCGCGTCGAAGTTTGGTCGGCGAAAGCGGCGCCGAACGAGAATCCGATCGTTTTCGAAGAGGAGGACCCGGACGCCGACTTCGAAGCGGAGCTTTCCCGCTTTTGGGTCGACGAAGAAGCGTTCGAAATCGAACCGGTTTAAACGACGTAAAATAAGTAAAATAGCAAACGCCCGAATCGACGCAAGGTTCCGTCGGTTCGGGCGTTTTTTTCGGGCGCGTTTCAGCCGCCGAGCGTTCCCCCAAGAAGCGCGCGGCAAACGCTCGGTTCGTCTTGTTCCAACCGAGCGTTCCCCGGTAAGCGTCAGTTGCCGATTTGGAAAAATTTCGCCTCTTCGTCGGCTCGTTCGTTCAGCTCTTTCAACTCGTCGTCGGTCAGCGCGCGGAAGCGGACGACCTTAATAACGCCCTTGCTAATCCAGCTCGTCAAACCGAGCGGTTCGCAACGCGACACTTCGAAGCGCGTCCCGAGACGGCGCCCTTCGACGACGCAATCGATTCCGACTTCGTCGTCGACCCAAACGCGGAGCGCTCGTTTCGAAACTTGGATCCGGAAGCGGTACCACTTGTCGTTCTTGAAGTTGTAAAACGACGACGTCGAGTTTTGCGACGCGTCCATATCGTCGACGTTCGAAATGCCGAGGACGGCGCCGCCCCAACCGCCGTTGATCAACGTAACGCTGACGTCGCCGATCGGGAAAGTCGTCGCGGAGAAGAAGTCCGTCCCCATTTCGCGGCGCGAAACGATTTCGAGTTCGTAATTTTCGCGCGGAAGTTTGAAACCGGCCGCCTCTTCGTCGAATCTGATCGACGTCGACGACGCGCCCATTCCGAGAACGATCGCGCCGTCCTCGACGACCGGCGTTTCGGCGCCCGCGTCTTCGAGGTCGACCCAATTTTTCAGCGTTTTTCCGTCGAAAAGATACGTCCATTCGTATTTGGCGTCGTCCGCTTTCGACTCGGCCAACGCGTCGTAAGCCGGTTTGTCGGCGTCGTCGGCGGCCTTGACGAACGAAGCGTTCGACGCGAAAAGGGCGAGCGTCGCGACGGTCGCGGCGACGGCGAGCGAAAAGAAGCGTTTCATTGCAAATTCCCTTTCAAAAAGAGTTCGGCCAAATCGGCGCCGCGTTCGAAAACTCGCGTCGACGCGGCCCCGGTCGTTTCGTCGTAAGTCGCGAACCCGTCCCCGGCGACGTCGGAACCGACGACGGCCCAAGGAACGGCGCCGCGCGAATGCGTTTTGATCGCGACCGGCGTCGGATGGTCGGGCGAAATCAGGAGCCGCCAATTCTCGAACGTCCGCAACTTTTCCAAAATCGGCGGGAGCGTTAGTCGGTCGATCGCTTCGAGCGCCGCGACTTTTTTCCCGGCGTCCCCTTCGTGTCCGGCTTCGTCCGGCGCCTCGACGTGAACGCAAACGACGTCGAAACGGTCGAGCGCGTCCGCGGCGGCGCGCCCCTTGGCGGCGTAATCGGTGTCGACGTACCCGGTCGCGCCCGGAACTTCGAGAATCTCCCAACCGAGGTTGCGAGCGATTCCGCGCAACAGGTCGACGGCGGTGATCATCGCGCCCGGCCCGAACCCGAATTTTTCGGCGAACGGAACGAGTCGCGGCCGCGTCCCCTGCCCCCAAAGCCAACACTGCGTCGCCGGAAGTTCGCCGTTCGCGATTCGTTTTTTATTCGTTTCCGACGCGACCAAGCGTTCGGCGCAAAGCTCCATTAGTCGGCGGAGCGCGGCGCCCCCTTTCCCTCGCGGCAGAACGTCGAGAATCGAGCGGTCGGCGTAGTCGTGCGGCGGCGCGGTTTGCGTCGACGCGTCGAACGGCGCGCCGGTTTCTCCATTTTGTCCGTTTTGTCTATTTTCTTCCGTCGGCGAACCGTCGCCGGAAATTTTTGCGCCGTCCGGCCGAAAAATCATCAGATTGCGGTACCCGACGCCGGGGAAAAACTCGACGGTTCCGCCGATTTCCGGCGCGATTTCGGCCCAGCGCGGCGCGACGTCGGCGTTAATCTCGGCGAGAAGCGCGGTCGCCTCGGCGGTCGAAATATGTCCGGCCGAAAAGTCCCGCATAACGCCGTTTTCGACGCAAACGAGATTGCAACGGAACGCCCAATCGTTCGGGCCGAGTTCGAGATTTTGCGCCGCCGCTTCGAGCGGAGCGCGACCGGTGTACGACTCGGTCGGGTCGTATCCGAGAACCGACAGCGTCGCGACGTCGGAACCGGGCGTCATTCCGTCCGGAACGTTGAACGACCGCCCGAGCGCGGCGCGCGGCGCCAGCGAGTCGAGCGTCGGGGTCGCCGCCGCTTCCATCGGGGTTTTTCCGTTCAACGCCGGAATCGGATCGTCCGCGAAACCGTCCGGAATCAACACGACGCGTTTATAAACGCTCATTGGAGTTCGTCTCCTTGTCGTTTTGCCGTCGACGGCGTTCGGCGCGCCGCGTTTTCCGTCCCGTCGTCGCGAACGGTCGCAAGACTTCGGCGAGGCCCCGCGAACAATTCGCCCGTTTGCGCAATCCCTCTATTTTAACGTAAAAACCGGGATTTCGCCCAACTCTTCGGACGCGACCAAAAAACGCTTCTCAACGCGAACGCAAACGTTCGGCGGCGGACGGCGTTCTCTTTCCGTCGCGACGCTCCGCCGTCGAAAGCGCCGCGATCGGGGAACCTCGGCGGCGCGCTCGGTTTTCCGCGTCGTCGAAACTCCGTCAAATTTATTCGCAAGCTCGGTTGGAACTCGCCGTTTTCTTCGTCTTTGGCGACGTTTTGCGCCGTTCAAAAACGCTCGCTCTTAAAAAAACGTTCGCTCAAACGTTCAGTCGAAATCGCGGGTCGCGACGACCGGCGTTCCGGTTCCGAGCAGGTCGGCGATCAGGACGTCGCCGCGACGAATCGGTTTCCGCAACCGAAGCGCGTCGATTTCCTTCATCGCGTCGAAAAGGCGCCCCTTCGGAATCGGCCCGGAAGTTCGAACCGGCGCCATATCGACAAAATCGCCGTTTTCGTCGACGATGCGCGCCGTCGTCGTCAGCGTTCGCGTCGGGTTCGTTGTTTCGGCCAAGCCGTAAAGCTCGCCTCGTTTGCAAGTGTTCCCGGAAACCGTTCCCGCTTCGACGTCGACTTCGAGCGCGCACCCTTGCGGACAAACGATACAAACCAATTTTTGCGTCGCCATTTTTCGCCTTTTCAAATATTTTTCGCTCTAATAATCTATAGCGCAAATTTCGCCGTTTTGCGCCGTTTCGCTATTTTACTATCGCGCCGACTTGCGATAGGTCGCGCGGCAGTTTTTCGTTTCCCAAAATTCGACTTGTCCGACGGCGAACCCTTGCGATTCGACGTATTCGTAAATCATTTTCGCCAAGCGTTCGGCGGTCGGATTCTCGTCGAAGAGCAAAACCGACTCTCCGGCGGCGACCAACGCGTCGGCCAACGGGTCGTCCTTCGCCAAAAAGACGCGGTGATCGAGCGTTTCGTCGATCCAAGTTCCGACGATCGCCTTCAAATCGACGAAGTCGAGCGCCATTCCCTGTTCGTTCAACGAGTCGACGAGAATTTCGACGCGCACTTCGGCGTTATGCCCGTGCAACCGTCGGCATTTTCCCTCGTATCGATAAAGTCGGTGCCCGTAAGAAAAGGAAAAGTCGCGAGCGACGGAAAACATACGCTTAAACTCCAACGTTTTTTATTATTCGCGTCAAAATTCGACGTTAACTTAAGCCGCTTGAACCTAATAAGCCGCCCGAACGCCGCGGCGCCGACGTTTGCGGAGTCGCGGACGTTTCTATTATACCTCTTCTTTTTTTTCTTGGAAGGCGGCGACGGCGGCGCGTCTCGACGTTTTTTCGTCAAATTTTCCGACGTTTTCCCTGTTCGTCGGCGCCCCTTGCGTTTCCGATTTTTTCTATTTTGCCTATTTGTTTTATTTTGCGTTTTTATTTGCCGGTCGTCTTTTTCTTTGGGGTAAAAAAAGTCGTCTTTCCGTTTCGCGCCGCTTTTCAAAATAAACAATTTGGGTAAAATATACAAGAAAAACAAAAACCGCTCAATTCGAGCGAAAATTTTACCGATTCACAAAGATTAGGCGGTTTAGGCGTTTTTTGAAAACGCCCGTATCGCGTCGGAACGCGACGACGTTGCGACCGCCTTTCACGTCGTCGCGTCGTCGCGAACGACGCTTTTTCCGAATCGCAGCCGTTTCGACGCGAAGCGGCGCCCGTAATTTTTAAGGAGAAAAAAATGAAACGTAACCTTTTCGCGGGTCTTTTGGTCGCCGCCGCGCTCGCTTTCGCTTCCCCCGCCAACGCTCAAGACGCGCTCGTCGCGACCGACGCCGCCCCGGCTCAACCGGTCGCTCAAGCTCAAACGACCGACGTTTGCGACGAATGCGAAGGCGTCGTTCTCGGTTCCGGTCTTGGTCTCCGCGGTCGCGTCGCGGGCGTCGGCGCCGGTTTTGGCGGTCGCGTCGGCGGTCTGCGCGCCGGTTGGACCGAACGTTCGAACCGTTTCCGCGCCGATCTTGAAAAACGCCTGTACGTTCGCGATATCGTCGCGCCGTCGCCGTACGCGGTTCCGTCCGGCGAACTCCAAGACTGGTCGCGCTTCAAGCACTATCCGTACGGTTATTATCAACACAACTTCCGCGACGCGTCGGGCCAACCGGCGTCGATGGGCCTTCAAACGTACAACCCGGCTTGGCAAAACTATTATCCGGCGCCGCGCCGCTTCCACGAAGGCAAACACTTCATTCTCGACGTTTTCTAATTGAAACGTCGCGCTCCGAAGCGAATTTTCAGCCGTTCCTTACCGGGAACGGCTTTTTTATTGAAATCGTTCCCATTAGAAGCGGTTTTATTAAAATCGTTCCCATTAGAAGCGGCGCTTTAAACGGCGATCGCGCGAATCGTCGTTATTTTTTCCCGTCTCCCGCCCTTTACTTTTCCCTGTCGACGCGCCGCGACCGCACACCTTGCGCAAAATTTCAAAAATTGTGCGGGGGAGTCCTTGCGTCCGCGCGTTTCTATGTTATATTATCCTTCGTACCAAGAAGACTTTCCGAAAAATCGTAAAATTCCGCGTCGTTTACCGCCGACGCGCGCCGACGGTCGGCTTTTTCGGCGAGTCCCGAGGACGAACCTTTCGTCGCTCGAACGTTTCCAGCCCCCCCAAGCCCCGAGAAGGAGAAGATTATGTTCAAACGCGCTCGTCGTTGTTGGTGGAGAGACTGTTTATTGTTCACCGCCGCTTGAAACTTCGTCGACTCCTTCGACGATATCGTCCGTCCTCGCGTTCGTTTTTCGAACGCTTTTTTTACGCCGCCCCGCCATTCAATCAATAAACAATTGCCGCGACGTTTTCTAATTTTCGCTTAAAGTTTTACCGTTCCGTCGCGCCGCGCCTTCTTATTGCCGTCAAGAAATAAGAAAACGACGCCCGACTCGCGTCGAGCGTCGTTTTCGAAACTGGGGTACAGGGATTCGAACCCCGACTAACCGGTTCAGAGCCGGCTGCGCTGCCTTTACGCTATACCCCAACGCAATCTTAGCTTCTTTATTTTACCCCCTTTTCGCCTCGCGTCAATTCACCGCTCTCTAATTTTCAATAAAAATCCGCGTTTTCCCCTGCAAATCTTCCAAACGCGCCGCCGCGTCGACGTTACAATCGATACAACCGTCCGACTTTATTTAAAAAAGATAAAATAAACAAGACAAATAGATTGCCTGTTTTGCGATAGATAGTATAATTGGTTAAATGGAGAAGATTGCGCAAAAATTTATTAACCAAATCGCGTTTTGTTGCGAACCGCGTTTATTTTGAACGCAGTTTCGCTTTAACGACGCGTTTATTCACACGCTTCGACGCGAAAGGACGTAAAAATGGCTAAACTTTCCGGTTTTTTCATGTCGACGCTTTTGATTCTCCTTTGTCTTTGGATTAATGTTTGTCATTATCCAAACGCGGCGAACGGGAAGGCGTCCAACGGCGACGTCGCGCCTTCGATCGACGTCGTTCCGCAATCGGTTTCCCCCGCTTCCGAACCGGTCGACGCGCCTCCGGTCGAAGAAGAGTCGACTCAACCGAGCGGCCTTCTCGCCGACGCCGCCGTCGCTCCGGAGTTGCTCGACGTTTCCGCGTCGCGTCCCAACGCGGCGCCCGCCGTCGATCCGGCGTCGCTTCCCCCCGTTCTAACGCCCGCTTCGTTCCCCGTCGACGGCGCCGAAATTAACGACGCGCCCGCGGAATCGGCGCCGGTCAAACCCGAGTCGCCCCTTCCTCCGGTCTCCTTCGGCGTTTCCAAATCGCTTTCGCCGATCTCGAATCCGGCGACCCCGACGTCGCGCGCCGTCGCGACGCCGACGCAAGACGTTCGACGTTCGGGCTCCAAACCGCGCGGCGCCAAATACGTTCGCGTTCCGGACGTCGAAATCGACGCGTTCTCCGGAGGCGTTCGAACCGCTCGTTCGTCCGACGACGAACCGCGCGTCGTCGGAGCGACTCGAGTCGGGCAAACGGCGAGCGTCGCGCCCTTCGTTCCTTAACGCCCCAAATTTCAAACGTTTTTCCTTTGCGACGTCGACGGTAAAATTTGCGTTTCAACAACGCGGAGCCGTCGACGTCGTATTTTAAAAGAAAACGTCTTTGAAGCGTCGCGCGCCGCCGATTTTTCGCGCAGCCGCCGTTTAACGCTTCAAAAATCTTTCTTTTAACAACGAAAGGGAAAATCGATGATTTACCGTTTAGTCGATCGCGGCGCCGACGGCGAAATCCGCGTCCAAGACCTTGCCGACGCAACCGAAATCGGCGAACGTTTCGAGAAAATCGGCGTCGACGACTGCAGCGCCGACCTGCGAATGCGCGGTCTTCCCGTTTTTCGCGGTTTGGTCGGGCCGATGCCGGAACGCGACGGAACGGTCGCGCGGTACGAAACGCCCGAAATTTTCGAAAAATTAACGAAAGAATGGAGCGCGCCGCAACGCCGCAAGTCGAAACGTAAGGCGCCCGTCGACGAAACCGCCGCGCCCGTTTAACCGCCGCGCCCGTTCGTTTCCCGCGACGCGCCTTCGCTTTCCCCTTTCCCAACGCAACCTCTTTTTCCGCCGTCCTTTATGTCGCTCCTTGAAACGCTCGCCGCGCCGGAAACGCTCCCGGCGATTTGTCGCGCTTGGTTCGAAGCGGCGGCCGACGCGGGACTCGACGCGCTCGGATTCGCGCCGGTCGGCCCGGCGGCGACGTTCGACCTCTTCGCCGCCCGCGTTCGTCGGGGCGACTGCGCCGGGCTTCCTTACCTCGAAGAAAACGTCGACGCGCGCCGCGACCCTCGCTCCGTTTTGCCGTCCGCGCAAACTCTCGCCGTCGTCGCGCTTTCCGAACGCCGACTCCGCGCCGAATCGACCGCCGCGACGCAAACGCTCGCCGCCGAAATCGCGCAAATAGCCGAACTTAACCGACTTGGCCAACTTAACCAACCCGCCGAATCTTCGCCGCTTTCCGCAAGCGCCGAAAAGACGCGTCTTACCGGCGCCGTCGTTCCTTACGCGGCTTGCCTCGACTATCACGACGTTTTAAAGCGGAAACTTAAACGACTTCGAGCGTTTTTCCTCGACCGTTTCCCGAACGCCGAGGCGCGCGCCGCCGTCGATACCGCGCCGCTTCTCGAAAAAGATTGGGCCGTCCGCGCCGGAATCGGCTTTTGCGGGCTCCATTCGCTCGTCGTCTCGCCGCGTTTGGGCTCGCGTCTCTTTTTGGGCGAACTCCTCCTTTCGACGTCGTTCGCCGAAACGACCGGATTCGAGACGCCGGAAGCGCTTCGCGACGCGCTTGGGTCGACCGACGCAAACGTCGCCGCCGCCGAACGTTGCGTTCGTTGCCGCCGCTGCGTCGACGCTTGCCCGACCGGCGCGATTCCCGGCGACCGAACGCTTATCGCCAATCGCTGCCTTAACTTTTGGACGATCGAAAATCGCGCCGCGCTTCCAAACGAAATCGCGCAAAAACTCGACGGACGGCTCTTCGGGTGCGACCTTTGCCAACGCGTCTGCCCTTGGAACGCGTCGGAAAAGAACGCCGCGCCGCTCGACGTTCCGTTGGGCGCCGTCGACGCGCTCGACGACGCCGAGTTCCGCCGACTCTTCAAGAAAACGCCGATCTTCCGCGCTCGACTCGACGGCTTGCAACGAACCGCCGACGCGTTGCGCTCTTCAGAAACGCGTCAAGATAGCGAAAATAAAGAAATTGGTTAGGAAACCGCGTCGTCGCCGACGCCAACATAGAGAAATCGCGTCGTTTAGTCAAACCGATTCGACGCGGGCAAAAAAAAATGTCCGGCGACCGAAATAAATTTCAAATCGCCGGACTATTCCCCCCCTGGGAACGTTCGAGTTTCGAAAGTCGCGACAAGCGCTTTCGAAGAGCGTTTTTCGGCGGTCGGTCGTATCTCCTCCCGATGAAAAACGCGGTATGATGCAAAGGCGAGCAGCCCGACTTAGCGGACGACGACGGCGAACGGGCCGCCGTTTTTAGTTCGTCAAGCCCTTTTTTCAGAAGCCGTCGAACTTTTTTCCTCTTATGTTATGTTAATCGTCTAAAAACCGTTCTAACCTTAACTCTTTATCTGTTTTCTCGGTAAATTTTACCGTTTTTTCTTTTTTTCCTCTTGACGCCGCCGTTTCTTGTCTTATCCAAAGCGCCCGTTTCTCCTATTTTGACGTCGCCGTCGTTTCGTTCGTCTCTCGTTCGGGCAAAAAAAATCCCGAGGAAGCCGAAACCTCCTCGGGATAACAACCCGAACGACGTTTAAAAAATCGCCGCGCTCAATTTCGAGCGTTTCGATTTTTCAAAAAACGCTCGGATCGTTCTATTTCATCGTCGAGCGAGGCGCGCCGTCGTCTCCTCCGACGCGCCGCCTCGACTCGTTAACGTCGCTCAAAATTGTTCGAACGAAGCGAAGAGGTCGTCGTCGAAGACGGTTTCTTCGAGAACCGCCAAGTCGATCGCGAGTTCCGTTTCGTCTTCTTCGTCGACAAACGCGGCGAACGCGTCGTCGAGAACCGCGGCGCTGGCCGGAGCGAGCGCGTTCGCGTATTCCGGTTTCAGCTCGAGGTTGCCGACCGTCGCGGCGACGAACGGTTTCAGCGGATTTTCTTCCGTTCCGACGAGGTTGCCGTATTGTTCGTCGGTCTTAATCAACACGTCCTTCACGAAGCCGACAATGCTGTAACGGCTGTTCGCGTAGTTGTTCGGGAGGAAGCCCCAAAGGTCCGCGCTCTTGATCGTGCCGACGTTTTCCGCGACGACGCTACGGATCAACACCGTCGAACCGTATTGGTTGACGACGCCGCCGTAGTAGCCCGCCTTGTTGCCGCCGATACGGCAGTCGACCAGCGTAATTTCGCTGTCCTCGGCGTAAATCGCGCCGCCCCACGACGTCGATTCGCAACCGTAAATATTGAGCCCGGACATGTACACGTTGCCGCGTTCGACGTTGATCGCGCCGCCGTTCAACTTCGTGTAACCGTCGGCCAAGGTCAGGTTACGCAGGTAAACGCTGTTCGTGTTCGGGACGCCTTCGTAAGTCGAAATCGTGAAGATTCTATCCTTACCGTCGCCGCTGAGCGTAATATCGACGCCGGCGCCGTCGAACGTAATGTCGCGGGTCAACTCGATCGCGCCGTCGAGGACGATCGTCTTGCCGTCGAGCGACGCGTCGAACGTAACGGTGTTGCCGTACAACGACGATTTTTGCTCGGCGTAAGCCAACGCTTCGCGAATCGAAATCAAGCCGTCGGTCGAGTCGACGACGTCGAGTTCCGTCGTAACGGTCGACGACGGTTTGTCGACCATGTACTGCGATTCGTAGCATCCCATGTCGACGACGCCGTCCGAAACGCGCAGGTTACCGTTGAGGTCGGTTTCGTTCGGCGCGTGGACTTGTTCCAACGTGCGGAGGAATTCCGCGGAACCGCCGTTGACCGCGAGCGAGTAACGCGCCAAGCGGTAGTCGCCGTTCGCGGGGTCGACGAAGTATTCGTTCGGCATCCCGCCGGTAATCGTCGCCGTTAACGAACCGCCGCCCGCATACACGTAGGAATTATAGGAGTTCAGCGAACCGAATCCCCACGGGCTGTACGTGGCTTGACCGGTAACGATCGAGTTGTAAATGAAACTGCGTCCGCCGCTGTACAGGCTCCCGAGAATCGTCGAGTTGTAAATGTGGAACGTGCCGCCGTCGCTCGACGTGTCGTAGTTGTCGGCAAGGAACACCGCGTCGCCAAAACCTTCGAAGAGGCAGTTGCGCATCGTAAGGATCGACCACGGCGTGCCGAACACGCCCGTGCCTCCGCCGTTGCCGACGACGCGGAGTCCGCGCAGGTCGAGGCCCACCGGGTAGTACAGCTTCGGATTCGCGTCCAAGTTGGCGCGCCCTTGAAGGCTGAACAACGCGCCGCCGCCAAGGCCGCCGCCCTGCAATTCGGACGCGTCGATCGTAATCCCGCCGAGCCCGGAGAGGGACGACGCGTCGATCATATAGTCCATCACCGAGTGGCTAACGCCGCCGGCTCGGAAGGAGAACCCGCCGAGTTCGCCGTCGATTCTGATCGTGCCGCCGGCCAAGCTCGGGTCGAACGTGATCGCGTTGTAGAACGTCGCGCTGTAAATGGACGCGTCGTTCATCGCGTTGGACGTGGTGCCGTAAACGCTGTCGTCGACGCTTCCGCAACTGGCGCCGTAAAGGTTGTCGCGCCCTTGGACGTAGTTAATCGCTTCGCGGAGCGAGGTAACGCCGTCGTACGGGTTGACGACGTCTTCGAGCGTCGTAACGATCGACGATCCCGCTTCTTCGGTAACTTGATACGCGCCGAGGCAAACGCCGACGTCCGTATGGCCCGCGCCGTAGACTTGCCCGTTCAGGTCGCTGGACGCGCCGTTGTAAACGTAGGCCGTCGAACCGGCTTTGTACGCGGGACTTCTCACCGGCGTAACGGTCAGGCGGAAGTCGCCGGAACTCGCGTTAATGAAGCTCGGGTTGATTTCGCGGTCGACGCCGTAACCGATAAGGCTGCCGCCTTGGTCGCCGCCGCGGAGCTTCGCGGCGTTGGCTTCCGTCCCCGCGTTTCCGACGAGGGTGAACGCGAGTTCGAAGTCGTTTCCGGCGAAGTAAACGTCGGTCGGGGAAACGCCGGCGGTCGCCGAACGGTTCGTCGCGACGATCGAGTTGTAAATATTGACCTCCGAACCGGCCGCGCCGTAGACGCCCGCGCCTTCGACCGCGACGTTCTTCGCGATCGTAACGTTGTACAGGGTCGCCTTCGTTCCGGCGTCGGCGTAGAGCGCGCCGCCGTAAATTTGCGCTTCGCAGTTGTCGATCAAGAGGTTCGCGAGGATCAGTTCGCCGCCGGTCAGTTTGATCGCGCCGCCGTCGATAGCCGAACCGTTCTTGATTTCGAGGTTTTCGATAACGACCGAACCGTTCGTGTCGACGAGGAACGCGGAGTTCGCGTTGAGGCAGTCGATCACGCCGTTGCGGCCGAGAATCGTAACCGGCGAGTTCACTTGGAGCGCGGTTTCGCCGACCTTGACGGTATGGGCGCCCGTGAAGCGGATCGTAATATCGTCGTAGCCGAGCGCGGTCATGCGGTCGGTCAACTCGAGCGCTTCGCGGAGCGAGGTCTTGCCGTCGGTCGGGTCGACGACGTCGGCGCCGGTCGAAACGAGGAGTTCGACGGACTTGCCTTCGACGTCGCCGAACGGCGCGTCTTTCGCCGTTTGGTTTTCGAAGGCGCCCATGTCGGTCGTCGTGTAGTAAATACGACGATTACCGTCGAGGTCCAGCGAGTCGAAGGTGCCGTTGAACGTGCCGGTTTCGTTGTACGAACCTTGTTGGAAGTAAACGTTGTTCCCGGCGTTCGTCGCGAGCGCGTCGTCGTTCAAGCGGTAATCTTGGTTGTCCGCGTCGACGAAGAGCGCGTTCGTTTCCTTCGACAGGTCGAGTTCGCTCGACCCGACGAAGCAACCTTGACCGGCGATCAACGCGGCCAACGAGTCGGAACGCGAGACGAAGGAGTTGAAGGCGTTCGCGTTTTCGGACGCGCGGTAAGTCAAGGTCGCGAAGTTGTTCGCGGCGCCGCGCTTAACGATAACGCATTGACCGATCTTCACCGTCGCGGGCGCGCCGGCGGCGTCGACGAATCCGCCGTCGGCGGTCGCCGTACAAGTTCCGCTAATCGTCCCAATAGCGACGCATTCGCCGTCTTCGACGATATGCGTATTGCCTTCCGCGTCGACGAACGAACTGCTCGCGAAGGTCGCTTCAAACGTTCGGACGAGAATCGTTTGGCCTTCGGCGAATTCCATCGCGGCGCCCTCGGCGTCGATAAACGCGCCGTTCGTCCAAGTCGCTTTGACGCCGTCGACGTCGACCGTTTGGCCTTCTTCGAACGCGACCGCCTTGCCTTCGAGGTCGACAAAGACGCCGTTCTCGAAGGTCGCTTCGACCTTAACGAGGAACGTTTGGCCTTCTTCGAATCGAACGCGATTGCCGTACGCGTCGCGGAACGAACCGAAGCGGTAGGTCGCTTCCGCAGTCGTCCCCTCTTCGCCGACGAGAATCTTTTGACCGTCGACAAATTGAATCGCGGCGCCTTCGGCGTCGACGTACGCGTGCTTCAAGGTCGTTTCGACGGAACCGTCGACGATGACCGTTTGATTCGCGTCGACGTAAACCACCTTGCCGGAACCGTTGTCGACAAACACGTCTTGGCGGTAGGTCGCCTTGACGCCGCCGGTGATAAAGTATTGGAATTGTCCGCCGACATTCCCAAAGTTGAGTTCGCCGCCGATAATGAGCTCTTGCCCGTCGACAAGCGCGATCGGATCTTCCCACCAGTTGGCCGGAACGAGCGCGCCGTCGTAATAGGTCGCTTCCGTATAGCCTCGGTACGAGTCGTCGGCAATCCAGACTCTGTCGCCGTTGTCGATCGTCGTTGTTTTACCGGTTTTCGCTTCGACGTAAGCGTTTTCGCGATAGGTCGCCGCGAAACCGTCGACGATCGTGAGACGGTCGCCTTCTTTGAACTTAAATTGAGTCGTCGACGAAGCGTCGTAGAACCCGACGCCTTGGTAAACGTCTTGCGCGACGCCGCCCAAAGTCGTTTCGTTCAACGCGACGATCGTGTTGTAAAGTTGGATTCCGCCCAGCTCGGCGTAAACGGCCGCCGCGTCGGCGTTCGTACCGTTCGTCGTGTTGGCGACGACGGTGCAGTTGACCAACTTCGCGTAAGCGGTCGAGTTCGCTTCGTTGACGTAAACCGCGGAGCCGTTTTCGGCGGCGCACTCGGTAATCAGCGAGTTATAGACCGAAACGGAGCCCGTGCGGACGTAAATCGCGCCGCCCTTTTCGATCGCGAGGTCGTCGAGGCCCGCTTGGAGGCGTTCCGAGCGACGGTTCGTGATCGTGAGGCCGTTCAGGACGACGTTCCCCGCGTCGACGTTGATAATGCGTTGGTCGGCGACGTCGTTCGAAGTCGTCAAGACGATTCCGAGCGCGTTATTGGCCAAACCGTCGATCGTCAAGTCGGAGCCGATCTTGAGTTCGGAATTCAGGTAGAACGTCGAACCGTTGATCGACGGCGCGAAGGTGATCGTGTTGGCGAGGCCGTAGTTGTTCGCGTAAGCGACCGCTTCGCGGAGCGAAATGTCGCCGTCGTACGGGTCGACGACGTCTTCCGCGGTCGTAACGATCAAGCTCGGGATTTCGGTCGGGCCGAGCGGGGACTCGTAGGCGCCCATGTCGACCGAACCGCCGACGAAGCGCGGGTCGCCCGCGGCGTCGGTCGCCGGAACGACGCCGTTCGGGTAAACGGTCAGCGAGTTGTCGCCGGCGTTCAGCGCGACGGAAGCGAAACCTTCGGCGTCTTTGCCGAGCGTGAAGTCGTTGTTCGCCCAATCGGTAAAGGACGGATCGACCGGATTGTTCGGAGCGCCGACGAGGTTGCCGGCGACGCCGTCGTAAGCGTTCGCGACCCAAGAGGCCGCCGCGCCGATCAAAGTGGAGCGAATCGCGAAATCGCCGCTAAGGAACGCGTCCGCGCCGTCCGTTTCGCCGTCGACCGTGTTGAGGGCGATAATCGAGTTGCGCAACGCGACCGAACCGCCGCGGCTGTACAAACCGCCGTAAGCGTTCGTCGCTTCGTTCTTCGTAATCGTCGTGTTGACGATCGAAACCGAACCGGCGTCGACGCGAACGCCCGCGCCTTCGCGCGCTTCGTTGCCGTAAATAACGCAGTTCAAGATTTCGACGTCGCCGCCGACGCAGTAGACGCCCGCGCCGCAATCGGCGAAACCGCCGGTGATCGTCAAGCCGGCCAAAACGACTTCGGACGCCAAGGAGTCCGGGGTCGCGTCGATCTTAACGACGACGAATTGGTCGCCCGCGTCGAGCGTCAAACCGCCGATCAGGCCGACCGCGTCGATCGTAACGCACTTCGTAACGTCGAGCGTTTCGGCGAGCGCGATCGTTTGACCGCCGAGCGACGCGTCGAACGTGATTTCCGTTCCAACCTTTTGGACGTAACCGTCGACGTTGTACGCGCTTCCGGCGTAGTCGATCGCTTCGCGGAGCGAAATCAAACCGTCGAACGGGTCGACGACGTCTTGCGCGGTCGTAACGACGACCGACGGGATTTCCGTCGCCGTTTGGTATTCGTAGGCGCCCATGTCGACCGTGCCGCCGACGAGGCGTTCGTCGCCGTTGAGGTCGGTCGCGACGACGCGAACGTTCGAGCCGGAAAGGAGAATCGACGCGTAGTAACCGGCTTGGCCGATCAGACGGTTCGAACCCTTGTTGACCGCCGGGGAGGTCGCGCTCAAGGCGTAGTTGTTCGACGCTTCGTCGACGAACCCGGCGTCGACGAACGCTTCCGGCGAACCGACGAGGACGCCGTTGACGCCGTTATACGCTTGGAGCGCTTCGGTCGCGGCGCCGACGATACTGGCGGTCGCGGCGAAGGTTCCGGTAACGTGCAGGTCGTAGTTTTCGAGCGCGGCGGACGTTTCCGAAGCGTTGGCGGCGATGATCGAGTTTTGCAGCTCGAAGAGGCCGTTCGCGTTCCCGAAGTAAACGCCCGGGAAGTTTTGCGCTTCGTTGCCGGCGATCGTCGTGTTCAGGAGCTTGACGTCGCCGCCGATCGCGTAAATCGCGCCGCCGGTCTTCGCCGCTTCGTTGCCGTAAATAACGCAGTTGATCGTCGTCAGCTTGCCCGATTCCATATAGATCGCGCCGCCTTCGTTCGCTTCGCCGCCGGTGAGGACGACGTTTTCGAGCGTAACGTCGGCGTCGTTTTCGATATTGAAGATTCGGTCGCCGTCGCCTTCGATCGTCAAGCCGCCCGGGATATTCGACGCGTCGAGAATAATCGACTTGTCGAGGGTGAGCGCGCCGTTTTCGAGGCGGAGCGTCGCGTCGGCGACGTCGGCGAGGTCGAAGGTAATCTTCGCGCCGTCTTCGGCGTAAGCGAGGGCTTCGCGGAGCGAAATGAGGCCGTCCGCTTGGTCGACGACGTCGGCGAGGGTCGTAACGACCGTCGACGGAACGTCGAGGTATTGCGATTCGTAGGCGCCCATGTCGACGACCGAGCCGACGACGCGTTCGTCGCCGTTGAGGTCGAACTTGAGGCGGACGCCGTTCGGACCGAACGCGTAAACGTTCGAACCGGAGTTGATCGCCGGGGAGTCGGCGCTCAGGCGCAGGAAGTCTTCCGAAGCCGGGTCGGTCGAGACGAAGCGCGGGTCGGTCGGCGAAAGGACCGTGCCGACGACGTTGCCGTTCAAACCGGCGACGGTGCGCCAAGCGTCCATCCCGCCGATGAGGTTCGTCGTCGCTTCAAGGTTTTGAGCGCGAACGTCGACGTTTTGCGCGCCGCCGTTTTGCGCGACGATCGAGTTGGCGAGAGTAACCAAGCCGTCTTCGGAGTAAACGCCGCCGTAAATCCCGGCTTCGTTCAGCGCGATCGTCGAGTTGTAAACGTAAACCTTGCCCGCGTCGGCCGCGACCGCGCCGCCGTAACGCTTCGCTTCGTTGCCGTAGAAAACGGTGTTGACCGCGAAGAAAACGCCGCCGTTTTGGTAAACCGCGCCGCCGTCTTTCGAGGCGTAGTTGTTCGCGACGACCGAGTCGACCAAGGAGAGCGAACCTTCGCGAAGTTCGAACGCGCCGCCGTTTTGGTTTTCGCCGGTCGCTTTACCGTTCGTAAACGTGAAACCGCGGAATTCGACGTCGCCTTCGCCGGTCTTGACGAAGAGTTGCGTTTCGTTGCGACCGTCGATCGTAATGTCGTAGTACTTCGTTTCGCCGAATTCGTCGACGTATTCCGACGTGATAACGACGGAACCGCTCAAGACGATCGCGCCGAGGTCTTGACGCGCCGTGCCGCCGAACGGGTCTTCGTAAATCGCTTCGCCGTTCGAGAGCGTAATCGTTCCGGCTTTGTCGAAGACGAAGAGGTCCGGCGAGAACGTAACGGTGCGGCTCGCTTCGTCGGTTCCGGTCGCGGTCGCGGCGTACTTGATCGCTTCGCGGAGCGAAATTTGTCCGTCGTAGGGGTCGAACGTGTCTTCGAGCGTCGTAACGACCGTCGACGGCGTTTCGGAGTTCGCGTCGACTTCGTAAGCGCCCATATCGACGGCGGTCCCGGTTTCGCGGGACGAACCGTTGAAGTCGACTTTCAGCGCGACTTTGGCGCCGTTGAAGTCGAGGTAGAACGCGTATTCGCTCGACGCGGCGTCAAGCGCTTGGCTCGCGGCGCCGAGGCGGAGGTTCCATTCGGTCCAAACGGCGGTTTCGTCGAAGTTGGCGAATTCCGGCGCGTAAACGGAGGCGTTCGTCGCGTCGAGCGTTTCGACGGTCGTTTCGATCATCGAGTATTTCGCGTCGAACGTCGCGTCGTCTTGGGCGACGGTTCCGCCGATAATCGAGTTGTAAATCGTCAGCGCGCCTTCGGAAGCGTAAACGCCGCCGAGGTTGCCGACCGCCGTAACGTTGACGAGGAAGAGCGAGGAATCGGCGCCGAACGCGGCCAACGCGTAATCGCCTTCGTTCGCCAAAACGAGCGAGCTAGCCAACGTCGCGGAACCGGTCGAAACGACCGCGCCGCCGAGGTTGTCGGCGAAGACGGAGCGCGTCGCGAGGAATTGCCCGACGTTGTAAACCGCGCCGCCTTCGTTTCCGGTCAGTTTCGCGTTCGTCAAGGACGCGGTTCCGGCGTTGTAAATCGCGCCTTGCCCCGTCGCGACGGAATCGGCGAAGGTCGCGTTGTTGGTCGAAAGGGTTCCGACGTTGTAAACCGCCGCGCCGTTTTCGGCTTGCGAACCGCCGATCGTCGCGCCGCGAGTCGCGGAGAGGACGCCCGCGTTGTAAACGGCGCCGCCGTCGGTTCCGGCGACCGCGTTTTGGATCGTCGCGCCGACGAGGGACGCGGTTCCGACGTTGTAAATCGCGCCGCCTTCGGCGTTAGCCGCCGCGCCGTCGATCGTCGCGAGACCGACGGAGAGCGTTCCTTCGTTGTAAATCGCGCCGCCTTGTTCGGCTTCGACGTCGGTAACGAGCGTCTTCTTCGAGTTCGCGTCGATCGAGAACGAACCGGCGTTGAAGACCGCGCCGCCGCGGGTCGCCGTCGCGGCTTGCAACGTCGAGTCGGCGATCTTGAGGTTCGAACCTTCGGCGACGTAAATCAAACCGCCGTCTTCCGCCGCGCCGTTTTGGAGCGTCAAACCGGCGAAGTAAGCGGACGCGGTCGCGGAGGTTTCGCGATAAGTATCGACGTTAAAGACGCGCGATTCGCCGCCGGCGTCGATCGTCAAACCGCCGATCGTCGTCGCGTCGAGGGTAACGGCGCGTTCGACCGTAATTTCGCCTCTTTCGAGTTCGACGACGCCCGCGGCGAGGCCGCTTTCGAAGGTAATCGTCGTTCCGAGCGTAACGGATTCGTAAACGATCAGGCCTTCCTTGTAAACGCGTTCCGAACCGTCTTCGAGCGTCAGGAGGTCGCCCGTTTCAAGGTCGGCGGGCGCGAAGTTCGAAGAGCGGTAGACGATTTGCGCGCCGTCCGGCGAAATCAACTCGATTCCGCGCGGGAGGTCGACGACCTTGCCTTCGACGTCGTAGAAGACGCCGCGTTCGAGCGTAAAGGTCGTTCCGGCTTCGAAGATCGGCGTTTGAACGCCGCCGATCGTTTCGACGAGCGGATTAACGAGCGTGTAAACGCCGTCTTGCATGTCGATCGCGCGCGACGTCGCGATAACGCCGAGCGGCGCTTCCGGATCGAGCGTATAAGTCGTGTTGGTAACGGTCGTCGTTTCGCCGGTTTCTTCGTCCGTAACTTCGGTCGTCGTCGTTTCGGCGATCATGAACGCGAACTCGGCGTCCGCCGGGAGCGTGAACGTAACGGCGACGGCGGTCGTCGTCGTTTTGTTCGCTTCGTCGGTCGTCGTAACGTTGACCGTCGCGGCGAACGTCCCGTTCTTTTGGTAGGTCGCGACGTAGGTCCCGGCGTCGAACGCGGTTCCGGCCGGCAGGAGGTTTGCGACCGTCGTCGCGGTCAATTCGACGGCGATCGCTTGACCGACGACGAAGTCGGCGACCGCGCCGTAGGACAGCGTTCCGGTCGAACCGTCGGCGGCGGTAATTTCCGCGCCCTCTTGCACCGGAATACCGGACGCGAGGACGAGTTTGCCGTTAAGAACGGTCGCTTCCGTTCCGTCGGCGAGGAAGAGGACTTGCTCTTCTTCCAACGCGATCGTTTCGCCGTAAGCGTCGACCATGTAGACGCCTTGGAGCGCGTAGAACATCCCGGATTGCGTTCCGGAGACGCCTTCGAACTCGACGAGGAGACCGTTCTTGACTTCGAGTTGGCGGCCGTCGGCGGTCGTCAAAACGTCGCCTTCTTGGAGTTCGGTTTCGACTTCGTAAGTCGTTCCGGCGTACCCAAACGCTTCGCGGAGCGAGATTTCGCCGTCGGTCGGGTTGACGATATCTTCGAACGTCGTAACGACCGTCGAAGGCGTTTCGAGGTTTTCGGCGTCCGGCGCGAATTCGAAAGCGCCCGCGTCGACCGAACCGCCGCCGAGCCCGATACGAGCCGAACCGGCGAGGTCGAAGTCGAGAACGAGACCGCAAGCGAGACGCGTCGCGACGTTCGACCCGCGGTCGACCGGGGTCGCGTCGAAAGCGGCCAAGCGGTAGTCGCCGTTCGCGGCGTCGACGAAGCCCGCGTCTTCCGCGCCCGCGTCGACGTTCGTGTCGGCGAGTTCGAAAGAGCCGGTCGCGTCGGCGACGAGCGTTCCGTCGTTGAGAGCGAAGAGCGAGTTGGCAATTTCAAGCGTTCCGGTCGCGGCGTTCGAGATCAGCGCGCTTTCCGACGCGTTGTCGGCGAACGTAACGTTGACGAACGAGAGCCAACCGGCGTTCGAAACGACCGCGTCGGCGCCCGCGTCGCAACCGGAAATCAGCGAGTTCGCGAGTTCGAACCGCGCGCCTTCGTCGACGATAATCGCCGAACCGGTCGCGCCGGCAATCTTGACGCCGATCAACGAAACCAAGTCGGTTCCGGAAACGCGGAGCGCGCCGGTCGACGCGTCGAAGGTCAGTTCGCCCTTCAAGTTCGTCGCGTCGACAATACCGCCGTTCGCGAAGACGATCGCGGCTTGCGATTCGTCGACCGTCAGCGCTTGACCGGCGAGCGATTCGTCGAAGACGATCTTCGTCATTTCAACGTTTTGTTCGACGTTGGCGCGGGTCGACAACTTGACTTCTTCGAAGACGCCCTTCGCCGTTTCGAGGTAAAGACCGGTCGTTCGCGCGTAATCTTCGCCCTTGGCGGTCTTCAGTTTGTAACCTTGACCTTCCGCGACGACGTAGAGCGTTTCGCCGCCTTCGACGGCGGTCTTCAGCGTCGAGCCTTCTTTCAGGAGGTAGTCGATTTCAAGGCTTTCGTCGTCGACGATTTGCGAACCGACCGTCGCGTAAAGTTTGAACTCGACGTCCGCGACCGCGACGCCGGCGTCGTCGGTCAGCGAGATCGAACCGGCGGCCCAATCTTCGGCCGTCCAAGAGACCGCGACGTTCGTCTTCTTGAACTCGACCGTCTTCGTTTCGGTATCGACGGCGCAGGGCTCCGTCGTGCGGAACGAACCGCCGACGTATTCGACGACGATCGATTCGGAAAGCGTTCCGGTCGTCGTTCCGATCGTAACGACCGAACCGACGCCGAGGGTGAATTTCGCGCCGTCGACGAGTTCGGCGGAGCTCGGAATCGCCGTTCCGAGGAGCGCGGCGGCTTCGCGGAGCGAAATTTTGCCGTCGTGCGCGTCGACCGCGTCGACCGTCGTCGTAACGACGATCGCTTTTTCGGCGAGCCATCGTTCTTGGAACGCGTCGTTTTCCGACCATTCGCCGTTCGCCAAAACCGCTTCGGCGACGTCGTTCGTCGCGTAAGTCGGGAGCGCTTCGAGTTTCGTCAAGCGTTCGTCGGCGCCGAGGAGGTCGGCGAGTTCTTGCATCGTAACGCGACCGTCGGACGCGACGACGTCTTGCGTTTCGTCGGTCGGGAAACCGATTTCCGGTTTCGCGTCTTCGTCGGCGACCGGGCCGACCTTTTGCAGTTCGGCGATTCCGGCGGTCAACGCGAGGCTGAATTCGGAACGTTGCATGACGCCGACCGGCGTAATTTGGCCGTTCGCGCCGGCGGTCAGGACGCTCGTTTGCGCCGGACGGGCCGACGCGCCGTTCTTCGTCGAGTTCGTCAACGAATCGGCGAACGCTTTGTAGTTGATCGCCGTTTCTTCGACGTCTTTCGCGACTTGGCCGCCGTCGAGGAAGAAGAGCTTCGAACCGGCGGCGATTCCGTCGAACGCGGCGGTCAGCTCGAGGCTCGAAACGTATTGCGAGCGTTGCGAACCGTAAGTTTTCAGGTAGCCGACCGCGTCGCCGCCGACAAAACCGGCGGAGCCGCCGCCCGCGAAGTAGAAGACGACGACGTCGTTGTCGTCCGAAACCGCGGCGACTTCGGTCAACGCGTTCAGGACGGCGGCTTTCGTCGCTTCGGAGTTCTTCAGGAACGTAATATTTTCTTCGGCCCATTGCGGGTCGGCGAGGAGCGCTTCGCGGAACGCTTCGGCGTCGTTCGCGGCGGCGGTCAGGTCGACGGCGGTTCCCGGATAGTCCGAGACGCCGACGATCACCGCGCGATAAACGACTTCGTTCAGGAAGTCGGCGGTCGATTTTTCGACGCTAGCGCAGAGCCAACCGTCTTCCAAGACGGCGCCTTCCGGAGCGACGAAATCTTCGTCTTCGGTGAAGTAGTTCTTGATTTGGAGTTGGAACTCGTACTTCGTTCCGGCTTCGAGACCGGCGATTTTGCAACCGGTCGCGGCGCGGTCGTACGTTCCGGCGACGATCCATTCGCCCGGGTTTCCGTCGGCGTCGATCGCGCGATAACGGACGCGAACGTCGGAAACGTAATCGCTATTCGGGATTTCCCAAGTAAGCGTCGCGACGGAGTTCAAGAGCGTAACGGCGTCTTTGCCCAACGTCGTCGCGTCGTCGTTGAAGTATTCTTGCGGGTCGGTCGGAACGACGGCGCCGGATTGGGTGAAGCCGCCGAGTTCGAGGTCGTAACGGTTCGCCGAACCGTTGAAACCGGCGACGCGAACAAAGTACGTGCCTTCGGTGATCGAGCGGTTCGCTTTGCCGCCGGCCGCCGCGTTGACGTCGGCGAAGTTAATCGTTTCGACGTCGGAAACGCCCGAGCTCTTGCCGACGAGTTGCAGCGTGTAAGCGCCGGTCGCGTAGGCTTCTTCGAACGTCGAGTTCGGGTCGTTCAGGACCGCTTTGTAGAGGTAGAGGTCGAGGTCGCCGGTCGTGTTCGCCGGATTCGCGGAGTCGAGCAAAATACGGACGTAAGCGTTTTCGTAGTTTTGCGTTTCGGCGTTCGCGTCGTCTTTCAGGTCGAACTTGAACCAGTCGGCGATCGGCGCGTCGCTCGCGTCGGTTTTGCCGGTAACGCTCAAGTTTTCGATAACGCGATTCAAGAGCGCGTCGCCGTTTTCGTCGACGACGACTTCGCCGTTTTCGTCCAACATCGGACGCAGATTTTCAATGTTCGCGACGCCGAGATCCGGGTTCGTTCCGCGCGGATTGTCGTTTTCGACGACTTCCGACGGATTGGCGTTCGGCGCGAACTTGTCTTCGTCCATATTGTCGAGCGCGAAGTAGGCCGTCGCGATGTTGTTGTCGACGAGGTACTCGATTTCCTTCGCGACGCCGTCGTTCGCGACGTAATCGTCGGCGACGGAGCCGTCGGCGAGGGGCGCTCCAAAGGCTTTCGTCAACGTAACGGCGCCGTTCCCGCGGTCGAGCGTCGCGGTCGAACCGACGGTCGTCGCAACCGCGTTCCCGTCGGCGTCGACGAACGCGCCGTTTTGGTAGGTCGTTTCAACGCCGTCGACGACGACCGTTTCGCCTTCGAAGAAGGAGAACGGTTCGCTCGCGTTTTCAGCGTAGAAGGCGCCGAGTTCGTAGTTCGCCGGGTTCAAAACGATCGCGACCGCGTTCTTCGCCAACGCGCTCGAATCGAAGTATTTGCCCGCCAACGAGGTCGGATCGGAAACGGCGCCGATATTGAAGTCGGCGACCGTCAGCGCTTCGCCCGCGCTCATGTCGAGTCCGGTCGTGAAGAGCGAAATCAAGCGTTCGCGCGTCGAGGCGAGCATGCCTTTGACGTTCGCTTCGGAGTTCAACGCGGCGACGACGTCGTCGGCGTCGACGAGCGCGCCGTTAATATAAAGGGCGAGCGCCGCGCCGGAATAGTCGGCGTTTTCGGAAATCGCGACGGAGTAATTCAGGTAAATATCCGTGTCGGCGCCGATCGTCGTTTCGCTTTGGAAGACTTCGGTTTCGGAAGCGGATTGCTTTTGCGTCGTAACGACGAGCGGAGATTCCCAAGCGGAATCGGCCGGAACTTCGAGACGCGCGTCCGGAACGTCGCAAACGCCCGGGACGAGTTCGAGTTTGTAACCGACGTTGCTCGCGCCCTTGAAACCGACGATCTTAACGAAGTAAACGCCGGCTTCCAAACCTTCGAGCGAAATCGACTCGACGTTGTCGACGACCTTTTCGCTGCGCGTAACGAGTTTGTAACCGCGCGGATCCGTATCGTCGGCTTTGTAGAGGTAAATGTCGAGGTCGCCGTCGTTCGTTTGGAGGAACTTCGATTTGTAGTAAAGGTTGACGGCGCTGTCGGCGGTTCCTTCGGCGGTCATCTCGAAACGGAACCAGTCGACTTCCGACGTTTCGTTGCGGTTGTATTGCTTCAACACGAGGTCGGTCAAGACGGTCGGGCCAAAGAGAACGCCGAGGTTGCCGTTCGAGCCGACCGGCGCGTTCGCGACGTCTTCGAATTCGTCGTTTTGTTCGAAGCTGTCGTCGAAACCGGCGTGGAAGGTCAGTTTGTAACCGTCGTTAACTTGACCGGCGGCGGTCGGGTTCGCGAACTCGACCTTGAGGTAGAATTGGTTTTCGCCGTAACCGCCCGGGTTCAAACCGGCGAGCGAAATACGATGGCGGCAGGTCGTCGACGCGTAAGTTTTGCCGTCTTCGCCGACGTTGTAAACGGTTTCCTTCGAGAAGGTCGCGTCGTAACGGTTCGGTTCGTAACCGTAACTTTCGGCGTCGATCGGAATCAACGAACCGTCTTCGCCGCGCAGGTAGAGCGTAACGCTCAACGGCGCGACGCCGTAAGCGTCCGCGTATTCAAGGAGGACGTAGTCGGAGTTCGACGCGGTTTGACCGAGCGAGAACGCGTAATAGTCGACCGGGTCGGCGGACTCGCCGTCTTTCGACGCGTCGGAGTAGAGCGTCAGATTTTCGAGAACGACGACGTTCCCTTCGATCGAACGGTCGGCGGACGCGTCCCCGACGATCGCGTCGATTTCGCCGAGGTCGGCCTTCGGATTGGCGAGAACGTCCGCGAGCGTGTCGTTCTTTTCGTAAATGTCGGCTTCGACGCCGTAACCGGGCATGCGCTCGAGCGTCGTGAACGAATAAACGTAAGGAACTTGGCCTTCGGCGGCGTTCGTTCCGACGAGACGGTACGCGCCGTTTTCGCCGATCGAGTTATCCCAAACGACCGGAATCGTGCGGATTTCGCCGTCGGTCGTCGAAACGACCATGCCGGTATAATAGCCTTTGTCGTTTTCGTTGTAGAAGCCGTCCGCGTCGTCGGTCGTGAAGCCCCAAAGGGTGAGCCATTCTTTTTGCGGTTGTTGCGTCAACGCGTTCGTCGCGTCGCCGGCGATCGTCGAGAAGCGGATCTCGACGCCGACCGCGGCGCCGTTCGAGAGGTATTCGGTTTGAACCCCGTAGAACGGCGACATAATATCGGACGCGAGGATTTCGCGGCAGTAGTCGGTATAAGCGCTCCATTGCCCGGTCGTCGACGGGAAGAGGTTCCCGGCGGTCGACTCTTCGTCGAGTTGCGCCCAACCTTCTTGGCCTTGCGGCATGTACTCGGCGGAACCGTTCATGAACCAAGCGAGCCCGTAGAGGAGCGACGATTGGTCGTTCGTGAACGCGTCGGTAAAGTAGTCGAACACTTGATTTTCCGGTTTGACTTCGGAGTCCGGGTCGACCGCTTCGGACGACGGGCCCCAACCGGCGTAGGTCAGCATGTTCGCGAGGGTCGCGGCCCAGCCCATTTCGCTGTATTCGGCGACATATTGCAACAAATTGTCGACGTAATTTTCGCCGTTTTCGCCGAAAACGTCGTCGAATTCGGGGCGGATCGAAACGGCGATATCGGGCGCGGCGGACGCGTCCGTGTCGTCGGCGATCGTCGCGTTCGAGACGAGGTCGCCGACGGTCGCTTGGAACGATTCCGGCTTCGAGACGAGCGTCGTTTCTTCGAAGGTTCCGTTCGAAACGGAGAAACTCGGCGAAGCGGCTTTCGCTTCGGTCAGCGCGGCGAGGTCGAATTCAACGACCGGCCCGACGAGCGTCGACGTTTGAGCGGCTTCGGCGTTCGCCGCGGCCAACAGCGTCGGATCGACGGCGAGCAATTGCCGATCTTCCAACGGTTCCATACCCAAACGACGCGACGGCGCGTTCGTCTTTTTCTTCGAGTGAAAAACGCGATTCACAAGACCGGACAGAAATTGCTTACCTTGTTGCGACATTGTGTTCATTCCTTGAGTAAATAATAACCGAACGCGGCGCGAACGAACGAAAGCGGATCCAAACCTTCGTCGACGCCAAACCGCGCGCCTTTTTTCTCTTTTTTACCGCCGTATTTTAACGTTAAGTAATCGATACGATCGAAACCTCGAACCGACCAAGCCGATTCGAAGCCGACGACCGAGACCGACGGCGCGCTCTTCCAAAGGAAAAAAGACGCGCTCCGACGTCGTCCCGTCCCCCGTCGCACTCGACGTCGAGACGGGCGTTCGCGACCGACGCGCTCTCGTCCTCCGAACGAGTCGGAGAACGTCGAAAAGGAAACCGCCGGTCGTCGCGGCGTTCGATTTCCTTGGGACGCGCAGATCGCCTATTGGGACGTATTCTTATTTAGTTTAACGTAACTTGTCAAAAAATACTATATAAAAATAAAAAATTTTTAGCGACCGACGCGTTTTGCTCGTCGGTCGTTCGGGATGCGCCGATTTTACCAATAAAACCGACGCGTCCGAAAAACGCTTCTTTGCCGAAAAAAGCCGAAATTCCCGACGTTTTCCTTAAACGTTTTTCTAAAACCCCGCTAAAACTCTCGCTATTTTAACAGCTTTATCCAGTCCTCCCAAATCGCCCGTTTTCCCAACGTTCGCCCAACGCGGACCAAACGCCGTTCCTTTCGACGCGCCGAACGGCGAGGCGTTCCGAAAAAACGTCGCGGCCCGCCAAAAAGAAAGAAAAAAACGAAGGAAAGCGGTCGAAAATCGTCTCCGACGTCGCGGCGCGTCGAAAACGACTCGAAAGCGCGGAAATTGTTCGCCGTCCCGATTGCAAAATTTTCCGCTTGTAATAAAATAGAGTTAATGGATTTTGGAGCGGAGCGGAGCGACGCGTTCTTTCGACCGTTTTCGCCGCGCCGCCCCTCTTTCGTCGACCGTTGAAGTCGCGACTTTTAACCGTTGGCCGCGCCGCCGAGTTTCGCTCGTTTCCCGAGCTTCGCTCGCCGTCGAGTTCGCCTTGTTTTCCCGATTTCGACATTTTATCCAAACAGAAAGGTTTTCCCAATATGACGACCGCGCTTGACAGTCCTTCGCGTCCGAACACGGATATTAAACGAGTCGCTATCCTCTTCTCCGGCGGGCCGGCCCCGGCCGCGAACGCCGTCATCGGCGGCGCCGCGATCTGCTTCGCTCGCGCCGGCGTCGAAGTTTACGGTATGCTTAACGGCTACACGCACCTCGTCGACTACAAAGAAGGCGACGTCCTGAAAGAAGGCGAAGCGTACGTCCGTCTCGACAAATGCACCGCCGAAGGTCTCCGCACCCGTCAAGGCATCTGCATCGGCACCGCGCGCGCCAACCCGGGCAAACACCTCAAAACGCCGGCCGACCTCGAAGACGCCGAAAAGCTCGCCCCGATGGAAACCGTCTACCAAGCGCTTTGCTCGCTCGGTATCGACGCGCTCGTCTCGATCGGCGGCGACGACACGCTCACGACCGCCGCGAAGTTCAAGCTCTTCATGGACCGCAAACCGGCCGACGCGAAACGCATTAAGGTCGTCCACCTCCCGAAAACGATCGACAACGACTACGAAGGCATTCCGTTCACGTTCGGTTACTTCACCGCGGTCGAACTCCTCGCGAAGCAAGTTCGCAACCTCTTGGCGGACAGCGAAGCGGCGGGCGCCGGTTTCGTTTGCCAATTGATGGGGCGCGCCGCGGCTTGGTTGGCTTACGGCGCCTCGATCGCCGGCGAAGCCAGCGCGGTCGTCGGTCTCGAAGATATCGACGAAAGCTGGAAAACGACCGAAGTTACGATCGACCCGGAAACCGGCAAGGAAGTCCTCGACGCGGACGGCAAACCGGTCATGCGCACGATCGTCGACATGTCGCACGTCGTTAATCACTTGGTCGACCTCGTGATCGCTCGCGAAAAAGAAGGCAAAAAAGCGTTCGTCGCGATCATCTCCGAAGGCGTCGCCGAATTCCTTCCGCAAGAAGAAATCAAAAAGTGCATTTCGATGGACGAATATCAATCGCTCAAACCGGACACCTTCGGGCACTTCCCGGTTTCGCAGCTCAAATACTCGTCCCGTTTGGGCCGTTTGATGGCGGAAGAATACAAACGCCGCACCGGCAAGAGCCGCAAATTCAACGGTTTGCAATTCGGTTACGAAGTTCGCTGCAACCAACCGACCGCTTACGACGTCATCGTCGGCAGCCAAATCGGCGTCGGCTGCTACCGCGCGCTTTGCGAAGAAGGCAAGAACGGCGTCATGATCTCGGTCAACAGCGGTTCGGACCCGATGGGTCTCACCTTCCCGGCGTTCGAAGACCTCATCAACATGAGCAAACTTCGCGCTTACCAACGCCCGATCAAAGTCGGTAGCGACATGCATAAACTGGCCCGCTACCTCGAAGCGTGGAAGTAGTCGAAAAACTCGACGCAAAGCGCCGACTTTAACAACAAGGCGGCGCGACGCTAATTTGCGTTAGTCGTCGACGCTTGCTCTCCCGGCCCTTGGTTTTCGTTCGGAAATCGGGGGCCGTTGCTTTTTAGACTGCGGACGCGACGGCGCCTCGTCTCTAAAACGTTTTTCAATCGTTTCGCGCCGTTTATCGTTTTTTGAAAAAATTTGAGAAATTTTGAGAAAAACGAAGAAAATTAACGCTTCGCCCCTTGCGCTTTTTGGAAAACGCGTTAGAATAATAGCGTCGTTAGGGGAAATGACTTTCCTCTTCTTCGGCGGGCGCATAGCTCAGTTTGGTTAGAGCGCGTCCCTGATAAGGACGAGGTCCATGGTTCGAGTCCATGTGCGCCCACTTGAAAGCTCCGAAAGCGATTTCGGAGCTTTTTTCGTTTCTTGGCGTTTCGCGACTTTCGGCGCTTTCTCCCGCCGCGCGACTTTTGACTTTTAAACCGCTTAACCGCTTGCTTGCAAACATTCGCCGTCTTTTCTCCGCCGCGTTCGTTTTTGCGTTCGCCGTTCCCCCGCCGGAACCCGATTTCGCTTCGACGGAACGTTCGCCGCGCCCGCCGCGTCTTTTTTGCGTTCGCCGTTCCCCCGCCGGAACCCGATTTCGCTTCGACGGGACGTTCGCCGCGTCTTTTTTTGCGTTCGCCGTTCCCCCGTCGGAACCCGATTTCGCTTCGACGGGACGTTCGCCGCGTCCGCCGAATTCGCGCTCGTTTCGCCGCCCGATAAAAAACGCCGCGACGGTTCGTTTTCCCGTCGCGGCGTTTTCAGTTTGCCTATTTTTCGCCGTTTCGCTAATCCGCCAACTCGCCCATCAAAGTGAAGGGGGAACCGTCGGTAATTTTCACTTGGCGGAACTCGCCGGCAAGGGAACGCGGACCGTTGAAGACGACGACGCGGTCGCAGACGGTTCGCCCGGTCAGTTGGACGATTTCGTCGGACGGCGCCCAAACGCCCGGTCGCGACGCGGCGATCATTTCTTCCGCGCTAACGACTTGCCCGGTCGACGCTTGCGGCGGAATCGGCGCGACGTTTCCGGTCGCGTCGACGGTCGCTTCGAGCGGTTCCGCGTCGGCGTACAACGCTTCTTCGGCGTTCGACGTCGTTTGCCGCGCTTCCTTTTTACTCGGCCCTTCGACCAAAATTTCGACCGTTTTCCCGATAAACGACGCGTTCCACTCGGCGCAAACCGCGTCTTGAACCGCGAGAAGTTCGTTGTTCCGCCGCTTTTTCACCTCTTCCGGCACGTCGTCGACCATCGTCCGCGCCGCTTCGTTGCCGGGGCGCACCGAATATTTAAAAATGAAACTATTTTTGAAACGCGCGTACTTAATCAACTCCGCCGTTTGCGCAAACTCCTCTTCCGTTTCGCCGCAGAAACCGACGATGAAGTCGCTCGTGATCGCGGCGCCCGGGATCGTTTCGTAAATCCTGTCGCACAAGTCTTTATATTCCTCGACCGTGTAACGGCGCCGCATCCGTTCGAGAACCGCGTTCGACCCGTGTTGCGCCGGGACGTGCAAATACGGCGTCGCCGTCGGCAGGTCGCGCACCGCTTGGAGGAGCGCGTCCGACATGTCCGTCGGATACGAGCTGACGAAGCGAACGCGGCGAATTCCCGGGATTTTGTCGATTTCGACGAGCAAATCGGAGAGACGCGTCGTCTTTCCCCCCTCGACGTAACGGTAACTATTGACCGTTTGCCCAAGGAGCGTTACTTCGACGCAACCTTGGTCGGCGAGGGTTCGAATTTCGTTCAAAATATCTTTCGGCGGGCGCGATTGCTCCGGGCCGCGAACGCTCGGGACGACGCAGTACGAGCAGAACTTATTGCAACCGAACATAATGCGCACCATCGCTTGGAAGACGCGCGGACGAACGCCCGGCAAGCGTTTCGGGTCGTGTTGGCGGAACGATTCGCGAACGGCGCCCGGCGCGTCGCGGTTCTCGAAGCGGTTGACGCTGACCGCGATCTGTTGGGTTCCGGTCGCGGCGGCGGCGACCAAATCGACGAGGCGGTCGATCTGCCCCGGCCCGACGACGACGTCGACGTGCGGCGCGCGGCGGAAAATCGTCGTTTGATCTTTTTGCGCCATACACCCCATCACGCCGATCAGCGAACCGGGCTTTTGCGTCTTCCAATGCTTCAAGCGACCAAGCGCGCTGTAAATTTTCTCTTCGGCGTGTTCGCGAACGCTGCAGGTGTTGAAGAGCAAGAGCGCGGCGTCTTTGCGCGTCTCGGTTCGCTCCCAACCGGCGGAAATCAGTTCCGCCGCCGCGAGTTCCGAGTCGAGCGTGTTCATTTGACAACCGACCGTTTCAATGTAAAACTTTTTCATCGCCGTCGTTTCGCTTTCTTGTTCGAGTCGCTTTCGCTTCCGCCGTTTGGACGCGTCGTTCGTCGGCGCCGCGCTTCCGAAAGTCGGAAAACGCCGCGCCCGCTTCCGTTTATTTTACCCGAATTCGCCGCGACGCAAAGCGCCGCCCAACGAAAAGCCCGCCAAAAAACCGACGACCGCGCTAATTTCGACGAAATTAGTCAAGAAAAGTCGTCGATTCGGATTTTGCAGTCCGGGAGCGCGCGCAAAAACTCGCGCCCGTAAGACTTCGTATGAACCCGCGGGTCGAGAACGACGACTTGGCCGACGTCCGATTTCGTCCGAATCAGCCGCCCGACGCCCTGCTTGAATTTCAAAATCGCCGTCGGAAGCAAGTAGTCGCGGAACGACGAGCCGCCGCGCGCTTCGATCGCTTCGAGGCGCGCTTCGACGAGCGGTTGTTCCGGCGCCAAAAACGGAAACTTAACGATGATAACGTTTCGGAGCGCGGCGCCCGGCACGTCGACGCCTTGCCAAAACGAATCGACGCCGAACAAAACGCTCCGTTCCGTCTCCTTGAACGCTCGCACCATCTTCTGACGCGGCAAGCCCTCCGACTGCGAGAAAAACGGATATTCGTTCTCCGCGAACCAAGGGAAAAGCGCGTTCGTCGCCCGCCGCATTCGCTCGTTGTTGGTGAAAAGGACGAACGCGCCGCCGTCCGTTTCGGCGATATATTCCCGAAGCGCCGCGTAAACCCGCCGTTCGTCGACCGCCGCTC
>JAZNJF010000209.1:0-6731 GCA_045577885.1 Thermoguttaceae bacterium | reverse complement strand
GGACTCGGCGAAATAAACAAAAACGGTCGAACGTCGGGTCGGCGGCGGTCGCGCGAATCGGACTCGGCGAAATAAACAAGCGGTCGAACGTCGGGTCGGCGGCGGTCGCGCGAACCGGACTCGGCGAAATAAACAAGCGGTCGAACGTCGGGTCGGCGGCGGTCGCGCGAACCGGACTCGGCGAAATAAACAAAAACGGGCGAACGTCGGACGGGGGGCGGCGACGTTCGGCGCCTTGGAACGAGTATTATATTGTTAGATTGGTAAGAATAGGAGAGATCGTTAAAGAAAGGAAGGGCGCGAATGTCCGAATATTTGGAGGTTGCGATTCGAGCGGCGCGCGAAGCGGGCGCGATTTTGCGGGAAAAAGTGGGAAAAGTCGGGTATCGCGAGAAAAATCCGGCCGACTTAGTAACCGAAGCCGACGTCGCGGCGCAGGCGAAGATCGCGGAGATTGTGTCGACGGCGTTTCCGGAGCATTTTTTCATCGGCGAAGAGCCGCAAAGTTCGCTCGGGCCCGACGCGCCGCGCCTTCAAAACGTCCTGCGCGAAGAGGAGTGCGGAAGCGGCGCTCCGACCGATTTGCCCTTCACTTGGATCGTCGACCCGCTCGACGGAACGACGAACTTCGTTCACCGCGTTCCTTTTTTCGGAACGTCGATCGCGTTGGCGCGGGGGAACGAGTTGCTTTGCGGCGTCGTGTACAATCCGATTTCCGGCGAGCTTTTTACCGCCGAACGGGGCGCCGGAGCCTTCCTCAACGGCGAACGAATCCGAACAAGCGACTTTGCGCGACCGACGCAAGCGCTGACGGCGGTTTCTTTTCCGACGCAAACGAAACCGGATTCGCCCGATTATTTGGCGTTCAAACGTTGCGTTCCGGTCTGCCAAGCGATGCGGCGCACCGGGTCGACCGCGCTAAACTTGGCGTACGTCGCCGCCGGGCGTTTCGACGCGAAAATTTGCCAATGCGCGCACCCTTGGGACGTCGCCGCCGGCGTTCTGCTCGTTTTGGAAGCGGGCGGCGTCGCGACGAACACCGACGGGCGCCCGTTCGACTTGGCGGTGAAACCGCTCCTCGCGACCGCCAACGCCGAGCTGCACGGCGCGTTTTTGAAGTTGCTCAACGACTGAAACGGCGGCTTGCGCTCCGGAAAAACCTTCGAGCGGCGCGCTCGGTCGCGTCGTCGGTTTGGCGTTTCGAGCAAACCTTCGCTCGGTCGCGTCGTCGGTTCGGCGGCTTGCGTTCCGGGGAAGTCTTGGCTCCGTTAAAAAGCCGAAAGCGTTAACGGCGTCGGCGATATTGTCGGCGTTAAAATCGTTAAAAACGGCGCGTCTTGACGGCGCGTCGTTTTTTTGCGTCGATTTGCTCTTTTTCGTCGCTTTCTTTTCCGCTTTCTTCGCGTTCTTTTGCGTATTTTTAGGCGCGGTCCTTTTTCAAGCGAGCGTTTTCGGGGGAGCGTTCCCGCTTCTTTCTTCTTCTTTTCTTCTTTTTTCGGTCGTTTTCGCGTCGACGGCGCAACCGTTTTTGCGCGTCGCGTCGTCGACGTAAAGATCGGGAGCGCAAAATCTGCGTCGAACGGCGCCGGTTTTTACGGTCGACGCGATTTTTTGCGCCGCGCCGGTCGCGACGCGAAAAGCGAATCTAGGCGCTTTGCGGGAAACGCGGCGGCTCGTTTCGGTATTTATTGCCGATTTTTCGGTAACTTTTAGCGGCGTTTTTTCGCGTGTAAAATTTCTAGACGAATTTGTTTTAAAATCTTGCGATTAAGGCATTTATAGTCTGTAAGGAATCGGAATTTCGTTGTAAAATGTCGACGTCGCCGCAAAGGAGCGCGCGAAGGAACGCCGGACGCGAAAAGGTTCGCGACCTTCCTTCCTAGCGACTTGGCGGGCCCGGAAGCCGAAAGGAGAACGCGAATCGCGTCGATTTCGCCGTCGACCGAAACGGCTTCGTCGGAAAAGGAAAATCGTTTATCGTCGATTTTGTTTGCGTTATATATTTAAGCGACGCTCGAAGATTCGCGAAAGCGTTAAACGAGCGAAAAAAAGAAAAGGAACTCAAATGAGCAGCGCGTCTTATTATTCGTTGGAACAACAAAATCAACCCGTCGACCGTTTGGCGACTTCCGATTTCGGCGCTTCGACCGTCGAGACTCGGAACGAGGACGGCGCGTTTTTCGCCGCCGCCGTCGAAGAGCGTCGCTCGACCGGCGAACGTTCGGTCGCTTCGATCGCGGCCGATTCGATCGTCGTTCTTTGCGGGGACGCCGGTTCGCGGGCGGCGATGCGCCGTTGTCTCGAAGTCGAAAACGTCGGCGTCGTCGAAGCGGCTTCGCCCGAAACGCTTTCCGGACTCGCGCTCGGGGACGCCGCCGGGTTCCTGATCGACTCCGCGACGTTGGACGCGTCGCCGGAAACGCTTTGCCGTCAATTGGTCGACAAATACCCGGACGCGCCGATCATCTTTATGGACGAGCCGACCGGCGACGCGGAGCGCCGCAAACGGTTGAGCAAGTTCGTTCACTCGTATATCGTCAAGCCTTGCGAACGCCAAGCGCTCCTGCAGGCGACGCGCCAAGTCTTGAAGTTGAACCGGATGGCGCGCGAAAACCGCTCCTTGCGCCAAACGGTCGGAACGCCGGCGCTTCCCGCGACGATGGCGGGCGTCTCGACGCCGATACAAACGTTGCGCAAACAGATCGAAGCGTTCGGACGGCTCGACGCGACGATTCTGATCTCCGGCGAACGCGGCGTCGGGAAGAGCGTCGTCGCTCAACAGATTCACCAAGCCGGGCCGCGGGCGCGTTTTCCGTTCGTCGTCGTTTCGTGCAACGCGCTTCCGCCGGAGACGCTCGAAGCCGATTTGTTCGGCGTCGCCAAAGGCGCGATTCCCGGCGTCGCCTGCGACCGGCCCGGTCGGTTGGAACTGGCGCGCGGCGGAACGATTTTCCTCGATCACGTCGAAGATTTGTCGCCGTCGCTCCAAAAACGGATTTTCCAATTCATTCAAGACAAGACGACGCGCCGGGTCGGCTCGACCGAAACGCGCCGAATCGACGCCCGCGTCGTCGCCTCGACGAGTTGCGATTTGGCGATCGCCTGCGTTCAAGGCCGGTTCCGCGACGAACTTTATTTCCGACTGAACGCGCTGACGCTGAACGTGCCGCCGCTTCGCGACCGAGTGGAGGACATTCCGGCGCTTTCCCGCGAAATTATGAGCCGCGTCGCTCGGGCGAACGACCGGAATTTGTCGATTTTGTCGACGTCGGCGCTGAACAAATTGCGCCAATACTCTTGGCCGTACAACGTGCGCGAACTCGAATCGGTGCTGCAAAAGGCGATGGAGACCGCGCCGGACGTCGTCGTGTCGGAAAACGATATTTCGTTCGACACGATGATTAAAGATTCGCGTTCGCCGGACGGCGCGATGGGGTTGGCCGGGCTGACGATGGCGGAAATCGAACGTCGCGCGATTATTGAAACGATTAACGCTTGCGGCGGGAACCGGGCGCAGTCGGCGCGCAAACTTGGCGTCAGCGAGAAAACGATTTACAACAAAATCAAGCAGTTCAAGTTGCGCGGAATCGTTTGAAACTCGGCGCCGCCGACGCGGGAGCGAATTGCGCGTCGTCGTCTAAAAATCGGCGAAAACGGCGCGGCGCGGGGAAGACGAAACGTTCGCCGTCGCCGAAAATCGACGAGAAAAACGGAAACGCCGCGTCGACGCTCGGGATAAAAACGGCGGCGACGCGGCGGACGCTTCGCTTAACTCCCGCTCAACCGCGGAAGATGAAGAAAACGGCGCCGGCGATGCAAAGCCCAGCCCAAAGGTAGTTTAAGCCGACTTCCTGCTTGGCGAAAAGGATCGCGAACGGAACGAACACCGACAGCGAAATCGCCTCCTGCAAAATTTTCAACTGCGGAAGCGTCATCGCGGTCGAGCCGATTCGGTTCGCCGGGACTTGCAACATATACTCGAAAAACGCGATTCCCCAACTGACCAACGCCGCGACGAGCCAACATTTGCCTTTGAGCGTCGAAAGGTGCCCGTACCAAGCGAACGTCATAAAGGCGTTCGAGCAAATGAGAAGGAGAATGGCAATGAAAATTGACATTGTTTTCTAAAAATCAAAGCGCGGCGTCGGACGGCGGCCCGTGAAATATCGCGGGAAAATCGGCGAACGGCGCGAAATAGGCGGTTGGCGAAAAAAGGAAAAATAACGCGAACCGCGCAAAACGACGAGTTGGGCGCGGTTCGCTAAATTGGTTAAAACGACTAAATTGGCGATTTTGGCCAAATTCGCTAAATTAGCGGAATCGGTTAAATTGGCGAAAGCGGCGAAGCGGGCGGCGTCGGCGATTAAGGTCGCTTCAAACAAAGGGCGCCGAGCGGGCAAGCGTCGCATTGCGGACGGCGGGCGATACAATACTCGCGTCCCAAGTAAATGAGGCGGTGGCTTCCGTCGACCCAATCGCTTTGCGGAACGAGTTCGTTGAGGTCGCGTTCGACTTTTTCCGGCGTTTCTTCGTCCGAAAGGCCGATTTTGCGACTCAACCGCAAGACGTGCGTGTCGACGACGAAACCGGACGCGATCCCGAACGCGTTCCCGAGAACGACGTTCGCCGTTTTGCGACCGACGCCGGGGAGTCGGACGAGTTCTTCGAGCGTCGCCGGGACTTCTCCGCCGAACCGTTCGACGATAGCGCGGCTCGCTTGCGCGATGTTCGCCGCTTTCGCTCGGTAAAAACCGCAACTTTTGATTAGCTCTTCGATCGCTTCGAGCGGCGCGTCGGCGAACGCTTGCGCCGTCGGGAACCGCTCGAAAAGGGCGGGCGTAACGGCGTTGACGCGCTTGTCGGTGCATTGCGCCGAAAGAATCGTCGCGACGAGGAGCTGGAACGGCGACCGGTGATCGAGCGCGCAACTCGGGTTGGGGTAACGTTCGGCCAACGTCGCGAAGACGCGGTCGGCGAGTCGGCGGCGCTCGGTCGCGGCAAGCGTCGACGGCTTGCTTTTTTTCGGCGTCGCGTCGACGTTTGTCTTTTCCGCCGTTTTCTTGCAAACGCGCTTCTTAGCGGGTTTTGCGTCGGCGACTTTCGCGTTCGTTTCGGTCTTTTCGGCTTTCTTGCAAACGCGCTTTTTGACCGGCTTGGCGGCGTCGGCGGGCGTTTTTTTAGCGGACGCGGCGGACATTGAGCGTTCCTTTCTTCGTCTTTTTTGCGTCGGCGAACGGTTATTTTTCCGGCGACGGCGCGCGTTCGAGTTCGGCGGCGTCGGTTTGCGTCGCGTCGGAGGCGGTCGCCGTCGCGGCGTCGATACCGCGACCTTCCGGCGCTTTCGGCGCGTCGGCGGCGTCTTGTTTCGCTTTCGCGGCGGCTTCGCGAGCGGCCTTTTCGGCGGCGGCTTTAGCGGCGGGGTCGACGCGCGGGACGATGCGGAACGTCTCGACGATTTCGCGACCTGAGTCGTCGTAATTGTCGAGCATGTCGGCGCGGATTTCGAACATCAGCGTCGCTTGGTTCCCGTCTTCGTCGGTAACGAGGTAGTAGACCCAACGGAACGGAACGCCTTCGTACTCGCCGTCGACGACGACGTAATAAATCGAGTCGCCGGACGGGCCCGCGTAAACTTCGTCTTGAACGAACGCGCCGAAACGGTCGCCGAGCCCTTTCTTGATTTCCGCTTTATAAGCGTCGATCGACGGTTTCGATTCAAGGTCGATTTTGCCGTTCGCGGCGATGTTGCACTGCGCGATCGCTTCGCCGCCGACGACGTAACAAAGGGACGCCGACGTTTCGCCGTCTTGCGTCATTTTCCAGTCGCGGGAGTGTTGGAAACGCCAAAAACCCTTTTGAGCGTTATAATAAAGGCGCAAAAGTTCCGGTTCGACCGGGCCGCGGAGGTCGGCGACGACGTCGTCGGTCAGTTTTTGCGGCGCGTCGAGCGGGGCGACGTTAATTTGAAGGGTCGCCGACCATTCGAGCCCCGGCGCCGCGACGCTCTCCGAACGGCGTTCGTCGACGCGGACGCCGAACCAAGTCAAACGGCGCGCTTTCAGGTCGAATTGGAAACGGCCTTCGAGGTCGATCGCGACGCTCGCGCCTTCCGACGCGCAAACCAACGTGCTGGGCGTCGGGTTCCCTTGGGCGTCCGGGTCGCCTTGCAGGTAAAGCTCGACTTCGGCGAAATCGTCGACGATCGACGTCAACGTCAGCCGCAACGTGTTGTTTTCGATCGCCTCGACGCCGAGAAGCGCCGCGAGAACGTCGTTCGGGACGCGCCAATCTTCGCCGAGTTTGACCGTTTTGTTCGGAAGGAGACGGTCGAGAAGGACGGTGTTGAACGGAAGTTCGCTAAGGAGCGAATATTGTTCGCTTTTCATCGCGCCGACGGGGGAGTAAAGCGTCGTTTTGGCGCCGTCGAAATCGGAGACGATGAACTTGCGCGACGCGTCGAGGAGCGGACGGGCGACGCTCGCGCCGAACTTGCGCTTCATCCCGGCTTGCTCGTATTGGCGGATCGAACGAACCGGCCCGACCGGCGAATAACGCTCGTATCGCTCTTCGTATTTGAAACCGGCGACGACCTCCATCGGCGCGCGCTCCGTTTGACCGTCGAAGGTCGTTTGAACGACGTCGCCGGACGCTTCGAGCGAAATTTCGACGACGTCCGCCGAGCCGATCTTGCGAGACGACTGCAGGAGGCAAGACGTCGGGGCCGAGGCGGC
>JAZNJF010000208.1:0-18127 GCA_045577885.1 Thermoguttaceae bacterium | reverse complement strand
TTGGCCTCCGACTTCCCGTGCGGGCAGTGGTGAGACTGCAACTCCTCTTCCGCGGCGGCGATCAGCTCGACGATAGCGTCGGGGCGGAGCGAATCGCCCGCTTTAATCGCCGCTTTACAAGCCATCTGCTTCAGCGATTCGTCGAGGAGGTCGGCGCGTTCGAGCTTTCCGCGGTTCCGTTGAAGGGTCGCGAGGGCCGCAAGGAAGATTTCGGACGGTGACGCGGCGCGCAAAATCGCCGGATAACCGTTGACGACGACGCTCGAACCGCCGAAATCGTCGACTAAAATCCCTAAATTCGCGAAAAGTTCTCTATTTTCAAGCGCGATCGGGTGTTCCGTCGGCGTCAAATCGACGACTTCCGGGACGAGCAACCGTTGCGCGTCGAGTTTTCCGGCGGAAAAATTCGCCTTCAAGCGTTCGTAAAGGATTCGCTCGTGCAGCGCGTGTTGGTCGACGACGGCGAGACCGCCCTTCGCTTCCATCGCCAAGTATCGGCGGCAAATTTGAACGACCGGTTTTCCGGCGGCGTTATACGCGACTTGTTTTTCGAACGGAACGTTCGGGCGGAAGCGACCGGCGTTGTTGACGGCGACCCGTTCGCGAAGGTCGGCGCTTGTCGGCGCGGGGGCCGCGACGTCGTCGGCGTTAAAAAATTGCGGTTGCGTCGACTTTGACGGCGCGTTGGGTTCCGAAGAATCGGCGTTTGAGGGCGTCGCGTTCGGCGAATCGGCGTTTGAGCGCGATAAAATGGGGGAACCGGGGGATTCGGGCGATTTTTCGGCGTCGGTCGCGTCGAAATCGCGCGTTCCGCCGAACGTTCCCGGCTTGAACGTCGGTTCCGACGCTTGCTGCGTTTTCGGGACTTGGAGCGCGTCGCCGCGAGCGGAAAAACTCGGGGCGAGAGGCGGGAATTTGCGAAATTCGGACGTTCCGCCGAGACCGAAACTCGGCGTCGACGTTCGGGGACGTTGCGAAAACGCGTCGCTTGGCCCCGCGTCGACGGGAGACGCGTCGAGAGCCGCCGCTTCGTCGAGCGCGGCGTTGGCGGCGTCGACGACGTCCGAGTCGGATAAATTGGGCGATTTAGGCGATTGGGGCAAACCGGAAAGCGCCGCCGTCGGCGAGTCTTGCGACGATTCCGGCGTTTTCGACGTTTCGTTCGACCGGGCGGCGTTCGATTTCGACTTGCCGGTCAGCCAACCGAGAACGTCGCGTCGGCGTTCCTCGGCGACGCTTTCGTCGAGCGCGGCGATCGGATCGCGGGAGTCGACGTCGGGAACGAAGCGGAGTTCGCGAACTTCGGCGCTTGGTTCGGCGGCGGACGTCGAACCGGCGGAAAGGGCGGAGGGCGTCGGGCGATTCGTCGATTCAGGCGACGGGGAACGCTCTTGCGCGGCGTCTTTGGCGAACGCGTTTTGCGTTCGACGCGCGGCGGCGTCGAGTTCGGCGTCGTTTGGGCGGCTCGTCAAGTCGGAGCGCAAAAATTTGTCGCGAATCGCGCCCAAAACGCTTGCGTAAATCGCTTGACCGTCGACGAAACGAACTTCCAATTTCGACGGGTGAACGTTCACGTCGACAAAATCCGGCGGCGTCGCGATATTCAAAAAGGCGACCGGGTGCCGTCCGGAAACGAGGAGTCCGCGATACGCTTCGGTCAGCGCGTGTTGGAGCGCTCGGTCGCGGATGTGTCGCCCGTTTAGGAAGATGTATTGAAGGCTTTGCGAACCGCGACTCAAATCGGGAAGGCCGACGAAACCCGTTACCTTGACGTTTTTATATTCGCTTTCAATCTCGACGAGGCGCGTCGCGACGTCGGAACCGAAAACGCGCCCGATTCGCTCCTTGCGGTCGTTGGTCGCGGGAAGGTCGTAAACCGTTCTTCCGTTGTGTTTTAAGATAAAATGAACGTCGGGGCGGGGGAGCGCGATCCGAACGACCGCCTCGGAAATATGCCCGAATTCGGTCGTCGGGCTCTTCAAAAATTTGCGCCGCGCCGGGACGTTGAAGAAGATGTTGCGCGCTTCGACCGTCGTTCCGACCGGGCGACCGCAAGGGACGATTTCGTCGAAAACGCCGCCGTCGCTCCGGATTTGCGCGCCCGCCTCCGCGTCCGCCGTTCGACTGCTCAAGACAAGTTGGCTGACTTCGGCGATCGACGCGAGCGCTTCGCCCCGAAAACCGAGCGTGTGAATGCGGAAAAGGTCGTCCGCTTCGGAAATTTTGCTCGTCGAGTGCGGCGACAACGCCAAAATCAGTTGTTCCGCCGCGATCCCGCAACCGTTGTCGACGATTTTAATTAGGTCGGAACCGCTCTTTTCGACGACGATTTCGATTCGCTTCGCCCCGGCGTCGACCGAATTTTCGACGAGTTCCTTAACGACGTTCGCCGGTCGTTCGACGACCTCGCCCGCCGCGATTTTGTTGATCATACTCTTCGACAATTCGCGAATTTCCGGCATTCGAACTCCTTAAATCGGGCGACGGACGTTAAAATAGGTAAGACTGCAAAACTGGAAAGAGAAAAGCGGCGCGGCGAACGGTCGGAAACGAACGGTTCGCCGCGTTGGCAAGGGAATTCGACTTCCCCGAGCGATGTTCCGGCGTCGTTAATCTTCGAGCGAAACGATAATTTCGGCGGCGTCGAGCCCGGCGACGGCGTCGCGAGTCAAAACAATTCGCTCCATTTCGGCGGGCGCGACGCGTTGACGGCGCAACTCCTTCAAAATCGGGCCCGAAGCGTCGCCGGCGCGGACGACGAGGCGCTTGTTCGCGAAATTGTTCGAGACCCGCAAGAAGAGCGGGATTTGCTCCGGAAGCGCGTCGCGGTCGAGGCGTTGCGGAACGACGTAATTGACGTAAGCGCCGTTGCGAACGACGATCGGCGTCAAAGCGTCGGCGGCGGGCGCGGTTCCGAGAACGAATTCGGCGGCGTTGCGTCCGGCTTCTTCCGCCTCTTCCGAAACGAAGTCGACTAAGTCGTGTACGTGCAAGGCGTTGCCGCAAGAGAAAACGCCCGGAATCGACGTTTCGCGGCGTTGCGAAACGACCGGCCCGTTCGTCCGGCGGTCGATTTCGACGTTCGCGGCGCGGGCGACTTCGTTTTCCGGAATCAAACCGACCGAAAGGAGAAGCGTGTCGCAGTCGAATTCGATTTCCGTTCCGGGAATCGGCGCGCGTTTTTCGTCGACTTTCGCGACGACGACCTTTTCGAGGCGGCGGTCGCCTTCGACGCGAACGACCGTGTGCGCCAAGTAAAGCGGAATATCGAAGTCTTGCAAGCATTGGACGACGTTGCGCGTCAAACCGTTCGAGTAAGGCATTAACTCGACGACCGCCAACACTTTAGCGCCTTCGAGCGTTAAGCGGCGCGCCATAATGAGGCCGATGTCGCCGGAGCCGAGAATGACGACGCGGCGTCCGACTTGCTCCCCTTCGCGGTTGACGTAACGTTGCGCCGCGCCCGCGGTGAAGACGCCGCTCGGACGGTCGCCCGGGACGCCGATCGCGCCGCGGGTGCGTTCGCGGCAACCGGTCGAGAGAACGACCGACTTCGCGCGAATCGTTCGGAAGCCGAAGGTCGGCGACGCGGCGCGGATAACGAGCGGAGCGTCGGCGGCGTTGGAACCGTCTTCGCGAGCGACGTCGAGAACGGTCGCTTCCAACTCGACGGCGATTTCGCGTTGTTTAATTTCGTCGATAAAACGTCCGGCGTATTCGGGCCCGGTCAGCTCTTCCTTAAAGCGGCGAAGACCGAAACCGTTGTGAACGCATTGGTTAAGAACGCCGCCGAGTTCGTTTTCGCGTTCGAGAATCAAAACGCGCTTCAAACCCGAGTCGAAAGCGGCGACCGCGGCGGCCAACCCGGCGGGGCCCCCTCCGACGACGACCAACTCCCAAGGGGCCGAATCGACGGCGGCGGAAGAGGGGGCGCGGAGAGCGTCCGCGTTCGAAGCGGCGGAAAGGGAAGCGCGTTCGGAGGTCATATCGAAGGCCTTTCGGAAGAAATATCGGTTAAATTAGGGGGAATGGGGAAGGTGCGAGCGTCGAAATTCGGGCGAAAGCGCGGAAAATCGACGCGTTCGAAAACGCAAAAAACGCCGTTTGACCGACGTCGCAAAGACGCGGTCAACGGCGCGGAAGCGTTCGATTAACGGACGAACGAACGGCGAAACGTCAGTTCATCCAAGACGGATATTGGCCCGGTTCCGGGAGTTGCGCGGCGACGACGCTGTCAATTTGCGGCAACGCGGCGACTTCGGCGACGAGTTCCGGCGGAACGACGCCGTCGAGCGCCAAGACGCTGACCGCGAGTCCGTCCGGCGCGTGGAAGTTGCGACCGAGCGTCATGTGCGCGATGTTCGAGCCGTATTTCGCCGAGGTCGCGCCCAACGCGGCGACGACGCCCGGTTGGTCCGGTTGCGTCGTAACGAGGAGCGCGCCGTCGAGGTGCGCGTCGATGCGGAGCTTGTTGTAAAGGATCAAACGCGGAATCGAAGCGCCGAACAACGCGCCCGCGAACGAAACCGAACCTTTGTCCGTTTCAAGTTCGATCGAAATGACCGAGCTGAAATCGCCGGTTTTCGCGCATTTTTCTTCGACGACTTTCAAGCCGCGCTCTTGCATCATCGGCGCCGCGCTGACGACGCTGATTTCTTCGCCCATCACGCCGGTCAGGTAGCCGGAGCAGAACGCCGAGGTGATAAGCGTCGTGTTTTTGCGAGCCAATTCGCCTTTATATTCGATTTTGCAGGTCGAGACGGCGCCCGGCGCGACTTGTTGCGCGAAAACGCCGAGACGATACGCCAAGTCGAGCGAGCCGTGAAGTTCGGCGAGCGTTTTCGGGTCGAGCGACGAGAAGTTGACCGCTTGACGGATGACGCCGTTTTTCAGGTAGTCGATCAAGAGTTCGACCGCTTCCAACGCGACGTTCATTTGCGCTTCGGCGGTGCTGGCGCCGAGGTGCGGGGTGCAGACGACGTTCGGACGGCCGAAGAGCGGGCTTTCGGTGTACGGCTCTTCCGGGTAAACGTCGAGCGCGACGCCGCCGAGCTTGCCGGAGTCGAGGCCGCGGACGAGCGCGTCCATGTTGTAAATCCCGCCGCGAGCGCAGTTAATCAAGCAGGCGCCTTGTTTCATCGCGTCGATTTCCTTGTCGGAAATCAGGTTGCGAGTCGCGTCGGTCAACGGCGTGTGAACGGTCAAATAGTCGATAATCGGCAAAAATTCGGCGACGGAGTCGTAAAGTTTGACGTCCAATTCTTGCGCGCGAGCGGCGGAGAGGTACGGGTCGAACGCGACGATCTTCATATCGAACGCTTTCGCGAACTTGGCGACCGTTTGGCCGATGCGCCCCATCCCGACGATACCGAGCGTTTTGCCGCCGAGTTGGCGACCGGTGAACTTTTTGCGATCCCAACGGCCTTCGACGAGCGATTGGTTCGCGGCGCAGGTGTTGCGGCTCAGCGCGAGCATCAGCGCGAACGTTTGTTCGGCGGTCGAGACGGTGTTCCCGCCGGGAGTGTTCATGACGACGACGCCCGCGCGGGTCGCCGCTTTAAGGTCGATATTGTCGACGCCGACGCCGGCGCGAGCGATCGCCTTGAGCCGTTTGTTGCCTTCGAGCGCTTCGGCGGTGATTTTGACGCCGCTGCGACAGATCGCGCCGTCGAATTCGGTCAACGTTTGGCGCAGTTCTTCGCCTTTGAGGCCGGTGCGAACTTCGTATTCGAGCCCGGCGTCTTGCATCATTTTCAAACCGTCTTCGGCCAAGGGGTCAAGAACGACAATTTTCGGCATTGGTAATCTCCCGTGTTGCGTTATTCTGGCGTCGCGTCGCCGACTCCCGCTTGGAATGCGGGCAAAGCGGCGCGTCGGAGCGATTTTCGTTTCGTCGTCGACTCGGGGTGCGTCGGGGGGGAGGGCGCGTTTTTCAAAATCTGCCCGGCGACGAAGTAAAATCGTTAAAATTTTAGCGCTTCTTGCGTTTTCGTCAAGGATACGTCGCGACGCGAACGGGGCGAACGCTCGATTTTTTCCCGATTTTCTTGAAAAAAAGAAAGCCTTTTCTAACAGTAAACCTTATATTTTGAATAAATTGCCAAGTTTGACGCCGCCGACGGACGACGGCGTTTTGAGGCGGCGTCCGAGGCGCGTTAGGTTGGTGAAAATAGGCGGTTTAGGGGGCTTCGACCGGCCGTTCGTCAAAACGCTCCAAGGGAACCGATTTCGAACATTACGCTAAACGCAATCCAAAGGAAGGAAAGCAAAACTTGGAGTCCGCCGCAGACGAGGCCGACGATCAGAAGCGTTTTCGCCGTCGACGAATGACGCGCGGCCCCTTCGACGTCGCCCCGAGCTTTCGCGGAGTTCGTTTGAATCGAGAAAATAATTCCGGCGATTCCAACCGGCGTGCAACAGAAAAGCGTCGACAAAACGTTCCAAATCAAGTAATCGGGAACGTCGGCGACGTCGTCCCAACCGGACGGCGCGTAAGGAGCGGTTTCCGACGGCGTCGCGTAAGGATTCGACGAATTGCGAGCGGCGTCGAAGTCGTTGTTTTCAAAAGACGACGAACCGAGCGGCGACTCCATTCCCGACGAAGCGTTCGAACGAACCGCGACGCCGCAAAGCGAGCAAAAACGCGCGTTGGCGGGGAGAGGATTTCCGCATTTCGGGCAAAACATAACGAACCTCGCGCGGTAAAATGGGGGAAATGGGAAGGGTTGGCGACGCCGCAAGCCGCGGAAGACGCGTTCGCGACGTTAAGCGCTATTTTACTCGACGCGGCGAGAAAAAACAAGTCGGGGGTAGAGAAGCGGGAGGCAAGAAACAAACGGCAAAAAAGACGACTCGCCCGTTTTCTTGTCGCTTGACGTTTGACTTTGACGCTTAGCGAAACGTTGAAGAAAACGGGCGAGTTGGGCAAAACGGGAAAGGTTAAACGCCCGCGCCTCCGCCGGCTTCGGCTTTCATTACGATCATAATCCACGAGAAGAGGAGGTAAAGGAGAGCGAGAACGAAGCTGATAACGCACCATTTCATCGCGGCGGACGACGCCTCTTGCGCCGCGTTGTAATCGCCGCGAGCGAGCGCGCCGCCGACTTTCGTCGAATTAATGATCGCGACGATTCCGGTCGGCAAGCAGCAGAGCATCGTCGCGAGGATGCTCAAAACCAAGTACGACGGGGGCGCGGCGCCGCCTCGACTTCCGCCTCCTCCTCCGCCGCCGGAGCTTCGCTTTTTCGCGACCGGAGAGGCTTTAAACTGAACGCCGCACTTTTCGCAGAACGCCGCGCCGTTCGAAACTTGAGAATCGCAATTGGGGCAAAACATGACGTCTCCTTAATAAAACGAAGGTGAAAAAATTCGATAACGTTGTAAGAATAAACGTTAAGAACATTTTCTAGAATAACGTCGAGACGCGCCGTTGCGTAGGGAAAAGTCGGCTTTTTGCGCGGAATTGCGAAAATATAATAATAATGATGATAATAATAACGGTTTTGCGACGTCGGAGAGGCGTCGGCGTTATCGCGCCGGAGAAGAAGAAACGGCGGCGGTCGGCGGGCGCAAAAAGTCGAACGTCGGGAGCGGAACGTTGCGCAAAACGGTAAAGACGAGAACGACGGCGCAAACGACGACGGCTAAACGGTAATAAAGGGCGCGAAATCGCGGTCGGCGAAGAACGAGAAGAGCCGGAAGCGCGAAAAGAACGGCGACAGAGAACGGATTATAACGAAACGCGGCGAAGAAATCGCCTCCGGACAACGCTCGCAGGGCCCGCGTCGAACCGCAACCGGGGCAATAGATTCCGGTCGCTTTGCGGAAAATACAAGGGGGCGGAAACGTCGTCAAAACGCTCGGGTCGCGATAAACGGCGACGACGAAGAACGCGAACATAGCGGCGGCGCACAAAACGACGAGACCGGCGAAGGAAAGACGCGGAAACGACATAAAATTTCTTGGCCCTCCGCGAACGGTCGAGCGGAAACCGCGTTGAAGTCGCTCTTGGAAACGACGTAAGCAAAACGCCACCCGACGTTAAAAACGGCCCGAAAAACAAGCGGCTTTTAACGTTGAGCGGAAGCGTTCGAATCGCGCGTCGAAAATTAACGAACGGGAAAACTCGCGCCGCTTCGTCGGGAAACGTCGCGGCGCGAAGTCGTTCGATTTCGACGGTTAGCGAATTCAGCCGACGAGGCCGTGCATCGTCGTAACGAGGTCGCGGACGGCTTGGACGCTGTTCGCGAAGAGGCCTTTTTCTTCGTCGGTCATTTGGAGTTCGACGATCTTCTTGACGCCGCCGTCGCCGAGGACGACCGGAACGCCGACGTAGTAACCGTCGACGCCGTAGACGCCGTCGCAGTACGCGGCGACCGCGACGACGCGGTTTTGGTCGCGAACGATCGCTTCGACCATGCTGGCCGTCGCGGCGGCCGGAGCGTAGAACGCGCTGCCGGTGCCGAGGAGTTTGACGATTTCGCCGCCGCCGGTGCGGGCGCGCGCGACGATTTCCGCCATGCGTTCGGCCGAGATGAGTTGGGTAACCGGAATACCGTTGACCGACGCGCAGCTGGCGAGCGGAACCATCGTGTCGCCGTGGCCGCCGAGGAGCATCGCGTTGACGTCTTCGACCGCGACGTTAAGTTCCATCGCGATGAAAGCGCAGAAGCGCGCGGCGTCGAGAACGCCCGCTTGACCGATGACGCGTTCCGGCGGGAACTTCGTAACTTCGAGCATGCGTTGGGTCATCGCGTCGAGCGGGTTGCTGACGACGATAACGACCGCGTTCGGGCTCGTTTTCGCGATTTGTTCGGCGACGGAGGAGACGATCTTCGCGTTGGTGGCGAGGAGGTCGTCGCGGCTCATGCCCGGTTTGCGCGGGATGCCGGCGGTAACGACGACGACGTCGCTGTTCGCGGTGTCGGCGTAATCGTTGGTGCCGGTGATGTTGGCGTTGTAGCCGAGAAGCGGGGAGGCTTCGAACAGGTCGAGAGCTTTACCTTTCGGCATATCGCCGGCTTGCGGGATGTCCAAAAGGACGACGTCGCCCAAGTTGGCCATAGCGCAGTATTGCGCGGTGGTGGCGCCGACGTTGCCCGCTCCGATGACGCTGATCTTCGCTCGTCTCATGTCTTTTATTCTCCGTTTAGCGTTATTTTTTGAAACTTGACGGGCGTCGACCGTTAAAAATAGGGAAAACGTCGGCGGCGCGTTAAACTGGGTAATTTGAAACGCCGTCGAAACGCTTCCGCAAGCGGTCGACGCAAAATTTTCTTCCGTTATTTTAATCGTTTCGCTTTTTTTTACAATCGGGGGAAAGGGTTGAAACGGTCTTTTTCCCTTCTTTTTTCCGATTTTAGGCGTTGATTGGCGCGACGTGGAGAAGATGGAGAAGATGCGTAAACGGCGCAAGTTTACCGTAAAAAGGAAACGGCGCGATCGATAAGTTTTGCTAATGTATAAGAGACGCTAATATATAAGTTGTTCTTATAATGGTTTGCATCGACGAAGCGGCGGGGCGATTTTGCGTTTTTCCGCAAGAAAGCGGGGCGCTCGGCTTCCATTTTGTTGGGCGTCGCGTACAATAGGAAGAAGCGGCGACGTTTCGCGTCGTCGGACGCGCTTTGGAAACGGCGAACGAACGGGAGCGCGTCGCTTGTCCGAACCGACGAAAACGCCGATAGATAAGGAGAACGACCAATGATGGAAAAATATTTGAACTTGAACGACGTGAAGGAAATTCGGGCGCGTTCGTTGATTTATTTCGGTTGCGGCGCGATTCAAAAGATCGCCGACGTCGCTCGCGATATGAAGGCGCGGGGCGTCGACCGCGTTATCGTCGTTTCGTCGCCGTCGGCGTACAAGAAGAGCGGCGCTTGGCCGACGATTACCGCGGCGTTCGAGGCGGCGGGCGTCGAGTACGTTCTCTTCGACAAAAACCGTCCGAATCCGGAGGTCGAGGCGATCGACGAAGCGTTGAAAGTCGCGGTCGAGTTCGGGGCGCAGGGCGTCGTCGGGATCGGCGGCGGGAGCCCGATCGACGCGGCCAAGAGCGTCGCGATTTTGCTGAAGAACCCGGGGAAAACGGCGGAAGACCTTTACTCGTATGCGTTTGCGCCGACCGAAGCCGCGCCGATTCTCGCGATCAACCTGACGCACGGCACCGGCACCGAGGGGAACCGCGTCGCCGTCGCTTCGATTCCGGCCAAGCAACACAAACCGGCGATCGCTTACGAATGCATCTATCCGACGTGGTCGATCGACGACCCGGAATTGATGAAAACGTTGCCGAAAACGCAAATCTTGTACACGAGCGTCGACGCGTTGAATCACGCGGTCGAGGCGGCGACGACGACCTGTTCGAACCCGTTGGCGATCACGCTGGCCCGCGAAACGGTCAAGCTCGTCGTCGATTATTTGCCGGCGGCGCTGGAAAATCCGGAAGATATGGTCGCGCGTTACAACCTGGCTTACGCCGCCTTGATCGCCGGGATTTCGTTCGACAACGGTTTCCTGCACTACACGCACGCGCTCGAACACCCGTTGAGCGGCGTCAATCCGGACGTTATTCACGGCTGCGGGCTCGGCGTCCTCCTTCCGGCGGTTTTGAAGGAAATTTATCCGAAATGTTCCGCGGTCTTGGCCGACGTGTTGGCGCCGATCGTTCCGGGCTTGAAGGGTTGTCCTTGCGAAGCGGAAGACGTCGCGAAGGGCGTTGAAAAATGGCTCTTTAGCGTCGGCGCGAACCGCAAGCTGACCGACGAAGGGTTCGGCGAAGCGGACGTTCCGAAGCTCGTCGATTTGGTCTTTTCGACGCCGTCGCTGACCGCGCTTCTCGCCGTCGCGCCGACCGAAGCGACTCGCGAAACGGTCGAGAAGATTTACCGCGAATCGTTGGCGCCGATGAACTAAGCGCCGCGGAGTCCGACGGAAGTCGGGCGGCGAAGCGGAAATTCGGATTGAAACGGAAACGCGACCGCGTTCGAGCGTCGGCGGTTCGAGAAGTCGAAGAGCCGAGCGTTCGAGCGAGCGGTCGTGTTCGCGTTAAAACGGAAGGTCGAGTCGGTTTTGAGAACGCGAGCGCGTAATTTTTTTGATTTTTGGGTTGCGAAGTTTCTCTATTTTGCGCAAACTCTCGTCGCGGCGCTTGCGTCGCGTTAAATTTCCGTTATACTTCGTTTCGGTTCTAATTCGGACGGGAGCCTTGCGACCGCTTTTTAGAAGGCGGTTTCCGAACGCGCGGCGAGCGGCGCCGACGGCGGAACGTCCGTTCTTTATCGAGACGGAAAGATGGATTATCGAGATCGGGCGCGCCGATTAAAACGAAATTGGCGCGCCGAAAAAGTCGTTTTGCGAAGAAAATGGCGGCGCGCGACGCCGTTTCGTTTGTTGACCTTAGGATTCGCGACATATGTTCTTATCGGTTTGGCGGCGATCGCGCTTCCTTGCTGCCGTCGCGGCGACGCGAGTTGCGTCGATCATTTCTTCAACGTCGTTTCGGCGGCGACGACGACTGGGCTGACGGTTGGCGCGGTCGGCGAAACGTATACGTTTTGGGGAAATCTCGTTCTTTTAACGTTGATTCAGGTCGGCGGCGTCGGGTATATGACGTTGACCTCTTGCATTATCTTGGCGCGCGGCGACCGACTTTCGCCGACTCGAACGCGAATTTTGGGAGCGAGTTTTTCGTTGCCGGACGGTTTTTCGTTGCGGCGATTCGTCGTCGCGGTCGTTGTTTACTCGGCGCTGATCGAGTCGATCGGCGCTTGGATTCTTTGGCGCGAGTTCAAAATCGTCGGCGTCGACCAACCGTTTTGGCAAGCCGTTTTTCACTCGATTTCCGCTTTCGCGACCGCCGGATTTAGCTTATTTTCGAACAGTTGCGTCGGTTTTAAAGACTCGGTCGCGATCAACGTCGCGCTGATGACGTTAAGTTGGGCGGGCGCGATCGGTTTTATCGTTCCGGTCGACTGCTGGGAAAATTTGCGCGGTCGACGGCAAGGGATTACGTTGACGTCGAAGACGATTCTTTACTTGACGGCGGCGCTTTTTCTCGGCGGAACGGTCGCGTTTTGGTTGTTCGAGCGGTTGAGCGGCGGAGAATCGGCTTCCGACGCGACGCTGTTGGCGGCGGCGTTTCAGGCGACGGCGGCGTCGACGACCGGCGGGTTTAACACGCTCGACGTAGGCGCGCTCGGGCCGGCGACGCGAACGATTTTGGTCGCGTTGATGTTCGTCGGCGCGGCGCCGTCCGGTACCGGCGGGGGCGTTAAAACGACGACGGTCAGCGCGTTCGCGGCGATCGTCGCGAGCGTTGTGCGCGGACGACCGGACGACATAACCTTTTGGGGAAAAACGATACCGCCTTGCCGGCTCTTCACCGCGGTCGCGTCGGCGGCGATTTTTGTCGTCGCGGGGAGCGTCGCGACGATTCTGCTTTGCGCGACGGAGCCCGATTTGCCTTTCGACGCGCTCTTTTTCGAAGCGATTTCCGCGATTTCAACCGCCGGGATGAGCGCGGGAATTACTTCCGAACTCTCGACCGCCGGAAAATTAATCGTCGCGGCGGCGATGTTCGTCGGACGCGTCGGGCCGTTGACGTTTGCGTTGGCCGTTTGGAGCGACGCGAGCGGCGGCGAGAAAGAAAAGAGGCGCGATTCGTCGGAAAACGCGTTCGGCAAAGAGCGTCAAGTCGACGATTTAGCCGTTTGACCCGTTGGGAACGGCGATAAAATATTGTAAACGCGACGTTGATTTTTTAGCGTCGCGGTTTTTCGGTTGAGCGAAGCGTTGCGTCGCGGCGAAGCGTCGTCGGAGAAAGTTTGACGGCGGTTTGCGGCGCAAGCTAGGACGCCGGTTGGGTAGGGTCGGCGTTTTGCCCCTTGCGGCGAACGCGTCTCGGCGGTATAATGCGAAGCGGTAAACGACGGCGCCGACGTTGGAAAAAAGCGCGTTTGAGCGAAAGTCGGCGTTAAAGTTTGCGTAAATTTTGCCGTTTGACGGCGTTTTTTGGAAAAAAAGCGAAAATAGGAAAGTTGGGACGCTGAAATGAGTTCGGAAGAGTCGCGGCGAGAAGCGAAAGCGGAGACCGGCGTTTGGGGCGCCGCGTCGTTGGAAGGGGCGATTTCGGCGGCGGAGTACGTTCGCGGATTCGACGGAGGTTTCGGGGCGGACGCGCCGTTTTTCGCGGAGTTTAACGCGAGCGGTTCGGCGGCGCTTTTGGGATTTCGGCGGTTAAACGACGGAAACGGGGCAAACAGGACAAACGGGGAGGACGCGGCGGACTTTGCAGACGTCGCGGCGCGGACGACGGCGGAAGCGCAAACGCGCGGGGTCGGAATCGCGGGGGCCGGGCTGATGGGCGTTTCGATCGCGGCGGCGTTTTTGGGCGCCGGGTTCCCGGTGTTGGCGTTCGACTCTTTTCCGGCGGCGCTCGAAACGGCGCCGAAGCGAATCGAGGCGGAGTTGGCGGAGCAGCGGCGGCGTCGCGGCGTCGCGGAAAGCGATTCGGCGACCGAAAAACGGCTCGTCGCGGAGATCGTCGCGAACGGTTTGACGACTTCCGACTCCTTCGCGGAACTGGCGACGCGCCCGGTCGTCGTCGAAACGATTCCGGAAAAGATTAAGATTAAGTCGAAGTTTTACAAGACGTTGTCGAAGACCGCGACCGCGCCGATTCTGTTGACGTCGAACACGTCGTCGATTTGCGTTTCCGATTTGGCGGCGGCGCTCCCGACGGCGAGCGAGAACCCGAACGTCAACCGAGAACGCTTTTGCGGTTTTCACTTCTTTCACCCGGTTTGCCGTCGGTCGCTCGTCGAGGTAATGCGCGGCGTTTTTACCGCTCCGGGAACGGTCGCGGAGGCGGCGGCGCTCGGCGCGGCGATTTTCAAAACGCCGATTATCGTCGGGGACGGGCCCGGTTTTTTGGTCAATCGGATGTTGCAACCTTATTTGAACGAAGGACTTGCGCTTCTCGACGAAGGCGTTCCGGCGGCGCGCGTCGAGGCGGTTTGTCGACGCTTCGGGTTCGAGGCGGGGCCGCTTCGAATAATGGACGAAATTGGGCTCGACGTGTCGCTGCACGCGGGTTGGACGTTTTTGAAGGCGTTTCCGGAGCGGACGACGAGTTCGCCGATTTTGCCGGAATTGACGCGGCGCGAACGGCTCGGACGCAAGACGCGGCGCGGCTTTTATCGGTTTGAAAGCGGGACGAGTTGGGCCGACGACGCGACGCTCGATTTCGACGCCGAAACGCTCGCCGAACTTCGCGCCGGAGAAACGTTCGCGACCGGCGCGGCATCGGTCGACGTCGGAGCGCAAGACGCGTCGGACGAAGAACTTGCGTTGCGCGTCGCGACGGCGATTTTGTTTGAAAGCGCTCGGCTCGTCGAGGAGGGCGTCGTCGTGTCGTTTCGCGAAGCGGACGCCGGGCTCGTTCTCGCGCTCGGATTTCCGCCGGAAAAAGGGGGGATTTTTTATTGGGCGGCGGCGTTCGGGTTGCGGCGGATTTTGGCGGCGGCGGAACGTTGGGCGGGCGCGGGCGCTCGGTTTGTCGCGCCGGAGTCGTTGCGTCGGTTGGCGAGCGAAGGTTAAAATTGGGCGGTTTGGGCGTCTGAAAGCGTTGGGATAAGAACGGCGACGCGCGAAAACTCGGCGGTTTAAACGCTAAAAGCGCGTTTGAAGAAATTGGGAAAAACAGGCGAACGGGGCGTCGAGCGCAAACTCGGCGGCTCGTTTTGCGGACGGCGGCGCGACAAAATTTGGCGATAGCGCCGAGAATTTAAAAACGTTTGAAAACGGCGAGGCGCGGCGATGAAAATTATCGGACTTTTGGACTGCGACAGCTTTTTCGCGTCTTGCGAAAAAGTCTTTCGGCCCGATTGGGCGGACCGGCCGGTCGTCGTTTTGTCGAACAACGACGGTTGCGTCGTCGCGCGGTCGCCGGAAGCGAAGGCGCTCGGAATCGCGATGGGGGCTCCGCTTTTTCAGATTCGCGAGTTGGCGCGGAGGGCGGGCGTCGTCGTTCGCTCCGGGAATTTCGCGCTTTACGGCGATTTGAGCCGCCGCGTCGTCGAGACGTTGGGACGCTGGACGCCGAGCGTCGACGTTTACTCGATCGACGAAGCGTTTCTCGACTTGACCGGGCGGTTTTGCGATTCGAGCGGGCGGTTGCGCGGCGACGACGCCGGAAAAAAAGAGGGAACGGCGGCGGAAAACGACGGCGATTTGGGAAGTTTGCGCGGTTTAGACAACGTTAGCGGCGGCGGTTTGGGCGAGTTGGGGGGAATCGGTAAAAACGGCGGTCTCGATTGGCGGGAGTTTTGCGTTTCGGACGAGCGTCTTTCGACGGCGACGCGGCGAGAAATCGAGCGGACGGCGGAGGAAATCGTCGAAACGGTTCGGCGTTGGACGGGAATCCCGGTTTCGCTCGGACTCGGCCCGACGCGGACGTTGGCGAAGGCGGCGAGTCGAATCGCGAAACGAGACGGCGCGACGACCGGACGGAAGTTCGCGCTCCTTTTCGACCCCGAAGAGCGGGAACGGGAGTTGAAGCGGCTCCCGGTCGGCGACGTTTGGGGCGTCGGGCGGCGGTTGCTTCCGGCGTTTTGGCGGCTCGGGCTCCGAACGGCGTTTGATTTGGCGCGCGTCGACCCGATTTATATGCGGAAAAATTTTTCGATCGTTCAAGAAAAAACGGTTCGCGAACTGCGCGGCGAACGGACGTTCGACTCGAAAACGCGACCGGAAGCGCAAAAATCGCTCCAAATTTCCCGTTCGTTCGGCGCGACCGTCGAAACGCTCGCCGAAATGGAGGAGGCCGTTTCGAGTTTCGCGTCGACGGCGGCGGCGAAGATGCGCGCTCGAAAGATCGTCGCTTCCGGGGTTTACGTCTATATGTCGACGAGCGGGCGCGACCCGAACGCTCCGCGGCGCAACGTCGGCTTGGCGGTCAATTTCGCGCGACCGACAAACTCGACGCCGGAGTTCTTGTCGGCGGCGCTTCGGCTAACGCGAACCCTGTTCGACCCGAAACTCGCTTGGCGGAAAGCGGGCGTCGTCGCGCTCGAAACGGTCGACGAGAGCGTCGCGGCGTCCCGGCGGTTTCTGTTCGAGCCCGACCCGGAACGACCCGCCGAGCGGAGGGAACGCGACCGGCGGCTCTGCGAAGCGCTCGACAAGGCGAACGTCGCGTTCGGGAAAAACGCCGTTTTTTTCGCGTCGGACGGAATCAAACCGCGTTGGACGCCGAACGCCCGCTTCGTTTCGCCGTCGTATACGACCGACTGGAACGCGCTTCCGGTCGTTCGGGCGAATTAGTTAAACGGGGAGAGAACGGGAAGCGGGAGAAGGGGGAGAAGAAAAGAAAGCGGGAAGAGTTGGCGGAAAAAAGAGAATAGCGAGAATAACGGATTTGCGTAAAAACGCCGCGTCGAGTTTTAAGGCTCGACGCGGCGTTTTGGCGTTAACACGGGACGACGAAGGAAAACGACGCCGGAAAGAGCGTCAAGCGCCGCCGCCCGGACGACCGGTCGCCTCCGGTTCCGCGACCGGCGCGTCGGCGCGAGGAACGTCGAAGTCGAAAACGTTTTTCTTGGGTTCGATCGTTACCTTTTGTTTCGAAAGGCGGCCCCAATCTTCCGGAACGAACGAGACCATTTCGTCGTATTCGAACGTCCCGCCTTCGCCGTCGCTTCCTTGCAACTTTTGCCCGGACGGTTCCGTCGCGGTTAAAACGACGGAATATTCGCCTGGAACGAGCCCTTTCGACGCGGGAATTTCAAATTTGCCCTTAATCACCTGCGCCGCCGAACTCGAAAGCGCGGTTCCGCCTCCGGTCGGTTGGAAGGAAATTTGCCCGTTCGCCAACGGTTCGCCGCCGAATTGAACGGTTCCGGAAATCGGGTAACGTCCGTCGACGCCGGCGTCGCAACCGAGCGCGGCAAGGCAAAGAAACGCGAACGCGATTTGAAATAAAACGCGAATTTTCATTAATCGTTGCTCCTAAATTAGCGCCGTCGCCGAAAATCGAGAAGCGGAAAACGCCGAAAAAAGCGTTCGCCGACGTCGCGGCGACGGCGATTAAAGCGTTAAAACGTCGAATCGACCGATTAGAACGTTTCCGTTTCGCCGCCCTTGGCCGTGCTGGCGGCCGCCCAAACGTCGAGGTTGATCGTATCGCTGACGAAACGAACGGAACCGTCGGCCATCGCGACGTTGACGCCGCCGGAGTGTCGACTGCGCGCCGAGATAATGATCGCCGCGTCGAGCGTTTTGTCGGTCGCCGGCGCGAAAATCGCGTTCGCGGCGCGGGTCGGAATGCAGCCGAGATAGTCCATCTCTTGCGTGTTCGGCGTGAAGAACGCGGAGTAAGCGCAACCCCAAGGATACCAAAGGTTGCCGCGTTCGTCGGCGGTCGCCGTGCCGTTAATATCCTGCGATTTGCTAACTTGGATGATTTCCGACATCGCCATTGTGTTCGACGTTCCGTCGGTGATCGCCGCCATCGGTTGGCAACGGTAACCTTGGCCTTGGTAGCTGCCGCAACGGAAAATCGCCTCTTTATACTGAACGACGCGGTCGCCGTAAGTTACCCATTCGCGCCAACCGTTAATAACGGTCGCGTCGCCGGACGAACTCCATTGCGACGTCCCGGTTTTGCCGACGCAAACGACGTAATTATGTTGGCACCAACCGTTCGCGTTGTCTTTGTACATTTGCCAAGTGTCGCTCGGGCAACAGTATGTCGTAACGCGTTTTTTGCAGAAATAGGAGTCGTTGGCGCCCCAACCGGCGTTTCCGGCTTTGGTCGGAATGCCGTCGTAGAGCGTCGTTTGTTCGATGAACGGAAGCAAACAGCGCGCCCAGGTCGTTTCGTGCGCCCGTCCGGAACCGGTAAAGGAGGCGACCGGGAATTTTCCGTGCGCGTCGACGTAGTTGTGCATCCCGAGCATACACTGCTTGAAGTTGTTCGTGCATTGCATCCGACGCGCGGCTTCGCGGGCCGCTTGCACCGCCGGGAGAAGAAGACCGATCAAAATACCGATGATCGCGATGACGACGAGGAGTTCGACAAGAGTGAAACCTAAACGGTAAGGATTGCCCCCCCCCCCCCAGTTTAACA
>JAZNJF010000207.1:0-3734 GCA_045577885.1 Thermoguttaceae bacterium | reverse complement strand
TAAAAAGAAAAGAAACGCAAAGGGCAAACCGCCGACGCTTCGGTCGACGGAGCCTCGTTCGACGCTCCGGTCGCCAAAACGAAGAAAGCGAAAGTTCCGCCGCGCAAAGTTCCGGCCGACGTTTACACGTTGATTTTGTTCCTTTCGTTCCTTTTCTTTATCGCCGCCGGCGTTATGTTGTACTTAGACTTGGGCTCGTACAAATAAGCGCCGCAAGTTGTCAAATCGTCGACGCGCCGTTTTTCGGCCGCCGACGATTTGCGTTTTTCCCCTTCGCGCCGTTCGCGCCGCGACGTCGCCGCGTTCGCTCCGCGTCCGTTTCCTCCTTTTTCGCAACGTTTTCGAAAGGCGTCGTCGATGTCCTCCAAAACGACCATCCTTAACGCGATCAAAAACGCTCTCGCCGACGTCGACCGTTCGGCTTTCCCCGCGCCGGAGCTTCCCGAAATTTGGCCGATCCAAAACGCGTCGCCGTCCGAATTGGCCGCGTCGTTCGCCGAAAATCTCGCCGCGGTCGCCGGAGAAGCGGTTCTTTGCGCCGACGAAAACGCGGCGTTGGAAGCGGTCGGTCGCGTTTTGTCGGAGTTGGGCGCGAATCCGCCCGCGAACGTTCCGTCCGGCGCGCCGCTCGAACTCGGCGTTTTCTCGAACCCGGAACTCGCGCCGTTCGCCGAAAAGCTCGTCGCCGCCAACGCGAATTGGAAAACGGTTTACGCGCCGGAAAATCCCGCCGACGCCGACCCGCGCGAACGCCAAACGCTCGCCGCCGGGCTTGTTTCTCCGCTCCTTTTGCTCGCGGACACGGGAACCGCCGCCGTCGAAGCGCGCGCCGCTTTCGACCGTTTCCTTTGCTACCTCGTTCCGGTTTGCCTCGTCGTCGCCCGGCGAAGTCAACTTCGCGAACACCTCCCCGCGGCGTTCCCGGAAATTGAAGCGAAAATGCGCAATCCGGAACAGCGCGGCGAAATCGCCTTGATCACCGGTCCGAGCCGCACCGCCGACATTGAAAAGATTCTCGTTCTCGGCGTTCACGGCCCGCGTCGGCTTATCGTTTTCATTATCGAAGACTAAGTCGACTTCCGCCGACCGCGAAAACGCTGAAAGATTCTCGTTCTCGGCGTCCGCGGCCCGCGTCGGCTTATCGTTTTCATTATCGAAGACTAAGTCGATCCCAACCAACTTCGGACGTCGACGGTCGACCTTCCAGCGTCGCGTCCGTTTGAACGTTCCGTTCGCCGTTTTTCCCTCCCTTTTATTAATGACGCCGCGCCGCCGATGAAATTCGCCGATCTCGAATTCCGCAAAGCCGTTTTGTCCGATTTCCAAGAAAACGCTTACGTCGTTTCGCTCGCCGGGCGGAGCGATTGCGTCGTCGTCGATCCGGGCGCGGAACCGGCGCCGCTGATCGAAAAGTTGCGCAAAAACAACTTGAATCCGGTCGCGCTCCTGATCACGCACGGGCATTGGGATCATATCGGCGGAATTTCGGAACTTCGCGCCGTTTGGCCGGACGCGAAAATTTACGTCGGCGCGAACGAGCGTTACAAACTAACCGACCCGCGCGGCAATCTCTCGGCGCACTTCGGTTTGCCGTTGACGACTTGCGACGCCGACGTTTCCCTCGCGGACGGCGAAACGTTCGAAGCGGCGGGAATCTCGTTTAAAACGGTCGAGATTCCCGGACACGCGCGCGGGCACGTTGTTTACCTTCTCGAAACGGACGAAACCCCGATCGTTTTTTGCGGCGACGTTATCTTCAACGGCAGCATCGGGCGCAGCGACTTCCCGGACGGCGATTACGACGCGCTGATCGCCGGAATCCGCGACAAAATCTTAACGCTTCCGAGCGACGCGGTTCTTTGCCCCGGACACGGCCCCGAAACGTCGGTCGGCGCCGAACGAGCGTACAATCCCTTCTTGGAAGGTTGCGTTTGATCCGTTAGTCCTCCGTTTTTCCGGAAGCCGTTTTCCGCGCCCTAACCGCCGTTCGCGACGCGCCGTCGAACGTCCGCCGAGCGTTTTATGTCGACGTCGTTCGTTCGCGCCCTTTTGCCCCGCCTCCTTCCCGACGCCCGCTTTGAAACGACGCGTCCGTTGCGCAAGACGCTTTTCCTTTGGACGGCGGCGGCGACGGCGGCGGCGATTTTCGCGTCGACGGTCGTTTCCTTCTTCTTCGAAACTCGTTCGGCGGAACGCGAGGCGGCGCAAACGATTCGCGCCAAGTTGCTCGAAGCGGAGACGCAAGCGGAGCGAGCGCGCGAAAACCTCGCGACGATCGAGCTTTACGAACGCCGCGCTTCCGTCTGCCGCGCCCGTTCCGCCGCCGAGATTTTGCGTCTCGACGCGACGCCGCCCGACGCCAAGCGTCTCGAAGAACTCGCGCGCTTTTTAAATCTCGACGAAATCGACGTCGTCGACGAGAACGGTATTTGCGTCGCGTCTTGGCCGCCGGAAACGCGCGGGTTCGACTATTCGCAAACGCCGGAAACCGCCGACTTTCTCCGCGTTCTCGACGATCCGACGCTCGAAATTTCGCAACCGCTCCGCCCGAGCGCGACCGACGACGCGCAAATGTTCCAATATTCCGCCGTCGCTCGCCGCGACGCGCCGGGGGTCGTCGAAGTCGGGCTCCTTTCCGCGCGAGCGGAGAAAGCGCGCGCTCTCGCCAACTTAGCGCGCTTCATCGGCTCCTTCCGACTCGGCAAAAACGGGCGGCTTTTCGTCTTCCAAAACGGCGTTCTTCTCCGCGACGAAACGGCGTCCGCCGACGACGCGAAAACGCTCGAAACCGATTTCCTCGCCGCCGACGTCGACGCCTTCCCGCTCGACGCGATCTTCGACGCCCAAATCGACGGCGCGAGTTGCTTCGCGTTGGCTCGGAAAAGCGGCGATTGCGTTTTCGTCGGCGCGCTCCCGAAAAGCGAAATCTTCGCTCAACGTCGTTCGACCGTCGTTTTGATTTTCGTTGCAAACACTCTCCTTTTTCTCGGTCTTTTTTCGATCGTTTCGCTCCTCGCGCGGCGCTTGGTCGTCGACGGCGTTCTCGCGGTCAACCGCTCCTTGGCGCAAATCGTCGACGGCGACCTCGACGCCCGGGTCGACGTCGCGACGTCCCGCGAATTCCTCGAACTTTCGAACGGCGTCAACGCGACGGTCGACGCTCTCCAAGGCGCGCTCGACGAAGTGAAACGCCGCGTCGAAAAAGAGCTCGAACTCGCCCGACGCATCCAAACGGCGGCGCTTCCGTCCGTTTTCCCCCCCTTCCCGGAGCGGCGCGAGTTCGACGTTTACGCCGAAAACCGCCCGATGGCGAGCGTCGGCGGCGATATGTTCGACTATTTCTTCGTCGACGAAAACCGCCTCTTCTTTTACGTCGCCGACGTTTCCGGACACGGAGTCCCGGCCGCGCTCTTTATGATGAAGACTACCGCGTTAGTCAAGAATCTCGCGCTCTCCGGCCTTCCGCTCCCGCAAGTCGTCGCGCAAACGAACCGTTACCTCGCCGAAAACAACGACGCGACCTTCGTTACCGCCTTCTTTTGCGTCGTCGACGTCGCGACCGGCCGCCTCGAATACGTCGACGCCGGGCACAATCCGCCCTTCCTCCGCGAGCCGAACGGCCAATTCCGCGAAATCGCGCCGCAAATTTGCCTCCTGCTCGGAGTCGTCGACGACGCCGACTTCGAAAGCGCGACGCTCGACCTCGCCCCCGGCGCCGCCCTCGTCCTCTTCAC
>JAZNJF010000206.1:0-32342 GCA_045577885.1 Thermoguttaceae bacterium | reverse complement strand
GACCGCTTGGCCTCCGACTTGACCGACGCGACGCCGGAAAACGCCGACTCGCCCGCCGCGCCAACCGCCGACTTTGCACTTATCGGAACGGAACGCTTTGCGTCGAGCGCCGACTTCCCGTTCCCGCCGTTAAACTCGACGCAAAACGCCGAAACCGCCGTCCCGACCGCCGCGACGCTCGTCGACGACGCCGAAAAATTGGCCGCGCTCAAAGCCCGGCTCGACTCGGCGTCCGTCTTGAGCTTGGCGACGATCGTTCTCGAAGAGGCGGAGTTCGGCCGCGTTCGCCCGCGTTTCGCGACCCTTTGCGGATTGGCCCTTGCGGTTAGCCCGGCGGAAGCGTTCTATCTCCCGTTCCGGGGCCCCCTTGGAACGCCGACGCTCGACGCCGCCGCGACGCTCGAAACGCTCCGCGACGCGCTCGAATCGCCGACGCTTCCGAAAATCGGCGCCGAAATCAAGTTCGACGCGCTCGTTCTCCGCGACCTCGGCGTCCGGCTCCGCGGCGTCGTTTTCGACGTCGTTCTCGCCGACTATCTCGTCCGGAGCGGAGAAACGCGCCGAACGCTCGCCGAAATCGCCGAAACTTATCTCGACCGCTCGACGTTCGACCTCAACGCGGCGACCGGAACGGGCAAAAAGCGGATTCCGCTCGACCTCCTTCCGCCGTCGACGTTGGCCGAACGCGCCGCCGACGCCGTTTTAATCCCGTTGGCCGCCGCGCCGATTTTGCGCGAAAAAATCGCCGCCGAACCCGCGCTCGAACGCCTCGCGCTCGACCTCGAAACGCCGCTCGTCGAAACGCTCGCCGAAATGGAGCTTTCCGGAATCGCGATCGAACCGGAGCGTTTCCGCGCCGCGAACGCCGACTTTTTGCGCCGTCAAGAGACGCTCGAAACGGAAATCCGCGCCGCGATCGCCGCCGTCGACGAAACGCCCGGATTCGCCGAAACGATCAATCTCAACTCCCCGAAACAATTGCAGCGCGTCCTTTTCGACGACCTCAAACTCCCGATTATCAAGAAAACGAAGACCGGCCCGAGCGTCGACGCGGAGGTCTTGGAGGAGTTGGCCCTCTTTCATCCGATTCCGGAAAAAATCGTCGAGTTGCGCCGCTTGACGAAACTGCGCGGAACCTACCTCGAACCCCTTCCGACGCAAGCGCTTCCGTCGACCGGGCGCGTTTGCGCGACCTTCAACCAAGCGGCGACGGCGACCGGGCGGCTCAGTTCGAGCGAACCGAACCTGCAAAACATTCCGGCCCGTTCCGAAAACGGCAAAATCATTCGCGCCGGGTTCGTTCCGGACGCGTCGCTCGGGTTCGACGCGTTCGTCAGCTGCGACTACAGCCAAATCGAACTCCGCGTTTTAGCGCATTTTTCCGGCGACCCGGAACTTCGGCGGGCGTTCGCCGACGGCGAAGACGTTCACGCGCTCGTCGCGAGCCGCCTCTTCGGCGTCGCTCAAACCGACGTAACGCCGGACATGCGCCGCAAAGCGAAAGCGGTCAACTTCGGGCTCGTTTACGGGCAAACGTCGTTCGGCCTCTCGAAGGCGATCGGCGTTTCGACCGGCGAAGCGGCCGCTTACATCGACGCGTTTTTCGCGACTTATCCGGGCGTTTTGATCTTTTTCGACCGCGTTCTCGACGACTGCGCTCGTCGCGGGTTCGTTCAAACGCTCCTCGGACGGCGCCGCGCGCTCTCCGGCGTTCGGGGCGCTCGCGGTCGCAAAACGCTCAACTTCCCGGAGCGCGCCGCGATCAACGCCGTCGTTCAAGGAACCGCCGCCGACCTGATGAAGTTGGCGATGTTGGCCGTTTGGCGCCGCCTCAAAAAGGAAGGTTGGATCGCGTCCCGTTGGAGCGAGACGTTCGTCGACGCGCCCGGCTTCACCAAGTTTGCGCAAACCGCCGAAACCGCCCAAATCGCCGGAACCGTTCGACCCGCGTCGACCGCCCCGACGGCGCAAGCCGCGAAGTCGCCGCAATCCGCCGCGCCGTCCCTTTTCGACGGTCTCGACGACTTCGTCGCCGAGCAAACCGCGCTCGCCGCAACCGACGCTTCAACGGTCGCGTTTTCCGCAACTTCCGCCGATTCGCCCCTTAACGCCGCTTCGACCGCCGCCGTCGGAACGCCGGAACGCGCCCGGCTTTTGCTCCAAATACACGACGAGCTCCTCTTCGAAACGCGCCGCGCCGACGCCGACGCCCTCGCGAAGATCGTCGTCGAAGAAATGCGACTCGGCGACCCGTTGACCGTTCCGCTCCAAATCGACGCGGAAATCGGCGCGAATTGGGGCGAGCTTTAACGGTTTTAACGCCTAAAAATTTCCTTATTCCCGGCGATTCCGGCGCCTGTCGCGGCCCTTCGTCGCCGGGTTCGTTTGCTTACTCCCGATTTCCGTTCGGTTGGCCCGGGTTCGTTCGTTTGCTTGCGAGTTCCGGAGCGCGACGCGGCGGAGTCGTCCTGTTCGCCAGCCTTTCTAAATATCCTATTTTTCCCGTTTCACCCCGTTATTTTAAGAGGCCGACAATGAAAAAAGCGTTTTTCTTCGCCTTGTTCGTTCTTTTCGCGACGACGACCGCGCGAGCGGAAGTCCGTCTTTGGCCGGTTCCGGAAGGCGAGCCGGTCAGCGACATTTGGTCGCTCGAAGTCAACGGCCAACCCGCCGGCGTTTTGACCGCGCGCACCGCCGACCCGCCGTTCGAAAAATACGACTTCGGCGGCGAATACGGTTTCGTCTCGCTCGACGCGGACGAGCCGGTCGTCCTTAAATTCCGCGAAAAAACCGGCGTTTCGCTCGACGATTTGACCGTCCGCCCGCTTTCGCTCGGCTTGAAACCGACGAAAAACGCCGACGGTTCGTTCGAGTTGAAAATCGACAAGCCTTGTCAAATTTCGGTCGAGCCGAACGGGCGCAAAAACCCGATTCTCGTTTTCGTCAACCCGCTCGAAAAAGACGTTCCGGACGCGAACGCGCCGAACGTCCGTTACTTCGGCCCGGGCGTTCACAACCCGGAAGGGGGCAAAATTTCGCTCAAGTCGAACGAAACGCTTTACCTCGCTCCGGGCGCGGTCGTTCGTTGCGGCGTCGAAGTCAACGGCGAAAACGTCCGGATTTGCGGGCGCGGCGTTATCGACTCGAACCCTTGGAAATGGAGAGAGGGCCCGACCGGGCACGTCGTTTCGATCTTCGGCTCGAAAAACGTTAGCGTCGAGGGCGTTATTATCCGCGGCGCGTCGCATTGGACGGTCGTCCCGATTAACTGCGACGGCGTTTTTATCGACAATATCAAAATCTGCGGCGGGCGCGTCCAAAACGACGACGGAATCAACCCCTGCAACAGCCGGAACGTCCGCGTCGTCAATACTTTTATCCGCTCCGACGACGACTGTATGGCGCTCAAAGGCCTCAATCTCGAATACGGGAACTGCGAAGATATTACCGTCGAAAACTGCGTCTTTTGGTGCGACCGCGCCCGCACGGTCTTGATGGGACACGAGAGCCGCGCCCCGTATATGCGTCGAATTACGTTCAAAAATATCGATATTATCCGCTCCCAAGCGCGCAATTTCCTCCTCGAACCGGGCGAGCGAATGATTTTGGAAGACGTCGTTTTCGACGGAATCCGCTTCGAAACCGGCCCGCAAAACGCGCTCAATCCGGAAGAGTTGGCGAAGAAAGTCGACTCGTCGGGCCTCCGCTTCGACGTCGACACGGCGAACCGCGAAAACTGGCTCTTCGTCGGACGCCCGGTCGTCAACCAGTACATGCATATCAAGGAGCCGGGCCATATTAAGAACGTCGTTATCCGGAATATTTCGGTCGTCGGCCCGACGTCTTACGCCGGTTTCCTCTTCTCCGGTTCGGACGAAGCGCACCGAACGGACGGCTTGACGATCGAAAACGTCGAAGCGTTCGGCAAGAAAATCGGCCCCGGCGCGCCGACGATTCACCTCGGCGACTTCCTCGACGCCGTCGAAGTCAAGTAACGCCGCTCTTTAAGCCGCGTCGTCGGGTTTTCTCTTCCTTGCGTCTTTCCGCCAAGGAAGCCCGCCGTCAAGAAAACGCGAAACCCGCCGCGAGCGTCCGACGTCGCGACGGGTTTTATTTTCGTCGTTTAACCGTTTCCGGCGTTCATCGTTTCTCTCGCCGTTTCAACGCGTTACTATTCCCAAACGGCGACGATCGCCCCCGCCCCCGCTCCTTCAAGGAGCGCGAGCCCCGTCGCGATCAGTCCCGCCCAAAAGAGGAGCGTTGCTTTCCCTCCCTTTTTCCGGCAAAGAAGCGCGACCGTCCAAATCGCCCGCGTCGCCAAGAGGAAGAGCGCGATCGCCGTCAAGGCAAGGCCTAACGCGCCCCAAAATTGAGATCCCGCGAGTTTAAATTCGCCGCTAACCTCCCAATGCGGACTTGGCTCGGTCAAAAAACAAGCGATAGCCTTCCCCCAAGAGATCGCGGCGCAGCCCCCGGCTTCCAGCGTCGAAAGATCGAGCAAAGCCGAAACCGGTTCCAACGTTTCGAAGTCGCGTTTTCCCCGCCGTTCCAGCGCCGCCGCGACGCGTCGGCAAGTCGCCGAAAAACCCGTCGCCGCGTCGACTCGCTTCGCCGACGTCGCGAAACGTCGGGGCGCCGTCTTCAAACCGCGTCCCGACGCCGCGAACGCTCCGAAAACGCCCGAGCGAACCGCGTCGAAGCGCCAAGCGAGCGTCCCGACCGCCGCGACGAAAGCGACCGTCGCCGACGTCGCGTAAAGCAAAACGCGCTCGCTCGACAGAGCCGCTCCGACGAACGTCGCGACCGAAAAAAGAACGCAAAGGCTCCCCGAAACCGCCGCGATTCGCGTTAACGCGCTCCCGCCGTCTTTCGCCGAACCGTCGACGTCGACGCGTCCGCCGTTTTCCGTCAAACCGCTCATTGTTCGTTTCTCCAACGTCTATTATTTCAACAACTTAAACCCGTTTAAAGCCAACGTTGCGCGCCGAACGAAACGACGTAAACGCTCCAAACGCTCGTCAAACCGCAAAAGAGCGCGACCGCGAAACGGCCCCAGTCCCCCGCCGTCGACGCGAAAAAAGCGCAAAACGACGCCGCGCAACGCAACGCCAACGCGCCCCAAGCGACCGCGCTCGCAACGACCGCCGCTCGAACGCAACTCAACAACGTCGCCGCGACAAAAGGCGCGAACCCGCCTTCGCCCCCTCCCGGCGTCGCGAGGTAAAGGAGCGCCGCCCCGACGCCCGCGAAAAGAAAAATCGCGACCGACGCCGCCGATGCGAAGATCGCCGCCCAATCGAGTCGACGCGCCCAAACGACCGCCCGAGCGCCGAACGTTCCGCGACGCGCTTCCCCTTGTTTCGTCGATTCGTTCATCTCGTTTCCTCCAACGCTTTTATTTTAACGACTTAAACGCCAAAACAACTTTTTTCTCGACGTTTTTCGGCTACTTAACGTCATTATATCCCGCCGCGACGCCGATTTCAAGCGCGACGTCAAGTAATTTCGCAAATTTTTCGACAAAAAGTCAAGAAACGTCAAAACGCGCCGCCGGTTTCTCGCAACCGAACGACGCGTTTTCGCTAAACCGCCCAAACTAACGCGCTTTCGCCGTTTTTGGGGCCGTTAAGTCGCTCCAAATTTCAACGGTCGACGCAGATTTGCAGAATCCGAACCGCGTTCCCGGCGCTGCGAGCGTCTTTTTCCGCCGCGATTCGACAAACGACCGAATGCCGCCCGCGCTTCAAACCGTCCGCCAACGCGACCGCGCGCGGGTAATGCAGACCGCCGCTATAGTCGTGAAAAACTTCGACTTGCGTCCAGTCGCCGCCGTCGATTTTCACGTCGAGTCGCCCGGCGTCCGGCCCGGCCAAGACGTACAGCGCGAGCGACCGCCCGTCAAAGTCGAACGAAAATTCCGCGCCGACCTGTTCTCCGCAAAGAAGCGGCAAGTTCGCAAAGGTCGAACGGAACGAACCGCGAATCTTCGACCAATCGGGAACGTAAAGTTTAAACCCGCCGTCTTTTACCGCCGCGCCGTCGTCGATTTTACCGACGTTCGTCGCAACGCCGTCGAAGCCGCGGAAACCGGCGTTCATGAAGGAAAATTCGTCGAGCGGCGTCGGCGTTTTATGCGGCGTCAACCCGGCTTCGGCGCTTTCGGCGCTCTCCGCGCAAGTTTCGCACCAAGCGTCGTCGAGGAGCGCGGCGATCATATCGGCGCAAATTTTGTTCCCGCGCGGCGCCGGGTGAACGCCGCCAAACTCTTGCCAAGTCAAGTTTTTTGCGTCGATTCGCTCTTGAATTTCCTTCGCCATATTAATCGTCGAAATCGCCCAACGTTCCGCGACCGCCGAATGCGCTTGGATACTCGGCGCGACCTTTCCGGCGCGATAATCCGCCATCAGCCGTTCGTTGACGAAAAACGTCATCACGATATCGACGTTCGGGTTCTCCGCGCGCATTCGCCCGATAATCCCCTCCATCCCGCGAATCGCCCGCTCGACCGAAAAGCGCCCGTCTTGGTCGTCGTTGACCGAAAATTCGACGAAAAACAAGTCGACCGGCCCGTTTTTGAGAACGTCCGTTTCGAGTCGGAACGCGCCGACGTCGGAGCAAGTCGACGAAATCCCGGCGGCGACGAAGTCGAACTCCGTTTGCGGAAATTTCTTCGTCAAATAGTCGCAAACCATCGGGCGATACCCGTCCATCTCGGTGATCGAGCCGCCAAGAAACGCGACGCGCCCTCGCCCGGTCGTCTCGAAAACGCGCTTCGAGTTCCGGTATTCGCCGCGTCGAACGACGTTTTTCGGGAGTTTTCCCGACGCGGACGCCCCTTCGTTCGACGTTTCCTCCGCCGCGCAAACGCCGACGCTCGCCCAACGAAGCGCCGAAACGCCGAGCGCCGTTCCGACGACGCCGTTTAAAAATTCCCGTCTTCTCATTTTCGTCTCCTTCGCTTCCTTAAAGATTAAAACAACGTCTTTTACCGCTTCCGTCAACGCCGCCGACGCGGACGCGAACGGCGCTCGTTTTCCCGTTCTCGCGGCGCATCCGTCGCCGCTCCTTCGCCGCGCTCTCGTTCGCGCCGTTCGGAACGCTCGGGCTCGTCGTATTCTTGCCGCCGTCGCGCAAGTTCGCGTCGTTCGAGCCGCCGTTCGTTTTCTTCCGCTTCCTCGCGCTCGAGTTCGAGTTCGTCGTATTCTTCGTTTTCGTCCTCTTCGTCGTCTTCAAAACGCGCCGGAAAAAAGAACGAAACCGCGTAAAAAAGGCACAACGTCGCCACCGCCGCGACGACGGACGCGACCAAGCCGCACGGACCGATCGGATCGAACCGGTCGAGATTAAAAAACGACCGCAACGCGAACGGCCCCAAGCAAGAACCGACGAACCCCAAGCACAACGTCAGCCAAGGACCGCGAACGACGCGCGCCGGAACCAAAAATCGCGCCGACAAACCGATCCAAATCGCGACGCCGGACCAAAAAAAGAGAAGCGTCGCCCATTCCCGAACTTTTGGCGGAAACTCCCAAAGCAATAATTCTTCCATCGCGTCGTTTTCTCCTCTTCGCTCCCGGCGCCTCGGCGGCGCTCGAAGTCAATTCGCGTTTCAAGCCGTCGTTTGCGCGTTCCGTCGACTCGCGCTCCCGACGTTCCCGCTCTTTTTATTTATTGTACTCGGTTCGCCGGTCCTTGTAAAGCGTTTATTCTTCTTCGCGACGTTTCCTTCTCAAAATTACCGTTCCTCGAACGGCGCCGATAAAAAAAACGGTTCCGTTCGCCGTCTTTCGACGACAAAACGGAACCGTTTTCAACGTTCAACGCGACCCCGCCTCGCAAGGTCGGGCGTCTCGACGAAAATCAATACATCGCGTTGGCGGCTTGACGTTCGGCGTTGATTTTGTTCATTTGGTCGACTTCCTCTTGATATTGGAACTCGTTCCCGGACGGATGATATTGAATATCGTCCACAGTGTAATGCGGGCTCGGCAGCGTTTGACCGTTGCGGGTAACTTGGCACCCGACGAACGGAACGACAAACAACGCCGCGAGCGCGAGAGCGCCGATGGTTTTCATCGATTTCATTTCAAATCCTTTGCTTTCATGAAAACAGGAGACGCGTCGCCCGGCGGCTCGAAGCGCGTTCCGGAACGCCTTCGTCACGCTTGACCGATCTCGTCAATGGACTTCGTTCGACGGAACGTCGTCGCGGCGACGGACAATACTTCGCCCCAATATTAGGGTCGCGGCGTCTCGCAATTGATATATTAACGGCTTCGCGTCCTTGACGTAAGCCCGAACAACAACGACGGACGCGCCGACGTCGTTTGTCTGCTGGATGTATCGGTTATTCCGCCGGCGCCGCTTAAAAATTTTCTTAAAAAACGGAGTTTTTTTTCAACCGACCAAGCGTTCAAGATAGGCAAGATAAATATTTCACAAAAGCAAGGCAAAATAAAACGACGCGTCGTTCCTCTCGTCGAGGCGCGCCGCGTCGTTTTTTACTTTCAACCGCGTTAAAATAGGCAAGTCGCGTAAATTACGGCGCGACATTAATCTCGACGACGTCGCCGTCGCGGACGACGTAATCGCCCTTCACGACCGTTCCGTCGTGCACCGCTTCGCCCCAAACGCGCGCCGACTTGAATTTCGCGGCGTAATCTTTGTGAATTTGGTCGCAAAGGTCGAAAACGTTGCTTCCTTCTTTGAGCGTGAACGGCTTGTCGCGGTCGGCTTCTTTTTTCGTCGGCTGTTTGGTGTAAACGCGGACGACGTTCATCGCTTCGTAAATCGCGTTGCGGAGCTCTTCGGTTCCGCTTCCGTCGACGGCGGAAATCTGGAACTCGCGGAACGGCGTCGAGCAGAACTCTCGGAAGAGTTCGAGTCGGTCGTTGAAGTCCGGCAGGTCGCTCTTATTGAAAACGAGGAACGTCTTCGTGTACGAGAGCCCGACGTCCTCTTCGTCGAGCGACGATTCCGCCGCCAAACGCGTTTTCGTCCCTTGCAGACGGTCGAGCACGTCTTGGCACTGCTGAATCCCGTCGTCGTCGCCGAGGTCGACCATCAGCAACACCAGTTCCGCGCCGCGAATGTACCCGTATAAATACGACTCGAAAAAGTCCGGCGTGATCGGCGGCGTGTCGATTAATTGAACGAAAACGTCCTCCCAAGCCATCATCCCGGGCGACGCGGTTTGCGTCGTGAACGGATACGGCGCGACTTCCGGTTTTGCCTTGGTAAAATAGGTAAGAAGCTGCGACTTTCCGGAGTTCGGACCGCCGATGATGACCGCGGTGCCGGCGCCTTGACGCGGAATCTTCACGGATTTTCCGCCCGATTTTTTCCCGGCGCCGCGCGACGCTTCGACCTCTTTTTTCGCGTCGGCGATTTTCGTTTTCAGCATCATCTGCATTTTTTCGCTGGCTTTATGCTTCGGAATCTCCTGAAGCATCACTTGGAGCCAACGCAATTCTTCGTCCGGCGACTGCGCGCGACGATACTCTTCTTCGGCTTTCAAATATTGGGGCGTTAAATTAGCGGCCATCTTCTCTATTTTATCTAAAGGAAAGGGTCGAAAAGGCAAAATCGACGACGCTCGACGCGAACCGGCGCCGGAACGGAAGCGGAAACCGCCCCGCGTTCGTTGGAAATCGACTTCGCGCAACGTTTCCGGAATCGCCGAACAAACGCGAACCCGCGAAACGACGGCTTCGGCGATTTTCCGGTCGAAAAACGTCGAATTGGCGAAACCGACTCCGCGAAACGACGACTTCGGCGATTTTCCGGTCGAAAACGTCGAAGCGGCGAAACCGACTCCGCGAAACGACGACTTCGGCGATTTTCCGGTCGAAAACGTCGAAGCGGCGAAACGTTTTTCCGCCGTCGCGAGCGTCTCTTACGATGATACCCGCAAACGCCGCAAAAAGCAAGCGCCCGCGAAAAAAAGGGACAAAAAAAACGCAAAAACGCCGACGAAACGCGCCGCTTGCGTCGCGACGCGCCCCGTCGACGCTAAATTCGCCGCCCCCGCTCGCGCTCCGCCGCTCGACGCGTTAGAATAACGACGTCGAATCAAGGAAGCGCGCGGAAACGGGAATCGCCGCCGCTTCAAACCGAACGACGGCGCAAAATCAACCGCGCGAAATCATTTTTCGCCCGTCGCCTTAACGTCCGCGACGTTAATACGGCGCCCCTCTTTCGCCGATAACAGCGCGGCGGCGACGCAACGTTGAACTTCGAGCGCGTCGCGGAACGTCGCGATCGGCGCGTCGCTTTGATATTCGCGTCCGCTTTCGAGCGCGTCGATCGCTCGCATATTTTCACAAAGTTGGTAAACGGCAAGGTCGCGGTATCCAATGCGATGACCGTCGGCGAAATCATGATTCCAAAAGCCTTTACGGTTGCAATCGATTTTCGTCCAACCGCGAGAAATCGCTTCGCCGTTCGGCAATTTGAGCCCGCCGTCGGCGGCGTAAACCCACAACGTCGACAAGTCGTCGTAACACCAAGCGAGGGTTCCTCGTTCGAAACAAATTTCAAACTTGTGCGAATTTTCGTGTCCAAAGCAGTTCCGACTAACGCTTAACGAGCCGACCGCGTCGCCGGACAACGCGAAATTCGCCTCGAGAGTGTCGTCGACGTAAACGGGACGCATTTCGCCGGTTTTGAGATCGCGGCGCTCCTTAACGTGCGTCGTCGCAATCGCCGAGACGGTTCGCGGGCGTTCATTTGTTACGTAATTCAGCATATCGAAGCAGTGCGACGCCAGGTCGTAGCTCGCGCCCCCCGCCTGCTCCTCGACAAAACGCCAAGTGAGCGGCACGTCAAACATTGACGCCGACCAATTTTGCCAATATTGTAAGCGACACACTGTCATATCGCCAAACGCTCCGCTCTGCGCCAGCCGGCGAGCGTAAACGGTAGCCGGCGAACGACGATAGATAAAATTAACGCTATTCAAAAGACGCTTGTTCGCTTCCGCCGCTTGCGTCATCGCGAAAGCCTCGTCGACGGAAACTGCCAAAGGTTTTTCGCAGAAACAATGTTTTCCCTTTTCAAAAGTAGCCAAAGCGACGTCGCAGTGCCTAGCGTTCGGAAGAGCGATATACGCATAATCCGCGCCGTTCAGCATTTCCTCGACACTCCGAACAGGGTTCCATCCGTCCTCTGTAGCTCGTTTGGCTTCTTCGTCCGAGTAAACAAACGCGTTGGCCTTGACCGCTCGGAACGGCGCGTCGCGAAAATAACGGTTGACGTTGTCGACGACGTTCGCGACAAGTCCCCCCATCATACCGTAACCGGCAATACTAACCCGCATAAGTTTTCGATTTTCGTGAGACATTACGTTCTCCTTTTTATAACTAAGTATAGAGTTTTACCGCGTATGTATTACGGTAAACAGCGAGAACCGCGCGGCTCTCACTTAGTTAAAGACTACTACACCTTGTAAAAGAGACGTCCTAAATTTTACTCGGAGAAAGATTCGTCGAAGATTTTTCTAAAAAGAATCGTTACAAACCCTACAAAACAAAAAACCGCCGTCGGTCGCGCGTCTTTCGACGTTCGACTTCGCGGCGGCGGTCGCATTTTCGGAGGAGTCGGGCGTTTTCGCCGTTAAAGTTCGGCGCGCGTCCAAAGCGTCGACAAATTTACATTTTTGTCGTATATTACAGTCGACGCTTTTGCGCTAAGCGCGAACAACGGCGCTAAAAACGAACTCCAATGTTCGCGAACCGACGCCGTTTCAAGAAAACGCCGGTTCGCTCGGAACTCCGTCGACTATTTAATGTCTTCGAGTTTGACCCAGCTGCGTTCGGCGATCGATTTGTCGCAAGCGGCCAACGTGCGTTGGACGTTGAACGCGTCGCGGAAGGTCGCGATCGGGGATTCGCTTTCGTAAGCGACGCCCTTGTTGAGCGCGTCGATGGCGCGGAGGTTTTCCAAAATACCGTAAACGGTAATGTCGCGATAACCGATCATGTGGCCGTCGGCAAAGTCGAAGTAGTTGCCGTAAACCGCGCGGTTCGTGCAGATCTTGCTCCAACCCCAGAGTTGCGGATCTTCGGCGGTCTTGTCGAAGACTTCGAGGTAGTTCATTTCGTCGAAGCAGAACTTAATCGTCCCCTTTTCGAAGCGGAGTTCGTAACCGTTTTGGTTTTCCGAACCGCAAGCGTTGCGGGTAACGGAGAGCGTCCCGATGGCCGAGTTGTCGTCCAAGGTGAACATAACGCGCATCGCGTCGTCGACGTCGCAGTCGCGGATTTCGAAATCGTCTTGCGCTTGCGCGCCGGCGCCCATGTTGCTCAATTGCGACGCGAAGGTTTTCTTCCATTTGCGTTGTTTGACGTGCGTCGTTTGCATCGCGCAGAGTTCGATCGGACGAAGACCGGTGATGTAATAGAGCATGTCGAGCGAGTGCGAGCCGAGGTCGCCGGCCGCGCCGCCGCCGTGCGATTTTTCGAAACGCCAGCTGCCGTCGGCGCCCCAACCCCAACCTTGGTTGTAGAACATGCGCGCTTCGATCAGGCGACCGAACTTGCCGGATCGCGCCAGTTTACGAGCGTAAACGTTCGCCGGAACGCGACGGTAAATGAAGTTGACGCTGTTCAATTGGCCCTTGCAGGAGTCCGCTTTGTCGGCCATTTCGCGACCTTGTTCGAGGTTCGCGGAGAGCGGTTTTTCACAGAAGACGTGTTTGCCGGCGTCGAAAGCGGCCATCGCGGCGGCGTAGTGCGCGGCGTTCGGCAAGCAAATGTCGACGTAATCGGTATCGGCTTTCGCGATGACTTCTTTCGAAGCGTCCGGACCGACGATCGCTTTCCAGCCGTCGCGTTCCGCCATCGCTTTTTCGCCGTCGTTCCAGCAGGACGCGTAACCGAGAACCGGTTGAATCGGAGCGTTTTTGAAGTAGCCGACGACGCCGCGGTACGCCAAACTACGAATAACGCCCATCATACCGTAACCCAAAACCGATACGTTCAAATTATCCATCGAAAATCCTCTAACGCTTTAATAAAGCCGGTAAAATTATCCGTTTACGCAAATAGTCGCGCGGTCGTCGCACAAAACCGCCGCCGCGCTCGTTTCGTTCATTATACCAAAACCGACGCGCGCTTGCAATCGTTTTTCCCCCCTTTTCCGCGTTTTTTCGAAAATTCTTTTTCGCCGCGAAATCGCCGTTTCGCCGTCGACGCCCAAGTTTTCTTTTTTTTTTCAATTTCGCGATTTTTTTCGAGAACGCTCGCCCGGGCTGGACGCCGACGCAAAAAGGGTTAAAATTGAGTCGGTTGCGCTTGCGACGAGCGCGTTATTAATAAAAGGGCAAAAAACGATGATTCAACGCCTCTCGACCGGCGTCCCCGGTCTCGACGAAAAACTCGGCGGCGGGCTGATTCCCGGGACGACGACCGCGCTCGTCGGAAGCTCCGGCGCCGGTAAAACGCAATTCGGACTCCAATTTCTCAACGCCGGGCTCGACGCGCCGGAACGTCGACGCGGAATCCTCCTCGACTTGACCGCTCGCGGCGACTCCCAAAATCACGCGGCTTACGCGAAGTCGCTCTTCGATTGGGAAATGCGCGAAGAAAGCGGCGACCGCCCGTTCGATCCGGCGGAGTTTTTCGCTTGCGTCGCGTCGAACGAACGCTTCGCGGGCGACTATTTTCACGCGTTTTCGCAAGCCGGGCGGCGCGTTACCCGTCGCGACCTCGGCGACGACGCTTGGCGCGAGTGGAAGCTCGACTTGACGAAACGCTTGCAGTCGACGATTTCGTTCCTTTACGCCAACTTTGCGCAAGGCGCGCGGCGGCTCGTCGTCGACGGCGTCGAACCGGTCGAGCGTCAAGGGGAGTCGATTCAATTCGAGTTGCTCGAATACGTCGAACGGCAAATCGTTAAGAAGGAGTCGGCTTGGGTCGCGCGCGATCTTTTCCGGCAAAATTTCCGCGAGTTTGAAGCGCAAATCGGCGCGGCGCCCTATCCGGAAGCCGAAATCGGAACGCTCTTCTCGTACACCGCGCCGGAAACGTCGCTCGACGCGCTGATCGAAAAACCGCTCGAAGAGGGCGACTTCTTCGCTCAAGCGAACACCGTTATTTACCTCGGCAAAATTCGAGACGGGCGCCGCTTCCGTCGGGCGCTGTACGTCATGAAGCATCGCGGTTCCGCTTGTTCCGACGAAATTTTATTTTACGAAATCGACGACGCCGGATTGAAAATCGTCGATTGACGGCGCCCGCCGTCCCTTTCCCGCCTTCCGCGCTTAAAGAAATCAATACGATGAAGAATACCGAAGCAAAGAACGATAAAAACAACAAAAAAACGTCGTCCATCGTCAAAATGACGACCGGAGGGAGCGCCGACCGCTTTTGGAATCCGCGCATGTGGGACGGCGTAACCGTTTCCGCTTGGCTCAAAATTTTAAACGCCGGTCGTTGGCGGGTCGCGCCGACGCGATTTCCGATGTTTTGCGTTATTTCCGGCTTGGCGTTAACCAACTCGTTTCTCGCCGGCCTGCAAAAACTGACGCTCGGGAAGAAAATTCGCGACGCGAAACTGGTCGACGCGCCGATCTTTATCGTCGGACACTGGCGCAGCGGAACGACGCTCCTTCACGAGTACATGATGCGCGACGAACGCTTCGCCTGTTCCGACACTTACGACTGTTTCGCTCCGGCGCACCTCCTCGTTTCCGGCGGGCTTTTCCGGCCTTGGGTGAAATATTTGATGCCGAAAAAACGTCCGATGGACAATATGGCCGTCGGGCTCGACCGTCCGCAAGAAGACGAGTTCGCGATCTGCGCGCTCGGGGCGCCGTCGCCGTACCGCGAAATCGCGTTCCCGAACAACGGTCGTATCGACGCCGATTATTTGACGCTCCGCAATCTAAGCGACGCCGACCGTTCCCGTTGGCTCGACGCGCTCGAATATTTCCTCAAAGAACTGACGGTCGGTCGCGGCAAGCGGATTATTTTGAAGTCGCCGCCGCACACCGCTCGCGTTCGCGCGATTTTGGAACGCTTCCCGAACGCGAAATTCGTTCACATTTCCCGCGACCCGTTCGCGCTCTTCCCGTCGACGGTCAACCTTTGGAAAAAGCTCGCCGCGACGCACGGTTTACAACCGCCCAAGGGAGGCGCCGCGCTCGAAGAGAAGGTTTTGAGCGACTTCGAAGCGATGTACGACGCGTTCTTCGACGACGTTAAACTCCTTAAAAAAGAGAACTTCTGCGAAATTTCTTACGACGAGCTGGTCGCCGAGCCGGTCGCGACGCTCGAACGTATTTACGCCGAATTGGAAATCGACGGTTTCGACGGTCGCCGTCAAGCGTTCGAAGCGTTCGCGTCGACGCAAAAGAAGTACCAAAAGAATAAATTCGAACTCGCGCCGGAAATTAAAGAGACGATTTCGCGACGTTGGAAGGCGTACTTCGACCGCTACGGCGCCTCGAAATAACCGCCGCTTAACGTTTTACCGTTTAACGCCAAAACCTCGAAAGGCGGAAAGTTTCGCTTTCTCCTTTCGAGGTTTTTACATTGTCAACGCTTGACGTTAGCGAGTCGCCCGTTTCGGCGAGCGATATAACCGCGTTTTACTTTTCAAGCGCAAAGGCAAAGGGAACCGCCGACCTCGTGATGTTTGCCGCTATCTAACCTGTTATTATCGCTTGCGTTAGCATGTCCGCTCGCGGCGACTTTCGCGACGATTCGAGCGTCGTTTGTCGCCGTCGCCGCCGCGACGAGCCGAGCAAACGCCGTCCGCGCTTCCTCGACGCTCGGCCAAACGCCGCGCCCGAACGAATAGCGAAGGCCGAAAAGCGTTCGCAACGCGCCGAAACAGAACGCGAAGATTTGGCATTCGTCGTTGATTTTGAAGAGTTCCTCGTTGACTTGTTTGCTCAACATGATCGCGGTCTTTTCAACCGTTTTCTTGATCGCGACCTTGAGGCCGCACTCTCCGCTAAAGAAGACGAGACCCGCGCTCAAAAACACGCCGCAAAGCGCGCTTCCGTAAGTCTGGGAGACCTTTCGTTTAACGACGTAAACGAAAATCTCCCAAAAGAGCCGTTCGACTTTACAACTCATTTTTCACCCTCCTATCTAAACAGCGCCGCCCGGCGTTTAATCCGATTCGTTCTTCGCGTTTACCGACGCTTGCGATCGTTTTAAGCGTTTAATCTAATAATTATTTGCGTCGTTTCTGTCCGTAAGAGGAGGACTTGTCAAAAAATTTTGTCGAAAAATATTAAATTTCAGGATTTTTTAAAAATTTTATCCCGACGCCTCGGCGCGTCGAACGTCGCGTTTTGCCCGTCCCCGCGCCGCAAAGTCGAAAAGCGTTTCACCGCGCCGACCAACGTCGCGCGCGGATATCCATTATTCGAGCGTCTACGCTTCCCCTCCTTTTCTAATTTTTGGTTTGCTCAACTTTCCAGGCCCGTATAACGTCGTTTAGCCCCTTTTTTTCTCGCGCGCCCTTTTAGGTCCTCCTAGTTCGTCCGACGCGCGATCGCCGACGTTTGCGCCAACCGGTCGATTAACCGAAAGCGTTACTCGGCGACTTTCAGCTCGAAAACCTCGGGGCTCCCGACGTTTCGCCATTCTTCCGGCGCGCCGTCGAGTTGAACGCGACGGCAAAAGCCCAAAACGTAACGTTCTTTCGCGTCGAGTCCGACGAATCGCACCGTCAACTTCTTCGATTTAGAAACGAAGAGCAACCAAGTTTTCACCTTCTTTTGTTTTTTCTCCTCGCCCTTTTTCTTCAACTCGTCAAACGCCCAAACTTTCGTTTCGTCGCGCTCGACCGGACGCGCTTCTTGTAAAGCGGCGGCGTAATTTTTGAAACGTTCCCAAACCGCCGCAATCTTGTCGGCAAACAAAATAATCAAATCGATCGCAATATCCATAAATCGCCTCTTAATATCTCCCGCGCGACGGCGTTTCTCGTGCGCGAACGCCGTCCCATTCGTTGATTTTATCTTCCTAATCGCCTTGCAACACGTCTCAATCGTTGATCATGTCCATTACTTCTTTAAATTCGCTAGGGCTCGGAATGGCAAAAAACGAACGAAGAACGCTACCGCCGATGGTTACGAGCGCCGTCGCGCACCCGTCGTCGCCGTACATCTTGTCAAACGTTTTTCCAAGACGATAGGTAATCAGCGCGTTAATGATCCCGTTCACCCCCAAGGAGAGGAACAACGTCGCCCCCAACGTAACCGTCGCCAACAAAACGTTTACTGCGTGCGTCAAAACCAAGCATCCCAACTTGTAACCGGCCAAGGAAGCGATAATACCGGCGCAGGTCTTCACGCAAGTCTTTTCGTCTAAATCGACGTTGTGATGGCGGGCAATTTTGTACATCATCGTCCCCCAAACGCCCGCAAGAGCCACCGTGTCGCCGCCGAAAATCCCCAATCCAACGCCGGCGGCGCCAGTCGCGGCCATCCCGACTTTCACAATCGTCTTAACTTCAGAGTCCATGCTTGCCCTCGTTTTATATTAAAATACTTAAACTTAGTTTGCGCGACGCGTCTCGTTTATCTCTCGCGTCGTTCCTGAAAACGGTCGTTAATTACGTCTCTTCCCCAAGAGAAGATTTTTCAACGCGCTTAATTTTTAAAAAAGCGCGATTTTAGACGTTGCGCCGAGCGCCTAGTTGTCCGGGAGCCGTCGCTCTTTTCCCAACGCGCGACTTCGCAATGTCCAATAGTTTACGCGTTAATAGAGGCGACGATACTGACGCGCGACTCCCGGCATTGCCAAGGATTCCATTACCATCGTATCCGCGTCGATCCAATAAATCCGGTCTTGGCACGCGCCCGCCCGCCCCGGATAATTGCTATGCGTCCACACGAATTCGCAAACGTCCCCTCGAACGCTATAAACGCCGGCGTCCACGACTCCCAAACTTATATCGCGCGCGGAAACGCAATGCCGCGAATTTTCAAAACCGAAAGCGATTTCCGGATGAAACATAATCGGCGCGCCAAAGGTTCTCGCCGCGACTTCCGCGTTCCACGACTCTTGCGTCATCGCCCACTGACCGTGCAACCTCGCTTCCGGCGCCGCTTCCGACGGCGACGTTTGCCTTCGGCTTCCTCGGCTTCCGGTTCCGCGTTTCCCGCCTTTTCGCTCCGTAACTTTTTTCCAATCGTCCGAGATTTTGCTAACGCCTTTTCTAATTTGCGTCGAGCTAGCGCTTGGTTTGCAACCGGCCACCGCGACGACGCTCGCCGTCAACGCAATTAAAACCCACATTTTCACTTTCATCACGCCGTTTCTCCCGTAAACGTCTTTCGACGATTCGCTCTAATTCTTTTTTTAAAACGCTTGAACGCCGCGTTAAAACGCGCGCCCAACGCTCGACGCGTTCGCGGTTCGTTTTCCCCGATTTCGCGTCGCGTTAACTTAAGTCTTATGAAAAAGTTGCCTTTTTCTCCCTTTCACGCTCATGAGTAAAGCGAAACGGAAAAGATTTCAAATTCTTTTTGAAAATTTCTCAAAAAAAAACGCAGCGTCGACGGGAAGTCGACGCGGCGTTTTTTTAGGGGCAACGTTTTTTACGCCGGAACGCGGTTCATTTCGCGTCCGCCTTCGTTTTCGAGAGAAGCCAATCGTACAGAGCCGGATCGTCGTAGGCTTTGTTCCAAGAATCGTGTCCGACGCCCGGGTAAACGGTCAGTTTGACGTCCGGGTTCCCGGCCTTTTTGTTCGCGTCGACCATCGCTTGCGACATGCCGAGCGGAACGACGTTGTCTTTATCGCCGTGGAACGCCCAAATCGGCGTCGTCGCCATTTTCGACGCCGCGTTCGGGTCGCCGCCGCCGCAAATCGGAGCCGCCGCCGCGATCTTTTCCGGGCAATGCGCCAATAACGACCAAGTCCCGAAACCGCCCATCGACAAGCCGGTAACGTAAACACGATCTTTGTCGATCGGATACTTTTCGCAAACCTTGTCGATCATGACGCTAAGTTGCGTCGCCGACCACCAAGAATCCGCGAAACATTGCGGCGCGACGGTGAAAAACTTCCAACTTTTCGCGCGCTCCGGATTCGAAAGAATCGCCGTAGGCCCGTAAATTTTCAACTTGTTCAAGTCGTCGCCGCGTTCGCCGATCCCGTGCAGGAAGATAAGAAGCGGAAAACCCGCGTCCGTCTTCGCCGACTCGTCGACCGGTTGGAACGCTAAATAACGCAACGTTTGCGACTTCGTTTCGTCGAGCGTTTCCGGCCCGAAGAGCCCGCGTTCGCGCTTCGAAAGAGGAACTTCGACCGCGCCCGCGACCAATTCGCCCGCCTTGGGCGCTTCGTCGAGCGCCGCTTCTTTGATCGGCTCGACTTTCGCCGGTTTGCCGCTCAAACGCTTCGAGAGAAGCCAAGCATAAAGTTCCGGGTCGGCGTAAGCGTTTATCCAAGAGTTGTGCCCGACGCCGGGATAAACCGTCAGTTTCGCGTCCGGATTCCCCGCTTTTTGGTGCGCGTCGATCATCGCTTGCGACGCGGAGAGCGGCACCGCTCGGTCTTGATCGCCGTGAAACGCCCAAATCGGCGTCGTCGCCGTTTTCGCCGCGTCGTTCGGGTTGCCGCCGCCGCAGATCGGCGCGACCGCCGCGATCTTTTCCGGGCATTGCGCCAAGAGCGACCAAGTCCCGTAACCGCCCATCGAAACGCCGGTAACGTAAACGCGGTCGCGGTCGACCGGGTAATGTTCGCAAAGTTTGTCGATCATAACGCTAAGTTGCGCCGCCGACCACCAGCCGTTCGCCGGGCATTGCGGCGCGACGGTGAAGAATTTCCAATCTTTCGCGCTCTCGGCCTTCGAACAATACATCGCCGGGCCGTAAACTTTCAACTTGTTCAAGTCGTCGCCGCGCTCGCCCGAACCGTGCAAGACCAACATCAACGGGAAACCGGCGTCCGTTTTCGCCGACTCGTCGACCGGTTGGAAGACGTAATATTTCAGCGTTTGCGTCGCCGTCGCGTCGAGCGTTTCCGGACCGCGACGCCCGCCTTCGCGCTTGACCGCCGGAAGTTCGACCGACGCCGCGACCAGTTCGCCCGCCTTGGGGCTCTCGTCGACGGCGACCGGCTCGACCTTCGCCGGTTTGCCGCTAATTCGCTTCGAGAGGAGCCAAGTATAGAGGTCGGCTTCCGCGTAAGCGTTGATCCAGCTGTCGTGTCCGACGCCGGGGTAAACGGTCAGTTTCGCGTCCGGGTTTCCGGCTTTTTTGTTCGCGTCGATCATCGTTTGCGATTGTTCGAGGCGGACGAGCGGGTCTTTGTCGCCGTGAAACGCCCAAATCGGCGTCGTCGCCATTTTCGGCGCGGCGTTCGGGTCGCCTCCGGCGCAAATCGGCGCGGCGGCCGCGATCTTTTCCGGGCAAGTCGCGAGGAGCGACCAAGTTCCGAAACCGCCCATCGAGACGCCGGTAACGTAAACGCGATCTTTGTCGACCGGGTAAAGTTCGCAAACTTTGTCGATCATAACGCTAAGTTGCGCCGCCGACCACCAGCCGTTCGCCGGGCATTGCGGCGCGACGGTGAAGAATTTCCAGTTTTTCGCGCTCTCCGCTTTCGAGCAGAACTCGACCGGGCCGTATTTTTTCAACAGCTCCAAATTGTCGCCGCGTTCGCCCGCGCCGTGCAGCATCAACATCAACGGGAAGCCCGCGTCGGTCTTTTCCGACTCGTCGCTCGGTTGGAAGACGTAATATTTCAACGTTTGCGGAGCCGCCGACGGGTCGAGCGTTTCCGGACCGCGCCGCCCGCCTTCGCGCTTGACCGCCGGAAGTTCGACCGACGCCGCGACCAGCTCGCCCGCTTTCGGGGTCGCCGCGCCGACGTTTTCTTGCGCAAAAATCGCCGTCGCCGCCAAAAGCGACGCGACGCATCCGACGACGCAAAGCGCCGCGAATCGAATCGTTCGTTTCATTTTTTGCCTCGTTTCAAAACCGTTCAAAAATCGCCGATAACAACAAAAAACGCCGCCGTCCGCAACGAACGACGACGTTTTTCTAACGCTTTTCGACCGCGAAAGTTCCGCGTTCCAACCGAAAAACGTTCTTTCAACCGCTTATTTTTCAAGTTTTTTCGACAGGAACCAACGGTAAAGTTCCGGATTGTCGTACGTTCGCGTCCAGCAGTTGTGGTTGACGCCCGGGTACGTCGTGAATTGAACGTCGTCGTTCCCCGCTTTTTTGACCGCTTCGACGAGATTCTTCGTGTACTCGTATTTGACGGCGCCGTCCGCGTCGCCGTGGAACGTCCAAATCGGCGTTTTCGTCATTTTCGGCGCGAATTTAACGTCGTAACCGCCGCAGAGCGGAGCCGCCGCCGCGATAATATCGGACGAGTGCGCGATCAGCCCCCAAGTCCCGAAACCGCCCATCGAAAGGCCGGTAACGTAAATCCGCGAACGGTCGACCGGGTAATTGTCGCAAATTTGGTCGATCAAGACGCGCAGTTGAGCCGGCGACCAAAAACGAACGCCCGGGCATTGCGGCGAAACGGTCAGAAACGGCCAATCCTTCGCTTTTTCCGGTTTCGAGCAAATCATCGCCGGGCCGTGAATCTTCACTTTTTCCGGATTGTCGCCGCGTTCGCCCGCGCCGTGCAGGAAGAGGAGGAGCGGAAAGCCCGCGTCGGTTTTCGCCGACTCGTTCGACGGGAGGAAGAACCAAAACTTGAGCGTTTCGGTCTTCGTTTCGTCGATCGGATTCGGGCCGCCAAGCGGCATGGCGTCGCCGCCGGTCCAAGTTCCGCCGGTCGCCAAGGGCAATTCCGCCGACATCAAAATTTGTTCGCCCGCTTTCGGGGCCGGATTTTTCTCTTTCAAAGTTTCCGCCTTCGCGACGCTTCCCGTCGAAAACGCGGCGCAAAGGGCCGCGAACGCGAACGCCGACGTTAATTTTGCAACATTTTTCATTTCAACAATCTCCCGTCGACGCGGAACGTCCCCGCCGACTTCCCTTATTTACCGATTTTGCCTAAATTCCGTTTGCGTTCCCTAACGAACGCCGGACGACCGCCGCGGGCCGTCGTTTCTAGTAATATAAAGGAAAACGCGCCGCGACGCAAGTGTTTTTCGCGTTTTCGCCGTCTTTTCCGCCAAAAACGGAACGTTAACCGAAAACGCCCGCGCAACGACGTTAATCTAGCGAAAAAAGGCAAGATAGCGAAGCGAGTCGCGTCCAACGCCGCCGTCAAGAGAACCCGTCAAAAAAAAATCCGTCGAGACCGCCGTCAAGGAAATTCGCCCAAACCGCCGCTAAAAACGCCGTCAAGGAAATTCGTCAAGAAAAGAAAAAACCCCTTTGAACGCGACGAGTCGAAAACGACTTGGCGAAGGAACGGGCAAGGTATCCTAACGCCACCCAGCGCGTCGCGCTCTTCAGGGGTACGCCCGCAATTAGGCAATCGCGGCGCCAAACCGAGAAAACGCCTTTTTTTTTCTTTTCGAAGCGCGCTTTTCGCCGTCGCCGTTTAAGAACCTTAATCGGCAACTTCTTTAATCTCAACGCTTTAAAAAAGCGTTAAAACTTTTAAAAACTTTTCAACTTTTTTTCTCGCCCCGTTCCGTCCGTTTGACGAACCGCCGAAACGGAGCGAAGCGCCGCGTTTTAAAGCGCTTCAAAACGCGACGCCGCTCCGTTTCGCCCGCCCTTTCGACGGTTTGAACGCGTCAGCGAACGAGCGCCGGAACGCCTTGAATCGTCCAATAGAAGTCTTCCAAGACTCCGACGGTCGGCTTGTCGAACCGAACGCGCCAAAAACCGGGTTGCGGCGGCGCGGTCGGGCGGCCCGTTTTCTCGTCGACCGGCAGGGTCCAAGTCGCGATTCCGGCGATATTTTCGCTCCGCCAAACTTGCTTTCCGCTCGGGTCGAAAAGAGTCGCCGAAACGCGCTCCGCGTCGTCGCCGCTAACGCGGACGCCGAAATCGGTCGCGTTTTTCGGAACGTAAACCCAAAATTCGCCGGTCGTTCCGATCAAATTCAACGCCGGGCGCGCGGCGGCCAAAATCGGCGTCGACTCCGCTTCCCAACGGAACGCGTTCGCGCCGACGTCGACGGCGACTCGGAACCAGCCGCTCTCCTCGACGCGAACGGCGAAGCGCGTCGAAACGCCGTCTTCCGACGCTTCGCCCGTCAACTTCGACGTTTTCCCGCTCGGCGCGATCAGCTCGGCTTTCGGCGCGGTCAACGTATACCGTCCGACTTGCCGCAAACGAACCGCGAAGGAAACGTCGGCGCCCTTTTCCGCGTAAAACCAGCCGACGCCGCCGTTTCGGACGCGCAGTTCGCTCCGATTTTCGCCTTTTTCCGCCGCTTTCGAACGCCAAGCGTCGACGAGTTCCGCCGCAAGACTCCGTTCCGCGTCGTTCGTCGGCGCGGTCAAGCGGTCGAGTTCGAACGGCGCGACGCGGCGAAACGCCAATTCCGGGAAGAGCCGGTCGAAATTTTCGCCGTCGAGCCGCGTTTCGGTCGTTGTTTCTCCGCGAACGACTCGGAGCGCCCCGCTAATTTCCTCCGCGCCGCAACTGTCGCCGGAACCGTCGTAAATCGAGAAAAGACGCGTCTTTTCGTTTTCCGGCGCGTCCGCGTCGACGATTTCGACGTTTTCGAACGCGACGCCGCCGAGCGGCTCGGTTCCGTCGGCGTTCGCGCGCAACGTTATCCCGGCGCCCGGCGACGGCGTTTTGGCGATAACGAAGAGCGGCGCCGTTTGTTCGTCCGCGTTCGGCGCTTCCGCGTCGGCGCTCGGCGTCGTCAAGCGAACGTCGCGGAAGACGAGCGGCCCGCAAGCGGTCGTTTTGTTAATCGCCAAAATTCCGCGCCCGTTTCCGAGCAATTCGCAATTCTCGACGAGCGTTTTTCCCGGAAGCGCGCGGTTCGGGCCGCCCTTGGCCGACCAATAAAACCCGCAACCGCGATTCCGGACGGCGCGGCAGTCGACGATTTTAACCGTCGTTTCCGGCCCGTCGGAGTCGAGATTCCCCAAGTAAAATTGGAACCCGTCTCCGGCGTTGTTTTCCGCTAAAACGCGACGCATAACGACGTTCGAAATTTGCTCGTCCTCGCGGTTCGGCTCGAAGTCGATTCCGGACTGCGGCGCCGTTCCGAACGTGTCGCGCAGAACGCTGTCTTCGATCAGCAGACCGTCGACGCTAATAACGCTAATCCCTTGGCGGTTGTTCGCGACGCAGTCGACGCGGCGGATTACGACGTCGCGGCAAGGAACGCCCCGGGTCGCGACGCCGAGATAAATCCCGTCGCCGCCGGTTTCGGCGATTCGCAAGTTCTCTATTTTAACGTTTTTCGAGCTTAAAATTGACAGCCCGTGCCGCCATTCCGATTTCTCGTAAGGCGCTTCCCAATATTCCGGCTTGCGCATTCGGAGCGTCGCCCCGGCGCCTTCGCCGCGAATCGTCAAATTCTCGACGTTCGCCGCCCCCATTAGGCAGTCGCCCTTCGGAAGGAACGCCCCGGCTTTCGCGACGATCTCGACGCCCTCGGCCAAAACGAGTTCCAAATCGCTCCGCAACGTCAACGGCGTTACCGTCCAAGGCGCCGCTTGCTTGTCGACGACGACCGTTCGCGCTCCGGAGTCGATCGCCGCCTGCAGAAACGCCGTCGAATCCGCCGCGTCGAACCCGAACGACGACGCGACGACGCGTTCCGGAGGCGCCGCTTTTTCCGGTTCGTTCGGTTCGTTCGCGTTAACGCTCGCCGTCGCCGCCGCCCAAATTCCGACCGCCGCTAAAATCGCTCTTATTTTTCGCCGCATTTTTCGCTCTCCTCGCTTCGTTTCGTCGTTATTTTTCCGAGAAAAAAGACGCGCCGCCGACTTTTTCGCCGACGACGCGTTACATTTCCGCTTCAATTAACGGTTTCCGCTCCATTTCTTCGCGCCCGGTTTCGGGTAATTCTTCGACGCGTCGTCGAGAACGAGCACCCAGTCGAGCGTTTCGCCCGGCGTCGGCGGGAGGAAGCTCCGTTCGCCGGTGTTTTCAAATTCGCCGATCAAACGCGCTTCGCCGGTGCGCGGGTCGAACCAATGCGCGCGGATTTTTTTCGCGTTCAACGCTTCCGTTTTGACGGTAAATTCGCGCCCGAGCGGAACATAAACGAACGCGTAAGTTCCCGCTTCGTCGCGAGTCGCCGCGAAACGACGCGTTCCGGCGCCCGGAATCGAGCTTTGAATTCGGTCGGCGACGATCAGCGACATGTCCGGTATCCGCGTCAGGAACGGGCGCGACTCGATCAACGCCTTGCCGTATTGCATTTGCGCGGCGCCAGGCGCTTCGATCCCTTCGCGCCAACTCGTCAGCGGACGGTTAACCTCCCATTGCGCCGGGTCTTCCGGGTCGAACATCTGCCAAATCGAATGACAGCCGTAAGTGTGCCCGAACGCGCCGTTGAACAGGTCCCAATAAAGCGGGCGGCGGACGTCGGCGGCGGTCGTGTGTCCGAGATTGTCCGGATTGAACGCGACCGGGTGGTCTTCGTAAACCGGCTCGCCGTCGAGAATCGGCTTTGCCGGCGTTCGTTCGTACTCGCGACGCGTTCCGTCGTACGTTCCGTACTCGACGCCGTGCCCGTTTTGCCGCATGTTGAAGTCGAGCCAATCGTCGTCGTGGAAGTAATCCGCGGAACTCCCGCCGCCGCGCGGGTGGAACGTGCAAAGATGCGCCCCGCCGTCGCCTTGTCGCAAGCCGCGCGCCATCGCGACGACGGTCGCCCGCTCTTCGTCGTTGGCGATATCGCGGTCGCCGCCGAGAATCCAAACGATTCCCTTGTCGCGGTAACGCTCGCCGAGCCAACGCCCGTAACGCTCGGCGTTTTCCGGGTTGAAGAAGCCGCCTTGGTCTTTCTTCCACCAACGCCCCCAAGTCGGCAAGAAACCGACGTAAATCCCGCGCTTGTTCGCTTCGTCGACGACGAAATCGACTTGATCCCAGTAGTCGTTGTTCGGGCCCGGAACGGTCGCCGGTTCGACCGACTGCAAATCCTTAAACGGCAGGAAACCGTACGCGTTCGGCTCTTTCGGGCCCTCCAACTCCGCGACCGCGACCGCTTGCACGACCGTAAAACCGCGCTCTTGACGGTTGTCGAGGTAACGAATAACTTCCTCGCGGTTCAAGCGATGAAAGAGTTCCCAAGCGGTGTCGCCGAGCCAAAAGAACGGCGCGCCGTCTTCGGTCGTTAAAAAGCGCCCGTTTTCGCTAACTTTCAAACGCGGAAGCGGTTTCGCTCCTTTCGACTCCGCGCCTTGCGCCGAACCGCCGAAAAGAACGGCGCCCCCGACGACCGCCGCCGTCGCGACGCCGAGAAACGTCCGAATTCCGTTGAAGTTCCAAGTTGTTTTTCTCATTCAAACGCCCCTTATTAAAACAGTTTTCAAAATATTAAAAGAAACGCCGGAACGTCGGCGCCCCTCGCAAGGTTAAACCCCGAGAAACGCTCGACGTTTCGGCGTCGCAAAAATCGCTAATCAAACGCCGGAACGACGGAAAACGTCGTCCGCGCCGCGGCGATTAGAGGCTCGCGTCGGTTTCGCCGCCGGCGCGGGTGCCGATGGCGCCCCAAACGCCGTACGGAGATTTCCCGCCGTAGTCTTGCGGACGCGCTTTGTTCGTCGCGACGTCGGCGGCGGAAAGGGATTGGTTCCCCGCGTCGACCGTTTCGCTAATGAAACGAACCGAACCGTCGCACATCACCGCGTTGACGCCGCCCGAGTGGTAGCTCGAAGCCGCCGCGATGCACCAGTCTTCCGCGCTGCCGTTCGCGCAGGACGGCGAGTTCGGCGGGAGAATCGTAAAGAACAGCGTGTAGTTCCCGTTGCAGTCGCCCCAACGGTAACCGTTTTGCCAGTCGCCGCTCCCTTGCGCGCTCGTGCCGGAAACGTATTCGCCGTTCGAACCGCGAACCGCCGCGCAGTTAACCGGTTTGAAACCGAGGGCCGGCCAATCGCAGGAGTGCGAACCGAAGTTCGAGCCGAGAATCGCGATGCCGCCCTTGACCTTGTTGACCGTCGAGCCCGTGCCGATGCAGACTTCGGACGCGAACATCGTGTTCGACGTGCCGTCGGTGATCGCGGCGTAGTTCAGGTCGATTTTATTGTTGTCGGCGGCGATCCCGCGACATTCGTCCCATTCCCAACCCATCGCGATGTCGCCGCAGTTAATGCGGTAGCTCGTCGGTTGGATTTGACCGTCGGAGCGTTGCGCGCCGCCGTCGGACGGGCAATGGAACGCGTCGATTTTCTTAATCCAAATGTAATCGCGATTTGCGTCCCACGGAACGGCGTTGCGCCCCTTTTCCGCGTCGTCGATGAAATCGTTGTACATCGCGGTTTGTTCGATGAACGGAAGCATAACCGTCAGGTACGACCAACGTTCCCAACTGCCGTTGTTCGACGCGTATTTCTTCAAAATGTGTTGCGCCGAACGAGCCGGAAGCATGTTGTTGACGTCGTGGAAGTTTTGCGCGGCCAAACCGAGTTGTTTCAGTTGGTTCGTGCATTGCATACGACGCGCCGCTTCGCGAGCCGCTTGAACCGCCGGAAGAAGCAAACCGATCAAAATACCGATGATCGCGATAACGACCAACAGCTCGACAAGGGTAAAACCTCGACGTTTAGACATAGCTCAACCTTTCAAAATTTACGATCGTAAAATAAAAAAATACGTCGACCGCGCCCGCTTTTCAAACCGAAAACTAAGAAAAAATCGCTTAGCAAGCGGACGCGGTCGACTTTAAGCGGCGAAACGCCCAAAAAAATTCCGGACGCTTTTGCCTCTCGCCGCTCTTATTCTTCTTTTATTCTACCCATTTATTCCAATAATCTCAAGCGATTAACGGCTGCAAAGAAAAAATTTTTAAAATTTTTTCACTTTTCAACGAAACATTTTCATAAAACCGGAAGTCCCTAACGCAACGGTCGGGCAATCTAGGCGCTTTACGCTAAATACGCAAAAAAAATCGCCGAAACGTCGCCGCCCCGCAAAGAGCGAACGAACGTTTCGGCGTCCGTAGGAAACGTCGCTTAACGCGAGCGTTTAAAACCTCGAATCATTCGTCTTTGAGATCGAAGTCGAATTTGTTTTTCGCCGCGTCGTCGGTAACGGTAATCGTCAACGGCGTGGCGGCGGCGTTGGAGTAAATTTCCGGAACGAGGCTTTCGCCGGCCGGGCCGGTGCCGCTAAGCCCCTTGGCGCGGTTGCGTTCTTGGAGTTCGTCGTAGGTGATTTCGCCCGCTTCGTAGGCCGCTTGGTCGGGATCGACGACGGCTTCGCGTTTCGAAATCGTAACTTTGTATTCGCCCGGAAGAAGACCTTCGCCGACGCTCCCGGAGGTGGCCGAGTACGCGCCTTGCGCGTCGGTCATCGCGCTGCCGCTCGCGCCGCCTTGAACGCTCGGGATGAAGACGACCGTCGCGCCTTCGACCGGTTCGCCGTTGTAGGTAACGACGCCCGTCGTTTTACGATGGCCCGTGTCTTTAGCGCAACCGGAAACCAAAACCGCGCTCGCCGCGATCGCGAGCAAAACCAACATTTTCATTTTCATCGTTAACATTCTCCCGCGAACGCCGCGCGACGTTTCGCCGTTACTGGTTGAAAATTTAAATTAATAAACGCGCCGACGCAAACCAACGTTCGCGACGGCGCGATCTTTTCAACGCGACGCAACGTTAAGCGCGCCGCGTTTCTTCGCTCTTATTAAAGGGTCGTGTCGGTTTCGCCGCCGGATTTGGAGCCGAGCGCGCCCCAGACGCCGTAAACCGATTTGCCCGCGTAGTCTTGCGGACGCGATTTGTTCGGGCAAACGTCTTGAGCGTTTTTCGATTGGTCGCCGGCGTCGACCGTTTCGCTAATGAAGCGAACCGAACCGTCGCAGAGAACCGCGTTCACGCCGCCCGAGTGATAGCTCGACGCGGAAACGATGCTCCAGTTTTCGAGCCCGACGCCGCAAGACGGGGAGTTCGGCGGGAGCATCGTGAAGAAGAACGTGTAAACGCCCATGCAGTCCGCCCAGCGCGTGCCGGAAAGTTGGTTGCTCGTCGTGCCGACGCTCGTGCCGGAAACGAATTCGCCGTTCGAACCGCGAACCGCCGCGCAGTTGACCGGACGGAAGTTGATGTTGCCGTGGTTGCTGATGAGCGCGATACCGCCCTTAACCTTGTTCGTCGTGCCGGTCGAACCAATGCAGGCTTCCGACGCGAAAATCGTGTTCGACGTGCCGTCGGTGATACCGGCGTAGTTCAGTTGAATTTTGTTGCCGTCCGACGCGACGCCGCGGCATTCGTCCCATTCCCAGGACATCGCGATATCGCCGCTGTTGATGCGGTAGCTCGTCGCTTTGAGTTCGCCTTCGGCGCGCTTGCCGTTGCCGTCCGACGGGCAAAGGAAAGCGTCGATCGTGTTCAACCAAACGCGACGTTGACCGGTCTTGTGCGGGTCGTCGGTCGTCCACGGCGACATACCGCCGTCTTCGAGGTCGCTAATGAATTGTTGGTACATCGCGTTTTGTTCGATGTACGGGAGCATCGTCGTCATATACGAGAAGCGTTCCCACGCGCCGTTGTTCGACGAATATTTCTTCAAAATATGTTGCGCCGAACGGTTCGGGAGGTGATTGTTAATGTCGTGGAAGTTTTGCGCGGCCAAACCGAGTTGCTTCAGTTGGTTCGTGCATTGCATACGACGCGCCGCTTCGCGAGCCGCTTGGACGGCCGGAAGAAGCAAACCAATCAAAATACCGATGATCGCGATAACGACCAACAATTCGACGAGGGTAAAACCACGACGTTTCGACATTGCTCAACCTTTCAATAACTTAAGTTACCACAAGCCGAACGCGCGGACGTCCCCTAAAAACCGACACAATATTTCGTTCCACGGACGTTTAACGTCCGCGACCGCGCGTTCGACTCTTCGCGACGTTCGCGGTTTCCCACGATCTTGCCTCACGTCGCGAATTTGTTCACATCTATTTTACACATTTCTTCAAAACGTCAAAGCCCCTCGGAGGTAAAAGAGGCTAATTTTCTTCAAAAAAGATATTTTTTCGCGTAAATTTCCCTAAAAATCGCGCCGTTTAACGTTTCAAACCGTTTAACGCAAAACCCCAATCTTACCCATTTTTCCCAACCTCTCGCTAATCGCCGCGACGACGTTGGAACCGCTTGAACGTCGCCGATAAAAAAAAACGCCGCCGACTCGCGTCGACGACGTTTTCCTTAATTAATCCGCTAAGCGCGAATTAAACCTTAGAGGCTCGCGTCGGTTTCGCCGCCGGACTTGGAGCCCATCGCGCCCCAAACGCCGTAAACCGATTTGCCCGCGTAGTCTTGCGGACGCGATTTGTTCGGGCAAACGTCGCGCGCGTTTTTCGATTGGTCGCCCGCGTCGATCGTTTCGCTAATAAAGCGAACCGAACCGTCGCAGAGAACCGCGTTCGCGCCGCCCGAGCGATAGCTCGACGCCGACGTAATCGTCCAGTCTTCCAAACCTCCGGAGCAACAGGACGGGGAGTTCGGCGGGAGCGTCGTGTAGAAGAGCGTGTAAACGCCGACGCAGTCGGCCCAACGGTTGCCGGGCATTTGGTCGCCCGACGACGGAGCGTCCGCGCCGGAAACAAATTCGCCGTTCGAACCGCGAACCGCCGCGCAGTTGACCGGACGGAAGTTAATATTCCCGCAGTCGCCGCCCAATTTCGCGACGCCGCCCTTGATTTTGTTCACCGCGCCGGTCGAACCGACGCAGGCTTCCGACGCGAAAATCGTGTTCGACGCGCCGTCCGCGATACCGGCGAAGTTCAAATTGAGTTTGTTCCCGTCGGAAGCGACGCCGCGGCATTCGTCCCATTCCCAAGACGTCGCGATATCGCCGCAGTTGACGCGGTAGTTCGTCGCTTTTCGTTCGTTTTCGGGACGTTTATCGGCGCCGTCCGACGGGCGGAGGAAAGCGTCGATATTGTTCAACCAAACGCGACGGACGCCGGCGCCGCGCGGGTCGTCGGCGCGCCGCGGTTGCATATCGCCGTCTTCGAGGTCGCCGATAAATTGTTGATACATCGCGTTTTGTTCGACGTACGGGAGCAAGACCGTCATGTACGAGAAACGTTCGAACGCGTTGCCGTCGCGATTGTATTTCTTCAAAATATGTTGCGCGGAACGAGCCGGGAGGCGGCCGTTAACGTCGTGGAAGTTTTGCGCGGCCAAACCGAGTTGCTTCAGTTGGTTCGCGCATTGCATACGACGCGCCGCTTAGCGGGCCGCTTGAACGGCCGGGAGAAGAAGACCTATCAAAATACCGACGATCGCGATAACGACCAACAGTTCGACAAGGGTAAAACCTTGACGTTTAGACATAGCTCAACCTTTCCATTTTTTAAATAACGTCAAATCGAACGCGCGGTCGTCCGTCGGCGATATGCCGAGCGACCGTTCGTTCAACGCGCCGCGACGTTTCGCGGTTCCCCGCGGTTTTGCCTCTTGTCGCGATTTTGTTCCCCGTTATTTTATCCGTTTTAAAAAAACGGCAAGGCCCTCTTGCGATAAAACGAGCTAAATTTTTCCCCGCTAGCCCTTTTTTTGCGAAAAATTTCCCGAAAAGGCGCGCCGTCGGCGTCTTACGGGACGTTTTTCCTCTCTTTATTTTTGCGTCTAAAATAAAAAAAACGCCGCCGACTTACGTCGACGACGTTTCCGTTTTAGGCGCTTAACGCGACTTCAACATTAGAGATTCGCGTCGGTTTCGCCGCCGAAAATGGTGCCCATCGCGCCCCAGACGCCGTAAACCGATTTGCCCGCGTAGTCTTGCGGACGGTCTTTGTTCGGGCAAACGTCTTGCGCGTTCGCCGATTGGTCGCCCGCGTCGACCGTTTCGCTAATGAAGCGAACCGAACCGTCGCAGAGAACCGCGTTCACGCCGCCCGAGTGATAACTCGAAGCGGAAACGATGGCCCAGTCTTCCAAAGAGCCGGCGGCGCAAGACGGGGAGTTCGGCGGGAGCATCGGGAAGAAGAACGTGTAAACGCCCATGCAGTCCGCCCAACGCGTGCCGGAAAGTTGGTTGGCCGTCGTCCCGACGCTCGTGCCGGAAACGAATTGACCGTCCGAACCGCGAACCGCCGCGCAGTTGACCGGGCGGAAGTTGATATTGCCGTGGTTGCCGCCGATGAGCGCGATCCCGCCCTTGACTTTGTTCGTGTTGGAAGTCGAGCCGATGCAGGCTTCCGACGCGAAGATCGTGTTCGACGTGCCGTCGGTAATACCGGCGTAGTTCAAATTGAGTTTGTTCCCGTCGGAAGCGACGCCGCGGCATTCGTCCCATTCCCAAG
>JAZNJF010000205.1:0-9309 GCA_045577885.1 Thermoguttaceae bacterium | reverse complement strand
TACTCAAACAAGCCGGTTACTTCGCCGGTCGCGGAGTAAAATTCGCCGAAGTCGACGTCGACGAACTCGGAAAAAAGGCGCGCGATCTCGGCGTTCAATCGATTCCGGACGTTCGCGTCTACCTCGACGGTCGCGAATACGAGCAAATCGTCGGATACCAACCGCATTCGCTGGCGAATCTGGTCGACGCGGTTTGCGAACCCGCGCCGCAAGGGCCGCAATCCGCCGTTTCGACCGCGCCGAAAACGACGTCCGACAAGACTTCGGAAAACGTTGAAACCGCCGAAAAACCGCTTGAAGAGGAGCTTTGGCCGGAAGAATGAACGATTCGTTCCTCGTCGCCGCGTCGGAAACGCCCGATTCTTTCCGTTTTGACGAAGCGCGAAAAATCAAACGTTCGACCGATTTTCAGCTCGTTTATCGAACGCGAATTCGCGTTTACAACGAACGCCTGACCGTTTGTTGCCGTCCGACGTCGCCGAACGCGCCGAGTCGCTTGGGGCTTTCCGTTTCCAAAAAGGTCGGCAAAGCGTTTGTTCGCAATCGTTGGAAGCGCCTGCTTCGCGAAGCGTTTCGTCTTCGTCGTCGCGAACTTCCAACCGGTTTTGATTTTATCGCCATTCCGACGCGCCAAGAAAAAGTTCCTTCGTTAGACGTCCTTGCCGACGATTTGATAAATTTATCGCGTCGTTGCGTTCGAAAAGCGATAAAAAGGGGTCTTTTTTCTCCGGAAACGTCGCCCGCCTCCTCGACGCGCGACGCCCGATAAGTCGAGCCGTTTTCAACGACGTTAACCCGATGTTCAAGCGTATTTCCGCCGCTTTATCGCGCCCCTTTAAGATTATTGGCTCGTTTTTCGAATATTTTTTAACGTTTTTAGTCGTTAAAATCGTTCGTTTTTACCAACTTGCCATTAGTCCAATGTTCGGTCCCTGTTGTCGCTTTACCCCGACCTGCAGCCAATATTGTTTACTAGCGATACAAAAATACGGCGTGTTTCTCGGCGTTTTGAAAACGGTTTGGCGCATATTGCGTTGCCATCCTTTTTCTCGCGGAGGTTACGACCCGCCCTAATCGCGCGGTTTCGCTATTTTAACCATATTACGTCGTTTTAGGATTCGTTACGATTTAACGCGACGAATTTGAAATTTGCAACAATGAGAATAACGTTCTTTTGCGAATCCTGTCGCTCGAAATTGACGGTCGCGTCGCACTTCGCCGGTCGGACGATCCTTTGTCCGCGATGTCGAAAGAAAACGTTGATCCCGTCGACAAACGCGTCGTCCGCGACCGCCCGCGATTCCTCGAACGTTTTCGATAAACCTTGCGCCGATTTCGCGCCGAACCCGTTCGCTTTTTCGGTTCGCCTCGAAGCCTTCGCGCCCTCAAACGGCGGCGAAGAAGACGCGCCCGGCGCCGAAGCCTCCGCTTCCAAAACGCCAAGCGTCAGCGAATTAATCGCGACGTTATTAGACGAGGAAAATCGATAACCCCCGTTTTCCCTCTCTCGCCCTCCAAGCTCCGCGGTCGCGTTTTGAAGCCGTCCGCGTTTCCTCGCCATTTTTCCAAGGTTTCCTATGTCGCCCCAAAAAGCGGTCGTTTTACTTTCCGGCGGTCTCGATTCCTCGACGGTTTGCGCTCTCGCCGCGGCCGAAGGTCGAGAAATTTACGCGCTCACCTTGAATTACAACCAACGACACGCTCGCGAACTCGACGCGGCCCGCGCCGTCGCTCGATTTTTCAACGTTCGCGAACACCTGATTTTCCCCATCGACTTGACGCTATTCGGCGGAAGTTCGCTAACCGACGACGCGATCGCCGTCGAAACGGACGTTCCGCTCGAAAAAATCGGCGCGTCGATTCCCACTTCCTACGTTCCGGCGCGCAACACGATTTTTCTTTCGCTCGCCCTCGCGTTCGCCGAAACGCGCGGCGCCAACGAAATTTGGCTCGGCGTCAACTGCGTCGATTATAGCGGTTATCCCGATTGTCGTCCGGAATATTTAGCCGCGTTTTCCCAACTTGCCCAACTTGCGACGAAAGTCGGCGTCGAGGGAACCGCCGTTGAAATCAAAGCGCCGCTTTTGCGCCTCGACAAAGGCGAGATCATTCGTCGCGGCGTCGAACTTGGACTCGACTATTCGTTGACGCGCACTTGTTACGATCTCGACGACGCCGGTTTGTCTTGCGGGCGTTGCGAAGCTTGCATCCTTCGGCAAGCGGGTTTCGCCGCCGCGGGTCTCGTCGATCCGGCCCCCTACCTTCCCGGCAAGGCGCCAATTCCCCAATCTTTCGAGCGATTCGCTTAACGGATTTCGCGACCGCTCAAGATTGGGCGAAAAAACGTCGATATATTTAACGCCTTTTGGCCAAAACCGTCGACGGATCGGCGGTTGCCTTGCGGCGCCCTCGCCGTTAAAGCGCCAAAATCAAGATAACGTTTCAAGACAAGGACGTCGTTATGAAAAACCTTTCTCGTCGCCGTTTTACAACTTACCTTTTGGGCCTCGGCGTCGGTTTCTTAGGCTCTCGCGGCGCTTTCGGGGCGATCGACGCGTTCGACGCGGCGTTGGTCAAACAAGAATTGCGCGTTAAAACGGAAGCCGAAGGCGCGTTCGTCGACGACGTCGTCGCCAAAACCCGCGCGGGCGAGATTCCAGCGAATATCTTGAACGCGGCGTATCGTTACGCGCTGAAAAAAGACGGCGGACGGCGCGTCCATTATTTTGCGCGTTGTCTTGAAATTTTAACGAAAAGAGCCGGATTAAACGTTAAATTCCTTAAATTTTAGCCTCTAAATTCAACGGAAGCGCGATTTTGTTTTTAAAATCGAATTCCGCCCAAAAAAGAGCTGTCGTCGCAAGAAAATTTAAACGCGCCGTCAAGAGGTTTTCGTCTCTCGACGGCGCGTTTTCTTTTGTTAACGATATTCGTTCGTCAATCGTAATCGGCCAACTGTTGCCGAACGTACTCGGCTCGCAGCACTTCTTCGTCGATTTCGGCTTCCGCTCTCGTTCCCGTTAAACGGCGCAAATGCGACGTTTGAATCGACGCGGTCAATTCGTCGAGCGCGGAAATCGGAACGGAGTCGATCAAACGCAACCGAACGCCGAGTCGAACGCTCGACAAATGCGCCATCGCCTCTTCCATCGTGATCGCGCGCGCCGACTTCAACAGCGCGAACGCTCGACAGCAACGATCCATCGCGCCGTCGCGATCTTTTTCCAACATCGTTTGGCGCGCTTGCCGCTCGTAATTAATCACGCAAGGAATCACTTCGCTCAGGCGCTCGACGATCTCCGTCTCGGACGCGCCCAAGGTCGCTTGATTGCTAATTTGAAAAAATTCGCCGAGGACGCGCGACCATTCGCCGTAAATTCCGCGCACCGCCAAGTTCATTTTTTGCAATCCGCGAAGCACTTTTTCGATTTCGTTCGTCTCGATCAACGCCGGCAAATGCAACATCACGCTCGCGCGAATCCCGGTTCCGACGTTCGACGGACAAGCGGTCAAGTACCCCAATTTCTTGTCGAACGCGTAATCGAGTTCCGATTCGAACGCGTCGTCCAGTTCGTCGACTTTCTTCCAAAGGTCGCGCAACGCGAACCCGCTCGCGGTCGCTTGCAAACGCAAATGGTCTTCTTCGTTGACCATCGCGCAAAAATTTTCGCGTTTTTCCAACAGCAACGCGCGCGGTCTTTCGCCCGCTTCGACAAACTCGCGACTCGCCAAGAGTCGCTCTTGCAAAAAACGAGCGTCGTCCGCCGAAATATCGGCAAAATCGATAAACTCCGCTTCGCCGTTCGAAAAATTTTTCTCGGCGACTCGCGAACAAGCGGCGACAACGCTCCGCAAGTCCTCCTTCGTCGCGCGACTAACAAAAGGAAAACCGCTCAAATTTCGCGCCAAACGGACGCGGCTCGAAATCGCGACGTCGGAATCCGCTCCGTCGTCGCGCAACCAAGCGCACCGCCGTCGCAATAAATCGTTAAAAATCACCTTAAAAGCCTCGTTTTTTCCCAAAAGCGCGCCCGTCGTCCAAGCGACGCGACGTTGCTCCCGTTACATTCGTCAAACGCCTAAAAATCGTTCGCGTCGACGGCGGAAAAGCCGAACGTTTCGCGTCGGCTTCCCCCGTTTCAACGGTATTCTACCCAATCGGCGCGATTTCGCCAAGCGCAAAAATTAGAGCGCGAGCGGTTCGTTCGCCAGCTGCCGTTCGGAACGCGTTAGCTCGTACATATCGCGAATCAATTTTACGTCGCAAGGCCGTTGTTTCACGTCGCGCCGAAAGAACATTCGCTCTTGCGTCGCGATCATCAATTCGAGCGAAATTTCGGTCGTTTGCCCAAAAGAGCGCGCGTAATTGACGAAACTCGGCACCGCGGTCGTTACAAAACCGTATACCATGCTGCACGCGCCGATCGTTTTCCCGGTGAAAATGCTCGTATTAATCGCCGTTTTCGCGTAATCGCCGACGACGCACCCTAAAAACTGCATTCGCGACGGCGATTTTCCGGCCGGCGTCTCCTGCCAAACCTCGTTGTACGAGTTTTTCAAGTCGCTGTTGCAGGTCCCGGCGCCCAAGTTTACCCAGCTTCCCAAATAACTGTGTCCCAAAAAGCCGTGGTGCTGCTTATTTGAATATTGTTCGATAGTCGTCGCCTCGACTTCGCCGCCGACTTTGCACGTCGAACCAATCGCGACGTAATCTTTAATCGCCGCGTGTTCCAAAATACGGCTGTTTCGCCCGACGTAAACCGGTCCGCGCATAAAGGCGAAAGGCCCGACTTTAACGTTTTTATCTAAAATAACGGGTCCGTTTTTCGAATCGACGACGAAAAACTCGCCGATTTCCGGTCGTTCTTCAACGGCGCGCGGCACAAAGAGGCCGTCGGCGATTTCGCAATAATCGCCGGTCGCGACGCGACTCTCCAAATTTTCGTTAACGTAACGCAAATGATAACGCACCGCGTCGGACGAGCGCTCCAAAAGGGCGATCGGTTCGCCGACCTCGACCGTTTGGAGATTTAAGTCCTTCAAAATCCCCTGCAACTGCGCGCAACCGATTTCTTGACGCGGCAAAAAATCCGCCGAATTAAGCGTCGCGGCGACGATAGACGAACCGGAAACGATCGCGGCGCCGCGTTCGCAAGGCGTCGTCGTCAACGCTCGCCAAGCGTTCAGCAAGGCGTAACGCGGCGCCGTTCTCGCGTTGATCAGCAAAATCGGCCCCTTTCGTTCCCCTCGCGCCGGAGTCCAAGCGAACGGAACGTCCTCGCGCAACAAATCGCGAAGATGCGGACGAGCGATCAATTCGATTTCTCCCCCCAACTGCCGCGCTAAATTCAACAGACGAAGCGAACCGACGCTAATGGAAAAGGCGGGCCGCCCAACGGTGATCGGATACAGATCGACGACTTTATCGTCCTCAAACAAGATAATGTGCATTTACCGTTTTCTCCGACGTTTACCCTGCTAACGCGCGCTATTTCAAACAAGTACTTTAACGCGCCGGCCGATAACGCAAACGACGCCTCGCGCGTTTGTTTATTCATTATAAAAGGAATATTCGAAAAATCAAGATTTTCCCCAAAAAAACTTTTGACCCGCCCTTCCTCCGCGTTCGCCGAGTTCGATAAGAAAAAAAGTAAATTTTTCTTAAAAAAACGCGTAAAATCGGCTTTTTTTTCTCGACGAACCGAACAAAATCGCGTAAAATTTCTTTAAAAGCGGTTGAATTAGCCGTTTTCCCTTTCGAATCGTCGCGTCGTCGCTCGACGGCGCCGTTAAAATTCGCCTAATCGCAACAAAGGACGGGCTCAATGCATAAATCGTCGTTTACCTATCTTGCCGTCGCGCTCGCCGGCGGTTGTTTTGCGCTCTCGCTTCAATCGCTCTCGACCTCGGCGCCGCTCTTTCCGCGCCTCGCCGCTCAATCTTCAAACGCTCGCCAAACCGACCCTAACGTTCGAAACGATTTTGCCGACTTTGCCGAAGCGTTCGACGCTTATAATAACGCGAAAAACAACGCGACGCCCCTTTCGACGGAAATTCCGCCGCTTGTCGACGGCTTCTCCGCCTCGGCCGCCGGTCGCTCGGCCGACGACCTCGAAACGCGTTTGAACGCGTTTTCTCCGCAAGAACGCGCTCAGATTGAAATTTACGCCAAAAACAATAAAAGCATCGTTAACGTCGCGACCGTAACGGAAAGTCAACACGCTTTCTTCCAACAAACTTCCGAAGGATGCGGCAGCGGCGTCGTTCTGAACAAATCCGGCGTCATTTTGACGAATTTTCACGTCGTCGAAGACTCGAGCAAAATCGCCGTAACGCTTTTCAACGGCGAAACGTATCCCGCCAAGTCGCTCGGCGTCGACCCGAACACCGACGTCGCGCTCTTGAAAATCGACGCGCCGGAATCGAGCCTCTTCCCCATTCAATTCGGCGACTCCTCCCATCTGCTCGTCGGGCAAACCGTTTACGCTATCGGGAACCCCTTCGGCTTGGAGCGAACGATGACGCGAGGGATCGTTTCGAACCTCAACCAAACGATCGGAAGTCCGCAACAGTTCCGCCAAATTAAAGGCGTTATTCAGATCGACGCCGCGATCAACCCCGGCAACTCCGGCGGCGTTCTTCTCGACTCGCGGGGCCGAATGATCGGGATGAACACCGCGATCGCCAGCCGCGTCGGCGAAAGCTCCGGCGTCGGGTTCGCGATTCCGGTCAACACGATTCACCGCATCGCGTCGATTTTGCTTGAAAAGGGCAAAGTGGTGCGCGGCGACGCGGGCGTCGTTCAAGTAACCGAAACGGAAGACGGCCTCATTCCGAGCCTTATCGACGAAGGCGGCGCCGCCGACTTAGCCGGATTGCGCGGCGGGAAACTTGTTATTTCAATTCGCGAACGCAACGGTATTCAATATCGAACGCAACGCGTAAAGCGTCCGGAGGGCGGTTTCGACGTCATTTGGGGCGTCAACGGCGTCCCGGTAAAAACCGGCGAAGACTTCATCACCGCCGTCGAGGAACACGCGCCGGGCGAAACGATTGCCCTTAACGTTTTGCGACGCGGTCAAAAAATCGAGTTGCCCGTCGTTCTTAAATAACGCGCCTCTCCATTTCCCCCCGCCCCCTATTTTAACGCGTCGTCCCGCTCGTTGCGGCGGCGCGTTAAAATATTTTATCGGTTTTTATCTTTATTCGCAACAAAAGTCGTCGCAGTTTCCTAAAAACAATCTCCAGCGCGATATTATCAATTTTCTCTTGAAGAATCAATCTTCTTTTGCAAAAATCGACGCTTAAAATCGTTAATATTCTAAAAACTCCGAGAAAACGCGCAAACCGCTCTTGAAGAACCGCTAAAAATTTGCAATAATAGACTCGATTTTGGGTTTGAAAGCGCGCTTATGCAGATTTTATCGTTTTTAGCAAATTTTCCGTTGTTTCACCGTCGCCGACTTTCCTTTCGGGGACGTCGACTCCGCGTCTGCGCCTTGATCGCGCCCTTTTCGATTTCAGCTTCTCTTTTCTTTCCGGGTTGCGCCGGCGTTCCCTCCGAACCGACGCCCAATTTTTCGGTTGGAACGTACAACGACGCGGCTCCGAATCCCCTCTTCGTGCAAACCGCAGACCCCGATTACCTTTGGAACGCGGTCGTCGACGTCGTCGATAATTACTTTGAAATTAAATTTGAGACGCCGATTCGCGTTTTTGAACGAGAAACGGAAAACGGCGAACGCTTCGCCTCTCGCGCCGAAGGCCGAATCGATACGAAGCCGACGATAGCCGCCGGCGTTTTGGAACCTTGGCGGAAAAATTCCGTTACCTGCGAAGACCGTTGGTTGGCGACCTTTCAAACAATTCGACGCGCCGCGGTCGTTAGAGTCGTCCCCGACGCCTCAGGTTATCTAATTTATCTTTCCGTTTATAACGAAATTGAGGATATGAAGACGGCGATGGGAGCGACGATCGGCTTCAACCAAAATTACATCGACGATTTTTCGCATTTATCGCAACCGATCGGCGAGCGCGCCGCGTCCAAAGGTTGGATTCCGATGGGCCGCGACGCCAACCTTGAAAAACGAATGCTCGAAGAAATCGCTTGGCGCCTTGGAAATCCGCCGACGCTTTTGAATCGTTCGGCGCCGCTTACCCCCTAAAAACCTTGCGACCGTTATTATCGCGCCTCCCCAATAGATATAATCTCGCGGCGCTTGACAACAAAAAGACAATTTTTGCCTTAACAACCACCCTAAAAAGCTAAAATCTAATCTTGCTTAATAAAAACAAAGAAACGCCGCTATTCAAAAATAACGTTAATGATTAACGCCCTTGCCGCGCGTTATTTTATTAAATTTAACGCGTTCGGCAAGGGCGCCCTTACTCGCTTTTTTCAACGTTCGAGTTAATAATTGAACGCTTCGTCCTCAACCTTAATCTCGGCGTTTGAAACCGTTCCTTCGTCGTTCGTCGGCGTCGCGCCTTTTTTTTCTTCAACGTCGCGCCGTCGTTTCCGACCGGCGGCTCGAACGGAACGAAGTTTCAAGTGAATATTTCTGATTCGGCGAATTAAATTCGCTTCTTCTTCGATTTCTTGTTCTAAAAGACTTAATTCGCTCAAATATTCGTCGCTTGCCGCAAAATCTCTCGTCGTTTCCCAGCAATCCTCGACGATCTGTTCATAAGCGCGATCTTCGAGCGACGTAAACTCCGCTTCCCAATCGTCGACGGCGGCTTCCGCTTCCGTCTCGTTGTTGGAAACGCTCCGATTTGCTACGCGCTCGGGCGTCAATTCCGTTTCCCAAAAACGCTCTTCGTCGTTGAGAGTCGTTCCGTCGACGTTCCGCCCGTTGGCAAGGTTCCAAAGTCGCGACCCGTCGTCGTCGCCAACGATCGGTCGACGCGTCTTCGACGTCGACTTTGTCCGCGTTTTCGTTTTTCTTTCGCGTTCCGTCGACTCTTTTTCCTCCTTCGCTTTCGACGCGACGTCGGAATCGAGTTCAAAAAGGAAACCGCTGTTAAAATATTCCGATTTTAACGCTTCAAAAACGCGCTCTTCGGTTTTAGGTTCGTCTTTTGAAAACTCGCCGTCTTCCCCGAAATCGCTAAATCCTTCCGCCTTGCCTACTTCGCTAAGTCCGCCGGATTCGCCGACTTCGCCAACTTGACTAAGCCCGCCAAAATCGTTAATCCGGTCAACCGAACGATTCGCCGCCGTTCCTCCAATTCCCGCAAACTCTTTCCACTCCGCGCCGTCTCGTTCTTCTTTTAAGGCGTCGGCGCGTTCCCAACGATCTCCGCCGC
>JAZNJF010000204.1:0-4357 GCA_045577885.1 Thermoguttaceae bacterium | reverse complement strand
GTAAACGACAGTTCGTTGATCAACGTCGAACTTTCCACAAATCAGACTTTTGCCCCAATTTTCAAACTCGACGCTTTCCAGCCGTAGATAATTTCCACCCATCGGTTCTTCTCCTTTTGCTAAGAGTAAATCAAACGAACGCATTAAACCACGAACGGCGTTCCGGCGGAAGTTTAAGCGGAGCGCAATCGCTATTCAAGCGTACTTAAGGCGGATGTATGAAAACGTAGGGGTTAGGGTTTTTGTTTAAAAATCTAAATGGAAAAAGGTTTCTTCTTATTTTATTCACTATATTCAAATATTATATTTATATATTATATTATATTATATATATTAAGAAATAGTACAACCCCCCTAAAACTACTACACCCCACTTTCGGGGGGGGTGTAGCAAATCTTGGGGGTTGGTATATGCGTGTTGGTAGTTTCTGTGAATTTGAACTCTTTCAACTCGCCGAGTGTAATCTAGGTGCAAAAACGTTTATTCGAGTTCCTAGGCGAGCTTTCTTGAAGTGAATTGCAATCTTCTTTCTTTCTCGATTAGAACATTCCTTGGCTCCGGTTTTCCGCTATAATGCAAACGAGACGACGAGCGGCGGCGTCTTGAAATTCGATTCCTTTTTGAAACTGAGGGTTCTAGAATGGTTTTGGACACGGTTGGGAAAATGAAAAAGTTTTTGGAAGGTTACGACGCCTCAACTCCGATCTTGCTTTACGATTCTAGCTCCGGCGGATTTGGCGCAATCTGCTTAAACGAGCGTCGTTCGTCGCCGGGGCTTAACAAAGACGAGCCTTATTCCGAAGAGCGTTTTCTCAAGGCGCTCAATGAAAAGTTGCGCGGTCTTTTCACGGACGAAGAAACGCAGAACCGCGTCGTCGACGAGGCGGTGAAAGCGTCGAAACATTTTCTTAGCGTCGAAATGGTCGGTAAAAGCGATTACAAAAAGTTTAAGGTATTGGAAAACGCGTCCGACAACGCCGAGGTGGGAAAATGAAAACCGCTTGCAATTATCAAAACTTTAACCGAGGTCGGTTGGTCGCCGTGTGGATTTGGAACGTCGTCTCGGCGCGCCCCGACGGCTTGGAACGCGGACGCAAAACGAGCGTCAACCCGGCGGCGCTTTACCGTCGCGCTTCCGACTTGGGGCTCGACTCCGGCTTTATCAACCGACCCGCGCGACATTACTTTCCTGACCTCGACCTCCGCGCCAACGTCTTGAAGATTCCACGCCAACCTGAATTTCGTCTTTACGAAAAGGAGGCGGACGGCGAACTCGGACGCGCCTTCAACGATTGGGCGTACTTCTTGTTTATGAAAGAAGGACGAGTTCCCGTTTCAACTTTCAAAGATTACGCGAAGCAAATCGGCGTCGACTTCCGAACGCTTCGCCAAACGGCGCGAGCGTTGCGCCTCGACACGATCCAAGGCGACCTTCTTAGAAAAGGCAAAAACAACGGATTGCGTTTCGCCGTCGACCTTGGCGAGGCAAGATTAAGTTTTCGAATCGCCGCCCAAGAAGACGCAAGTAAAAGCGTCGTTTTCGCCTCCAACGCGCAAAAACCGCCGTTTTCGCGTCAACTTCAACGAAAACGGCGGTTTCGCGCTCTTCTCGCCGTCGCCAAATTCGAGAAACGAGACCGGCTCGAACCAATGCCCGACGTTATTTCGCGAAACGGCCCTTTCTCGAATTAACGTTTGCCTTACGCAAAACACTCGGATATATCGAAAAAGGCCGACGCGTCGCTCGCTAACAACGGTTACCGTTGGCTTCGGCGCTTCAGTCGACGCCGTTTCGCGCCCGCGCCGCCTCCAAGGCGAGCGTTCGAATCGTTTCGCCGATCGGGCCGTCTCCGGCGATTCGGCGAATCTCCGCCAACTCGTCCGCTTTCCAGCGAATCGTCGTTCGCTCTTCCCGCGCTTCGCCGTCCGGAAGCGGCTTGCGACCGAGTCGAGCGATCAACGTTGCTTCCGCTCGCGCCGTCTCTTCGGCGACCGCGTCGTCGAAAATTTGGCTTAGCGTTTTCCCTTTCAGGACTTTCGTCGTCATCGCTTCCACTCCTTCCCGAGAACCGCGTCGGCGGTCTCTTGGTTCGCGTCGGTCAACGTTTGATAGACGCTTTCAAAAAATTCGTCGTCGTAACGCCGCCCTTCCCGACGCCGCCGGAACTCGGCGAGCAAGTCTAAAATCTTTCCGCCGCCCGGAATCTCTTCGCGAATCGCCTTGTTGACGACGACGCGCCCGGTCGAAACGGAACCGTATTTTTCGCGCAATTCGGCAAATCCCATTTTTGTCCTCCGTCCGGTAAAAAATCGAAAAAGAACCGCCGCCCCGCCGAAACGAAACGGCGGCGTTGGTCGGTTATCCGTTATTCAACGCGTTTCCAGACGCGGGTCAAAAGAATAGCGACGCTATCTTCGCCGTCCTCGGTCAGAACAGTCCGCTCGAGTTCGGCGACCTTTTTTCCCGACTCAAACGCTTCCTCGGCTTTCGCTTTGTCGGTCGTTTGAAAAATCGTTTGGTCGTCGTTGTAAACGTATAACAAGTTTCTCGTTTCATTTCTTTCTCCTAAAAGGATGTGAAATCAAACAGGTTGAAACCTTTTCAACCAACGTTTTTATTATACCTTATTTTCGTCGGACGCCAATTAGCCAAGCGCGGTTTTCCCGATTATTTTTGTCGGACGGAAAAGATTTCGGCGCGCCCGCTTCGCTCCGGCTTGTTACTCCGACGCCTCGAACTCGAGCGGAATCGCGGGCAAGTCGGCGCGGTCGCGGCTTTCTCCAATCTATTCCCGGGCGGAAACTCAAGGCGGCGTCTAATTCTCTTTTCAGCGAACGCGATTTCCTCGCCGAGCGTCGTTTAAGCAATTTCTTCCAAACTTGCGCCGCCACTTCTCTCCCAAAGAGTCTTTGTTTCCTCTCGAAAAAACATTTTAACGCTTTCTTAATTCTTGATTCCCCGTTAAAATCGCCCGCTCGCGGCTTCTCTCGACGCGTCGGCAAAGCTGAACGCCCCGCCGTAATTCGGTTGCGAGCCGTTGGTCGGCGTCGTCGGGAGGACGACGAGGTCGTTGTCCAAACGATATTGGTCTGAACGCCCGCAAAGCGCCGACCGCTCGCTCGGTTCGCCGCGCCGTTGAGTTCGACGATGGGATAACAGATTTCCGGAAAGTCGTCAACAATTTAGATCGTTGGCGTCGAGGTCGGCCTTGATCGAATTGAAGGACGAACACGTCGCGCCGGCGGTTGCGTCGCTGAAAAGGACGTATCGTCGGTAGCCGAAGAGCGCCGCCTGCTCGCCGCAAAGGGGCGTCTTCCCAACGCCGCGTTGGCGATGACGACCAAGCGATCGGGCGACCAAGGGCGGTTGCAACGCTCCGGGCGATAATGTTCGCAAAAGAATTTGAACGACGTCCGCGCCTTCTCCCGCGACTCCGGGTCGACGACGGAACTTTTCCTTCGTTGGAGAAGAATCGTTTTTCCGTCCGCGTCGCGGCCTACAAGACCAGGTTTTGTAAGGCGCTCTTAAAAAACCTGTTATGAGAGTTTGATTATAAAAGAACGCGCGTTTTACCGTTTCGAAGTTTTCGACGAACATTGCGACTTTGTCGCCCGAACTACGGATCGCAAGTTTGCTAAGCGCGTCGTTCCGGAAGGTGTAACCGTCTTCTTAGAGCGTTCCCAAACGGCGACGACTCGCCCGAACGTCGGTTTGCGAATCGTCGAAATCAAGGACGAACTTTTGTTCGAAGAATAACGTACGTACCGAGGTCGCCGACGCTCTTTTGGGCCCGGCGAAAAGTAACGGTCAACGTCGGGATAGAACGCGTAGTTCGATTTCTTTGACGCCGTTCGTCGCATGTCGATCACGGACGCGAGGAACGCAAGGAACGATAATTCGCTCGGACGGATTCCGCAAAGGTCGACCGGTTCCGCGCCGAGGAAGTCGACGACGGTTTCCTCGCCGAATTTCGTTTTGACAATTTCGACTCCTTGGAAATCTGGGAAGACGCGCCGCGCTTCGTCGACTAATTGCGCGTACCCCGTCCATTTTTCCCGCTTCTTCGCGGCGAGAAATTCCGCGAGGTTGCTAAAACCAGTCTTCAACGCGACCGGCTTATTTTTTTTATCGTTCGGAAACGCGCGACGAAAATACAGCTTCGAACGAAGAATATTCGCCGACATAATGTCGTAATACCGCTCGACATAATCGAGTTGCAGGTCGAGAAACTCGTCGTCCGGCGGATTCTCAAACGTCGCGCAATGACTGTCGCATAAAAGAAACTCAGCGGTCGCGGTCGAGACGAACGCCGCTTCCTTGCGTTCCGGCGTGTCGAACTCGCAGCCCTCGTAACC
>JAZNJF010000203.1:0-5202 GCA_045577885.1 Thermoguttaceae bacterium | reverse complement strand
CGGCGTCGGCGCCGGTCAGCGATTGCAAGGCGACCGAGACCATTTCTTCGCATTTATCGCGGTCGGTATATTCGTCGAGCCACCATTGGTCTTTTTCTTCCTTCCACTTGCCGGGCCAACGCGCGGCTTCCGGGTAACGCGTCATCACGACGCGACCGGGGAAGATTCCCTTCGCTTCGCCGACCGGTTCGTTCGACGGGCCCGGTTTCCAATCGAAACCGACCGCCGGGCGATAACGCTCGTGCGTTTTATAACCGGAAGGGTTTGTATTTTCCGCGCCTTCGACCGCTCCGACAAAAGAAGTCGCGAGCGGAAGCGCCGCCGTTAACGCCGATTTCGTCAAAAATTCTCGTCTTTCCATAAAGCTTCCTTAATCAAACCGCCCCCGGCGACGAGCGCGAACCCGTCGACGGGGGAAGCAAGTTGCTCAAAGAAAATTTTTACGTCCGAAACGCGCTAACGGGACGCGCGGCGTCGCGAATTATTCTTCCGATTTGTCGTCCGCGGCGTCTTTCGACGAGGTCTTTTTCGTTTCGGCGTTGACGGCGGAGTCGATTTCTTCTTCGATCCCCGCGACGCCTTTTTTGAATTCGGTAACGCTGCGACCGAGCGAACGCATCACCGACGGAAGACGGTTGCCGAAGAGAAGGAAGGCGATCGCCGCGATGATGATCAGTTGGGTGGGGGAGCCGATCATGGCCAAAAGTTCGAACGACATAATGGAACCTTTCGATTAATATAAACGGGCCGAAAACGCCGTCGACGGCGCGACGCGAACGCCTCGCCGGTCGAACGGAGCGCGTCCGACGACCGCAATTTGCTTAGGAAACGCGAAAGCCGCCCTCGTCGGGCTCGCCTTCGATGAACTTGTAAGTATTATAACCGAAATTGTCGCGAACTTCAACCAATTTTTCGAATTTCTTCGAAAATTTTCCAATTTCGCGGACGACGGCGAATTTTCCGCCGCCCGACGCAAGAAACGACGGCCGATAAGCGAGACGGCGAAGGCGGGGAACGGTTTTTAAGAGCTTAACGGCGAGCGGAACGGCGCGACGACGTCGAGAAACGCGCTCCTAAACGACGAAGGGCCCGAGAAAAACGTCCCGAGCCCTTTCGGCGTTTCAATTGAAATTGGCGCAAAACGAACGATCTTGTCTTGGTTTTGGATTAGCGCAACACGAACGCTTCTTCCGGCGGGAAGAGGACGCGGAACTTTTCGCTCAACGCTAAAATCGTCTTCACCGACAACGTTTCGGCGCGGATTTCCCCTTCGAGATCCATTTCGGCCAAGATTCGGTCGACCGTCTCCTTCTCGACGCGGCCCTTGAACGCGCTGCAAAGAACGGAGCGGATGAATTTGCGGCGATGGAAAAAGAGCGCGCGAACGAACTCGTGAAAAAAGCGCAAGTTCGGAATCTTCGCCCGTTTTTTCTCGTTGTAAACGCATTGAACGATCGCGGAGTCGACTTTCGGACGCGGCCAAAAGACGCTCGGCGGCATGATGCGGACGATTCGGCAGTCGCATTGCGCTTGCATCCAAACGGCGAGGGCGCCGTAATCTTTGGTGCGAGGACGCGCGACGATGCGGTCGCCGACTTCCTTTTGAATCGTTACCGTCATCGAATGCGGCGGAATGTCCGTCAACAGGAGGTTCGACATCAACGGCGTCGCGATTTGATAAGGCAGGTTCGCGCAAAGTTTGAAGCGGAAACCGGGGTTGTTCGCCAACTCTTCGCGCAAGACGTTCAACACGTCGCGGTTGAGGCGGTTCTTATTTTCAAGGATATCGGCGAACAAAAATCGAATATTGTCCTTGTCCCAATGTTCTTGTTTCGCCATTTCGTGCATCGTCGGGTCGACTTCGACGGTAACGACGCGCCCGGCTTCGAGCGCCATCGCGCCGGTCAGCGAGCCGGTGCCGGTGCCGACTTCGAGAACGACGTCGTTTTTGTCGAGTTGCGCCGACTCGTGCAACAGGTGCAGAAGGTTCAAGTCGATGAGGAAGTTTTGGCCGAGTTTGCCGCGCGGGTGAATGCCGAGCGTTTCGAAACGCTGCATCAAATACGACCGAGTTTGGTTGTTGGAAGAACCTTCGCCCATTAGGTTTGCCTTTTGCTCGACGAAAATTTTTAAGGGGAACGAATTTCGAAAACGCGCCGAACGGGGCGACCGAACGCGGTCGATTTTCGGAACGTCGCGGGCGGAGCGTCGTTTCGGAGAAAACGCGCTCGACCTTACGTTCATTTTAAACGATTTTTCCGTTTTTCCAAGGGCGCGGCGCCGAACGTCGCGGGCTTTTTGCGCTCTTTTTCCGCCGATTATGCCGGTTTTAACGGCGCGTTGGGAGAAAAGCGAACGGCGGCGGAAGGGACGGTTCGAAACGTGGATATTGGTTAAATTGATTTTAACGGATTTAACGACTGAAAAGCGACCGGAAACGGGACGGTCGCGCCGATTTTAACGGTCGTCGGGGCGGGCGTCGGCTTCGAACTCGTCGACGGCGCGAGCGAAACGGGCGTTGAAGTCGGGAAGGAGGCGCAACGTCGGCGCGACTTCCGGGGCGGCGAAGACGCGAACGCGCTTGACGTAATCGTCGAACTGCTCTTGCGCCAACGCTCGAACGACCGGCGAAACGGTCGCGAGAGGGCGATAAGCGTTTTCGTCCGGGTAAAAAACGTCGATTTTGAACTCGACTTCCTTGTCGACCGGCGGCGCGTCGACGAGAAGGCGGCCCGGGACGCCGAGCGCGGTCGCGAAACGCTCCGAAATTTCGCGCAGTTCGGAATAAGGTCGCCCGGCCAAACGCGGATAAAGGGCCGGTTCCTCCAACACGCTGAACTGACGAACGCGCTTGAACAGGCGACGCTCCGGCCCGAAAAGGCCGAGAAGGAGGCGGCGAGCGTCGCGACGGCGGACGTCGGCGGGAGAAAGAGGGGGAACGGCGTCGTTGAAATCGGTAAAATCGTTAAAAACGGCGTCGTCGAGCGGCGCGACGACGGAAAATTGCGCGGTTGAAGCGAGCGGGGAGATTGCGGCAAAGTCGGCGGCGTTTGCGGAGTTCGCGACTTCGGCGGTTTGCGACGGCGACGTTAAGTTTGCCGGTTGCGTAAGACGGAGAAGATAGGTTGCGATTTCGGCGTCGGAGAGGCGGCGAAAGTCGGCGATTAAGCGCTCCGTCGGAACGTCTTGCGCGATCAAATCGACGGCGCGCTGGAACATGACGGTCGCCGAACGGGACGCGTGATGCCAATAAACTTCGCTAAACATAACGTATCGGGCGAACACCATCAGCTCGGCGGCGGTTTTGCCCTTCGTCGAGATCGCGATTCCGTCGCCGCGCTCGTTGAGGCAAACGCTCCCGATAAGCCGCTCGACGTCGTAATTTTTGCCGTAAGGGACGCCCGCCGCGCAACTGTCGCGGAGGAGATAATCGGTCTTGTCAACGTCGATCGGGCCGGAAAGAACGCTCGCGAGGAGACGAAAAACGGTCGAACGGCGAGAAAATTCGGCGTCGGAGTCGGTCGGGCGGCGCGTCGGCGGGCTTTTGCTCAAAACGGCGCAAACGTCGGCCGGATCGACGTTCCAATCGGCGCGAATCGTCGGGGCCAACTCGCCGAGAAGGTAAGAGGCGGCGGCCTCCTCGTGCGGAATCAAACCGGGAAGTTTGAGGTCTTCGAGGAGATGGCAAAAGGGAAAATGCCCGACGTCGTGCAGAAGCGCGGCAAGGATTAAAATTTCCGCCTCCTCCGGGCGAACGAGGGCCGCGAACCGCTCGTCGTGCGCGAGTCGTTTCAATATTAATAGGGCGACCCGATAAACGCCGAGCGAATGTTCGAACCGCGAATGCGTCGCGCCCGGGTAAACGAGCCGAACGAAACCGAGTTGCGAAACGCGAGTTAAGCGGCGAAAGACGCGGGAGTCGACGAGACGGCGAACGCGCGGCGTCAGCGGAACGTCGAGTTCCGGCGGAATCCGAACGAGGGACGAGCGAGCGTCGAGCCCGACGATTTCGGGGATTAGCAGGAGGCGGCGAACGTCGAAATCGGACATAAGGCGTTAAAATAGGTTGGTTGGGGGAAAACGACAAACGGCGGTTGGCGAACGCGAACGACAAACGCGAACGTCGCGAGAATGCGAACGCGGCGTCAATCGTCGTCGGAATCGTCCGGGTTGTCGACGGCGCCGACGACGGACGGAGGCGGCGCGAAAGCGGGACGGCGGTCGGAAGGTCGCGGCGGTCTCACTTCGGTCAGCTCCGCTTCGAAGAGTTCGCGAAGTTCGACGACCGCTTCGTTTTGCGCGAGTCGGCGGTAAAGATCGCGAACGCCGGGCGCGGGGGGAGCGGGACGACGTTGGGGCGGTTGCGAAAAACGATCGGCGGTTTCCGCTCCGCCGGGACCGTTAAAACCGCCGGGACCGTTAAAACCGTTGGAACCGTTAAAACCGCCGCCGCGTCCGGAAGCGGGGACGAATATGTCCGCGTCCGTTTTCGACGGGTCGAGCAAATAACGAACTTCGGCGGGCGCGCCGAGACGTCGGGCGAGGGCCGCGCCGATTTTTTCCTTTTCGCATTCGCAATATTCGCGTTCCTTGCGTTTGGAACCCGGGAAGGAAACGATAAAAACGTTCGGCGCTTCGGTCGCGACCGAGCAAAACGTCGCCGCTTGCGTCGGCAAAATGCAACCGAGTCCGCGCGTCGCGTCGAGCCAAGCGGCGGCGAGTTCTTGGGAAGAAAGGGCGAGCCAAGGGGCGTCGGCGGCCGATTCCGACGTTGTTTTTGGGTTTTCGTTGTAATTTTTTATCGTCGACGCAACGTTGGGGTTTTCGTTGCGATAAGTCGAGCGCGAAGAGAGAGGCCGACCGACGAGCGACGGCGCTTGGAAGGAACGCGGCGGTTCGACGGCGGGAAGCGACGACGGCGAATTGGTCGAAATTTTCGGACGGCTGGGCGTTGGAAAAACGTCTGAAACGTCGATTTCCGTTTCGAACGAGCCCGATTCGGCGAGGAAATAAGGGGGCTCTTCGTCGAGCGGCGGCGCGTCCGGAGTCGACGGCGCGACGGCGGGGCGCTCGGTCGGAACCGGGATCGGACGGGTCGGAAGGTTCGCGGGGCGCTCGGTCGGAACCGGGATCGGACGGGTCGAAAGGTTCGCGGGGCGCTCGGTCGGAACCGGGATCGGACGGGTCGAAAGGTTCGCGGGG
>JAZNJF010000202.1:0-4017 GCA_045577885.1 Thermoguttaceae bacterium | reverse complement strand
CTCCCCGTTTTTTCCGTTTCACCCGCGCCGCTCCTTTCCGCTCCGAGTCGACTCGCCCCGCTCGAGCCGCCGCTTTGAAGATACGTCGCCCAACGAACCGACGCCGCGACGCTCCCAAAAGAACGCGAAAACGCCGAAACGCGCTTTCCCTCGCGAGAAAACCGTTTCGGCGTTCGCGTAAAATCGACGGCAAACGAAATCGTTCGTTTATCTATTTTGGATCGTTCCCGTTTTGTTCCGCGTTTCCGTCAACCGACGCGTCGCTCGTCTCTCGTCGGCTTTCCTCCTTCCGCTTAACGCCGGTCGCCAACGCAAAATCGACGATCGCGCCGGTCAACGTCGGCGTTTGTTCTTCTCCCGTCTCTTTCGCCCATTCGTTCGTTCTCGCCGCGACGTATTGCGCCGCCTCCGAAAACGCGACGACGCCGTCGCGGTTAAAATCCGCCTTCGCGTCGTTGGGATCGAGCGCTTCGAGCCAACTTCGCGCCATCGTCCCAAAAACTTCTTCCTCCTTGCCCTCCTCTCTTTTTTCGACCTCGTACGCCCCTTCCCCCGGCGCGCAAGCGTTCAAACGAGCGACGGTCGGCGGCAAATCTCCGAAATCTTGCGTCGCGACGTCGTATTCAATCAAAAAAGCCGAATCTTCCCAAACAACTTTCGCCGCCAATTCGCTCAACGCCTTGTCGTAAGCGGATGAGTATTCCTCAGCTCCCGAAGGGCGGGCTCGACAAGCGTCGACGACGAAACAACGAAACGTCGCCGCGCTTCGCTCCAACGCGTCGGACGCGTCGTCGACCAAAATCGCCGTTTCCGCCAAACGTCGCTCAAAATCCGGTTCCGCTTTCACCTCGACGTCGATCGGCGCAAAATACGCGTCGGCGGTTTCCGACGTTTGAAACCCGTGTCCGTCCCAATAAACAAACGCTAAATCGCCGACTTTTAGCCCGTCAAGAAACTTCTGAAAACACCGTCGAATATTCGCTCGCGTCGGATAATCCGCAAAGTCGCCGCCGGTTTTCAAAACAACGACGTCTTCTTCTTTAAACCCGATTTCAAGAAGTCGCGCACTCAACGCTTCGACGTCCTTTCTCGCCGCCCTCAAACGCGGAATATCCTCGCAAGCGTAATCGTCGGCGCCGACAAGAAACGCTTTGCGTCCGGTCGGTTTCGCGAGCGTCGCGGCGTTTGTCGTCAACGTCTCAACTTTCCCGTCGGCGTTTTTTCGCGGAGAAACGTTGAAAAATCTTCCGTTAAGCCGCGTTCCGTCCGTCGCGTAAACTTTGCGTTTTTGCTCCGCCCGCGCTCGTTCGCAAGTCGCCAACATAACGCGCGCCGTCGCGGAATCGAACGCCTCCAACGACGCCCTCATTTTGACCACCGCCGCGTCGTAATCTTTTTCGACAAAAGCCTTACCCGCCTCCTCCGCCAACGCTTTCGCTTCGTCGCGTCGCTCGCCTTGTCGCGCCGAAACAATTCTCGCCGTCGCCCTCTCAACCGCCGCCAATTCGACGCGATACGCCAAACGCCGAGGCGCCGATTCGCGCGCCTCGCCGGTCGACGCCAACGCCTGTTCTATCGCTTCGCGCGCAGCCGCCAACTTCGCAAGCCTCCGTCCTTCAACGGCGGCGCCCTTTCCATTCTCCTCTTCCGCTTCTTTGCGCCATTTTTGCGCTTCGTCGTAAAGCGCGTCCGCCCGCCTCCAAACGCCGAGCGCAAGCCCGTCGACGGGCAGATTTCGCGCGAACATCCAGCGCCCCGTTTCGCCGCCTAAATAAATCGTCGGCTCCTGAACCGTTTGGCGCCGTCCGCTCGCCTCGTCCAAATATCCGGCGGTCGGTTTCATTTTCAACCAAGCGGTAGAACGTTCCATCGTTCGTTTTTGCGCGAAGTCAAACCAAGCGAGCAACGAAAGTTCGCCCCGCTCGTCCGCGCCTTCCTCCAACGCCTCGATCAGCGACGTCGTAAAATACCCGCCGCCCCCCGCGCCGTTTTCAAAAGAAAATTGACGCTCGCGACAAGACGAAAGTTGCGCGACGTCGTAATCGCCGTATTCGAACGCGCCAAACTTTTTAACCGCCGTCCAAACCTCGGCTTCGGCGCCGTCGGCGGCGCTCCAAAGTCTTATCGGTTCGCGGCAACAGTCGGCGATAAAAATTTTTCGCTTAGCAGAAGCGCTCTTAAGGACGTCGAAAAGGGCCTTGCGATCGACAAAACTCGCCCGTTCGCCCAGGTCGGCGTCGCAAGCGCATAAATACGACCGGCTCTCCTTTTCCGCGCCGCCGACGTCCGCGTCGAGCATAACGCCGTGTCCGCTAAAGTAAACGAGAAGCGCGTCGTTCTCCGTCGACTTTTCGCAAAATTCGCGAACTTGGCGGCGAATATTTTCGGCGGTCGGCGCGTTCGGCGAATCGAGCGCGTCTCCTTTCTTAAACGTCAAAACACAAACGTCTTTCCGCTTAAACCCGGCGTATTTTACCAGCGCGTCGGCGAATACGTTCGCGTCGCTCGCGCAAGAAGTCAGCGCAAATTCGTCGGACGGACGCTTCCGCTTCTTCGCGACCGCCGAGGCGTTCGCCGCTTTAGTCGGCAAATTAGGAAACTCGTCGACGCCGATTATCAGAGCGCGCCAACGCAAGCCGTCCGTTTCGCCGCGCTTGATTTCGGGAATCAATCCCGCCCAATAGTTCGCCGGTCCCCAAACTTCAAGCGCGACGACCGCGACAACGCAAAACGCCGCCGCTCCCCAAAACCAACGTCGTCGTCCCTCCACATCCCCCTCCTTCGCGCCGTCTCTCGCGTCGACGGAGCCCCGCGCTAAACGAAACGCTTGTTCAAAAAGCGTTTCGACGTCTCCCGGATACGTCGAACGCCGACGCTGTTAAGCAACGCGTTTTGAAAAACGTCGCTAATTCAAGATATTCAAAAAGCGTCCGTAAGCGTCGTCCCAAGCGCCCCGCGCGGCGACGTTCGGCTCGTATTCGACGATTTCGAAGCTGTTGCGGACGATTTCGCGCGCTTCGACGACGTTCGCGACGTCGCCGGCCCCGATCGCTTGCATCAAAATATTCCCGACGCCGGTCCCTTCGATCGGCCCGCAAACGACGCGACGCCCGGTAGCGTCCGCGGTCGCTTGCATCAGCAATTTGTTTTGAACGCCGCCGCCGACCATATGGAGCGTTTCGATTTTGCGTCCGCCGATTTCCTCGCACATCTCCAAGACGCGTCGGAACTTAAGCGCCAAGGAGTCGACGATCGTTCGCAGCGTCGCGCCTTCGTTTTCCGGCGCCGCTTGACCCGTTTTCTTGGCGAACTCGGCGACGGTGCGCGGCATGTCGGACGGCGCCAAGAACTCCGGAGCGTCCGGGTCGACGAACGCGCCGAACGGTTTCGCGGCGGCGGTCCAAGCGTTCAAGTCTTCCCAACCGAGCGTCTTCCCGTCGGCGCCGGTTTTCCCGGCTTGAATCCAAGCGCGGCGGCACTCTTGCAGGAGCCACATTCCGCAAACGTTTTTCAAAATGCGCGTCGTTCCGCAGACGCCGCCTTCGTTCGTAAAGTTATATTTCGCGACGGTTGCGTCGACGACCGGGCGCGGCGACTCGATCCCGACGAGCGCCCAAGTCCCGAGGCTGACGTAAGCCCAATCGGGCGTCCCGAGCGGACTCGCGGACGGAACGGCGAGAACCGCGCTGGCCGTGTCGTGCGTCCCCGGCAAAACGACGTTCGCCGCCGTCAGTCCGGTTTCGTCGGCCAACGACTTGCGCAAGCTCCCGAGCGTCGTCCCCGGCTCGGCGGTCGGCGCGAAGAGGTTCGTCGGAATCCCAAATTTTTCAAGGAGTTGCGTCGTCCAAGTTCGCGTTTGCGGGTTGAAGCATTGCGTCGTCGTCGCGTTGGTGAACTCGTTGCTTTCGACGCCGGAAAGGAGCCAGTGGAAGAGGTCCGGAATTTGCAGGAAGCGTTCCGCGACGTCGAGAATCGGCGAGTTTTGCTCCTTCATTACCATCAGCTGGTACAAGGAGT
>JAZNJF010000201.1:0-20958 GCA_045577885.1 Thermoguttaceae bacterium | reverse complement strand
TTGCCGGCGTTTTGGCGAAAAGGCTTAACGGGCAAAATTTTCGCGGCGTCGACTTCGCGGAACTGCCGGTCGAAAACGTCGATTGGTTCGACTGCCGACGTTTCGCGAGCGACTTGAACGCGCTCGGCGTCGCGCCCGACGGATTCGAGTTTCGGCTCCCGACCTTCGCCGAGGGGGAATGCGCGACCCTTGCCGGAACGACGACCGCGTTTTATTGGGGCGACGAGCCGGACCTTGCGCAGGCCAACCTTCAACCGCCGCCCGAGCCGAACGGGGCTCGGCGCGCGGGAACGCCGAAGCCGGTTCGCTCGTATCCGCCGAACCCTTGGGGGCTTTACGACGCGGTCGGCAACGCGGCGGAATGGCGTTTGGATTCGTTCTATTCGACCGCTTATCCTTCCGAAGAAGAGGCGGCGAAAGACGGTTTTACCCTTCGCGGACTGCAGGCGGACGGCGCGACCTCTTCCCCGAAGGAGGCGTCTTGGCCGCGCGTTAAAATTCATTATCGCGGGACGGAGCCGTATTACCAAGGCGTCGACGAGGAAACGGCGTACGGGTTCCGACTCGCGTTGGCGAAAATCGGCGCCGCGACGCCGGAGGAACGCGTTTTATGGACGGACGCCCGCGCGCCCGTCGAGACGCCGGAGGAAATGAAAAAAGAGCGGCGAGAGCTTCGCGAACGGATGCTTCAAACCGCGTTGGAGCAAGAAAAGGCGCTCGCGGCGCAAAACGTCGACGTCGCTTGGGACGATTGGCCGAATTTGAAGGCGGGCGACCGCAAAACGCTCGAAGTCGGCGGCGTCGAATACGCGTTTCGGTACTGTCCGCCGGGGGAAACGACCGTCGCTAAAGAAGACGGAACGCTTGCGCAAGCGACCTTTACGCAAGGTTTTTGGACGCTCGAAACCGAGTTGACGCGGCGAATGTGGGAGGCGGTTTGCGGCAAGGAAAAAGGATGGGACGGAGCGCCGGTCGAGAACCCGAACTCCCCGAAACTCGTCGCGTATTATCGAAGCGCGTTCCAGTTGATCGAACGCTTGAACGCGCTCGGCGTCGCGCCGCGAGGGTTCAAGTTCCGTTTGCCGAGCGGCGCCGAAGCGACGTACGCCCGTCGCGCCGGAACGTCGACCGACTATCCGTTCGGGAACGACCCGAAAAAAGCGCGCGAATTTGGGAACGTTTGGGCCGAAAACGAGCGTTGGAGCGACGGATACGTCTTCGACCCCGACGTCGACGACCCGACTTATTGGGAAGACGGTTTTCTCGCGCTCGCGCCGGTTCGCTCCTTTAAACCGAACGCTTGGGGGCTTTACGATACGTTCGGCAACGCGGGCGAGTTGTGCGGCGTCGAGCGTTGGGGCGATTATTGGCCGATCGTCGAACGTTTCTTGGGAAGCGTTATGCGCAACGAAAGGCAAAACGTCGAATTGGGCCCGCTTCAAGTTCTCGACTTGGCCGACGAGCCGTCGTCGTCGCCGCTCGCGCGGATTCGGATTTTCGAGCCGGAGGGCGCGAAAGGCGGAAACGCGAACGTCGCCGCGACCGACTTGCGCGAAACCGGCGGCGTTCCGGCGCGAAAGTCGCCCGTCCTTCCGGAAAGGAGTTTGAACTCCAATCAAGTCGAGGCGTCCGGTTTCCGACTCGTCTTGGCGCTCGACGCCGGAGAACGCGAGGAAACGCCGGGCGAACGTTGGAAACCGGGCGCGGCGCCGGGCGAGCGTCGAACGTTCGAGATCGACGGCGTCGAGTTCGCGTTCCGATACTGCCCGCCGCGAACGTTCGAGACCGGGAACGCGTTCCGTCCGACGCTCGGCGCCGAACGCGGTTTTTGGCTCCTCGAAACGGAGACGACCGTCGAAGCGTTCCGCGCGTTCGTCGAGGCGACCGGGTTCCAAATCGACAAGCCGTCTTGGCGGCGCGGCGACGATACGTCGCTTAGTTGGAAGAATCCGGGGTTCGAGATAAAGGACGATTATCCGGCGACTTGCGTCGCTCCGGAGGCGGCGGACGCGTTCTGCGCTTGGGCGCGAGAAAAGACCGGGTTCGCGATTCGGCTTCCGAGCGTCGGCGAATACGCGGTCGCGCGAACGGCGAACGCGCCGTCGGTCGAGGCGGCGGACGCGGCGCTTCGGAGGTCGAAAACGTTTGAGAACGTCGCCGACGCCGCGCTCGAACGGGCGTTCGGCTTTACGAAACCGGTTTCGCGAGTCGACGACGGGTTCGCGCGCCTCGCTCCGGTTCGTTCGTTCCAACCGAACGCTTGGGGGCTTTACGACCTGCGCGGCAACGTCGCCGAGATAACCGCCGACTGGCGATACGGAACTTGGAACGACGAGAAGTTCGCTTGGCTCCTTGCCAACGGCGGGCCGGTCGCGGGGCGCGAACTCGTCGGCGAACGCTGGTCGACGAACAAGCCGACCGTTCGCGAACCGGACGTATGCGGGCCTCGCGTCTTGAAGAACGACGTCGGATTCCGGATTCTCGTCGAGTGCGAATGACGCGTCGCGGCGTTTCGGAGGGGATTCTCTTCGGTCGCCGCGTTTTTTATTTCTTGGCGCGAGTCTTGCCGCGACGGCGTTTTTCCCCCTTTATTAATAGGCGGCGTCGGCGGCGGGCGTTTTCGTTAAAATTTGTCGCTTTTCTCCGAAATTTGCTTGACGTCGCGTCGCCGCTTCGCTAAAATAACGTCAAACGGCGGCGACGTTAAGTCGCGGCGCAACCGACGGCGGCGTCGAAACGTTGAAAAATAAGGAGAAAAGAACGATGAAACGGCAAACGAAAAGACGACGAAACGCGTTTTGGGCGGCGCTCGGAACGTTCGCGGCGTTTGCTTTCGCGACGGCGAGCGCGTCGGCGCAAGTCGACGGTTTCGTTTGGAAAGTCGACGAAACCGGCGCGACGCTCGTTAGCGTTAAGGATAAAAAGATAACGTCGGCGCAAATCCCGGCGACATACGCCGGAAAGCCGGTCGTCGCGATCGGAAACTTAGCGTTTCAAGATTGCCGCGCGTTGGAGACGGTCGCGTTTCCGGAGGGCTTGACGACGATCGGAAACAGCGCGTTCAACCGTTGTTTCGCGTTGAAATCGGTCGAGTTTCCGGCGTCGTTGGAAACGATCGGCGGATGCGCGTTCGAGCTTTGCAAAGCGTTGAAAACGGTCGAGTTCCCGAAAAACTCGGCGCTAACGCGAATCGGGCCCTGGGCGTTTGACTCTTGCCGCTCGTTGGAGACGGTCGCGCTTCCGGACGGTTTGACGACGCTCGGCGAGGAGGCGTTTTCCGCTTGCGTCGCGTTGAAAACGGTCGCGCTTCCGGCGAATTTAACGACGCTTGGCGAGCGGGCGTTCGGCGGTTGCGCGTTTTCGACGTTGGAAATCCCGGCGACTTTGACGACGGTGGAAAACGCGGGCGGCCTTCGCGCGGAGACGTTTTCGGTCGCTCCCGGTTCGACGACGTTTCGGGCGGTCGACGGCGTTCTTTTTAGCGCGGACGGCAAAACGCTCGTTCGGTATCCCCGTTTTCGCGACGCCGAATCGTACCGCGTTCCCGACGGGACGGAAAAGATTGGCGATTGGGCGTTTGGCGGTTGCGACGCGTTGAAAACGGTCGAGTTTCCGAACGGTTTGACGGAGATCGGCGAGCGGGCGTTTGGCGGTTGCGACGCGTTGAAAACGGTCGCGCTTCCGAACGGTTTGACGGAGATCGGCGAGGCGGCGTTCCAAAATTGCGACGCGTTGGAGACGGTCGCGCTTCCGAACGGTTTGACGACGCTCGGCGAGGGGGCGTTTGGCGGTTGCGACGCGTTAAAAACGGTCGCGCTTCCGAACGGTTTGACGGAGATCGGCGAGGCGGCGTTCCAAAATTGCGACGCGTTGAAAACAGTCGCGCTTCCGGACGGTTTGACGACGCTCGGCGACCGCGCGTTTTGGGGGTGCGACGCGTTGGAAACGGTCGCGCTTCCGGAAGGTTTGACGGCGCTCGGCGACCGCGCGTTTTGGGGGTGCGCGTCGTTAAAACGCGTTGTTTGGCCGAAAAGCGCGACGGCTCTTGGCGACAAGACGTTTTATCGTTGCGAGGCGTTGCGCGAGTTTTCGACCGTTCCCGATTCGACGGCGTTTCGCGCGGTCGACGGCGTCCTTTTCAGCGCGGACGGGAAAACGCTCGTCGCGTATCCGCCGGGGCGCGAGAGCGGCGAATACCGCGTTCCGCCCGGGACGGAAAGAATCGGCGACCGCGCGTTTTACCAAACTAGGCGCTTGAAATCGGTCGAGTTTCCGACGGGGCTGACGGCGATCGGCGCGGACGCGTTCGGCGAGAGCGGGTTGAAACGGGTCGAGTTTCCGGCGAGTTTGCGGACGGTCGGCGTCGGCGCGTTTTCTTGGTGCGGCTTGGAACGGATCGCGTTTTCGGAGGGCTTGGAAACGCTCGGCGCTCAAGCGTTTTACAACTGCTTGGCGTTGGAAAGGGTCGAACTTCCGGCGAGTTTGACGAACATCGGCGGCGAGGCGTTTGAGATTGATTTTGACGTCGATCCCAATCCGAAGCGCGACTTGCGGCTGATCGCGCCGGACGGTTCGTTCGCGGCGAAATACGCGGAGGAAAACCGAATGAAACGCGTCGCGCCGGAGAAATAAAAGAGGGCGCGGAGCGACCGACGAAGGCGTTGGAAACGTTGAAAAATAAGGAGAAAAGACGATGAAACGGCAAACGAAGAAACGACGGAACGCGTTTTGGGCGGCGGCGCTCGGAACGTTCGCGGCGTTCGCTTTCTCGACGGCGAGCGCGTCGGCGCAAACCGGCGCGTTCAACTGGAAAGTCGAAAAAAACGGCGCGACGCTTATTAGCGTTAAGGACAAAAAGATAACGTCGGCGCAAATTCCGGCGACATACGCCGGAAAGCCGGTCGTCGCGATTGGAAACGACGCGTTCGCTTTTTGTCAAGCGTTGAAAAGCGTCGAATTGCCGGCGTCGCTGACGACGCTCGACGAGGACGCGTTTTGGTGGTGCGACTCGTTGGAAGCGGTCGAGTTGCCCGAGGGGTTGACGACGATCGGCGAGGGAGCGTTTTCCGCTTGCAAAGCGTTGAAAACGGTCGAGTTCCCGGCGAGTTTGCAAACGCTCGACGAATACGCGTTTTCGAACTGCGAATCGCTGAAATCGTTTTCGGTCGCCGCCGGTTCGACGGCGTTTCGCGCGGTCGACGGCGTTCTGTTTTCGGCCGACGGAAAGACGCTCGTCTTGTATCCGCCGGGGCGCGACGACGCCGAATACCGCGTTCCGTCCGGGACGGAAAGAATCGCCGACCAAGCGTTCGCCGGGCGTCCGGCGTTGGAAACGGTCGTTTTTCCGCCGGGGAAGACGACGATCGGCGAGAAGGCGTTTTACCGATGCGGCGCGTTAAAATCGGTCGCGTTTCCGGCGGGGGGCGCGACGATCGAGCGCGACGCGTTCGGTTATTGCAAAGCGCTGAAAAAACTTGCGTTTGAAGCGGGCCCGACGACGGTCGGCGTCTCCGCGTTCGAAGGCTGCGCGGCGCTGCAACGCGTCGAGTTCGCCGACGGGTTGACGAAGCTCCATTACCGCGCGTTCGGGAATTGCAATTCGTTGGGAATCGTCGCGCTTCCGGCGAGTTTGGCGGAGATCGGGAGCGCGACGTTCGAGAATTTGGACGAAGGCGGCGGACAATACGACCTCAAGATCGTCGCGCCGGACGGTTCCTTCGCGGCGAAATACGCGGAAAGAAACGGGTTCCGACGCGCCGCTCCGGAGAAATAAAAGGAAACGCGTCGCAACCGACGGCGACGAGCGGCGCGCCGTCGGGGGCGCGAGCGAAAAATAAAAGGAGAAAAGAACGATGAAACGGCAAACGAAGAAACGACGGAACGCGTTTTGGTCGGCGGCGCTCGGGACGTTCGCGGCGTTCGTTTTCTCGACGGCGAGCGCGTCGGCGCAGGTCGACGCGTTCGACTGGAAATTCGACGCAACCGGCGCGACGCTCGTCGGCGTTAAGGACAAAAAGATAACGTCGGCGCAAATCCGGGCGCAGGTCGACGGCAAACCGGTCGTCGCCGTCGGGGGAAAGGCGTTTCGAAATTGTTACGCGCTGGAATCGGTCGAGTTTCCGGAGGGATTGACGACGATTGAAAACGACGCGTTCGACCGTTGTTTCGCGTTGAAATCGGTCGCTTTTCCGGCGTCGTTGGAAACGCTCGGCGACGGCGCGTTCGGGCATTGCAAAGCGTTGAAAACGGTCGAGTTTCCGAAAAACTCGGCGTTAACGCGAATGGGCGCCTGGGCGTTTGAGGATTGCGCGTTGGAGACGGTCGCGCTTCCGGACGGTTTGACGACGATCGGACATAGCGCGTTCTCTTGGGGGCGCGCGTTGAAAAGCGTCGAATTGCCGGCGTCGTTGACGACGCTCGACGAACACGCGTTTTGGTGTTGCGACTCGTTGGAAGCGGTCGAGTTGCCCGAGGGGTTGACGACGATAAAACGGTGCGCGTTTTCCAGTTGCAAAGCGTTGAAAACGGTCGAGTTTCCGGCGTCGTTGGCGACGCTCGACGAATACGCGTTTGCGAACTGCGAATCGCTGAAATCGTTTTCGGTCGCCGCCGGTTCGACGACGTTTCGCGCGGTCGACGGCGTTCTCTTTAGCGCGGACGGAAAGACGCTCGTCTTGTATCCGCCGGGGCGCGACGCCGCCGAATATCGCGTTCCGCCTGGGACGCAAAGAATCGCCGGTAAAGCGTTTCTTGGATGCAAAACGCTGAAAACGCTCGACTTGCCGCCGAGTTTAGCGGCGATCGACGCGAACGCGTTTTCCGGTTGCGTCGCGTTGGAGACGGTCGCGCTTTCGGCGTCGACGGCGACGGTCGGCGTCGGCGCGTTTTCCGGTTGCGAATCGCTGAAATCGTTTTCGGTCGCTTCCGGTTCGACGGCGTTTCGCGCGGTCGACGGCGTCCTGTTTAACGCGGACGGAAAGACGCTCGTCGCGTATCCGTCGGGGCGCGAAGGGAGCGAATACCGCGTTCCGAACGGGACGGAAACGATCGCCGAAAGAGCGTTCGCGAGTTGTAAAACGTTGAAAACGCTCGGCTTGCCGTCGTCGTTGAAAACGGTCGACGAAGGAGCGTTCGCTCTTTGTTCCGCGTTGGAATCGGTCGCTTTTTCGTCGGAGGCGCGCGGAACGACGATCGGCGTCTCCGCGTTCGAAGGTTGCCGTTGGATGAAAACGCTCGACTTGCCGTCGGGCCCGACGACGTTCGACCGAAGGGCGTTCGCCGGTTGCGGAATGTTGCGGTCGCTCGTTTTTCCGGCGGGGGGCGCGACGGTCGGCGCCGAGGCGTTCGCCGGTTGCGATATGCTGGAAACGCTCGAATTTGAAGCGGGCCCGACGGCGGTCGGCGCCTCCGCGTTCGAAGGTTGTATTTCGTTGGAGCGCGTCGCGTTCGCCGACGGTTTGACGAAGCTCGTTTACCGCTCGTTCGGGGCTTGCGACTCGTTGAAGACGGTCGAGCTTCCGGCGAGCTTGACGTCGTTCGACGAAACCGCGTTTTACGATTGTTCGCATAACTTGCGGTTGGTCGCGCCGGACGGTTCGTTCGCGGCGAAGTTTGCGGAGAAAAACCGAATGCGCGACGCCGCTCCGAAGAAGTAAAAGAGGTTGCGGAACATTTTTTCGGGCGATTCGGCGTTGTTGACGCGGAGTCGCCCGACGGGGCGATTTTTGCCGAAAATTGTCTCCGGGAACTTTTTTTTTCTTTTTTTCTTTAAATTTTTATTTTTTCGTTGACTTTCGACGCCGCGTTCGGTAAACTAACGTTAAATTTGGGAATCGGAGCGGTTAGACGAGTTTAATTTTTCGCCTTGGCGCCGATTTTTGAAATTTTTCCCTCTTAAAGCGACGTTTTTCTCGGAAAGAAAGCCGAGAGCGCGCCGCGTCGAACGACGTTTTGACGTTGGGCGATATATTTTAACGTTTTTATTTTTGCAACTTTTGCCCCTTAGCCTTACTTATTCTTTTTTGCGCAATCGACGCGGAGCAAGTCGAAGCGCCGTCGACGGTTAACGTCGAGCGTTCGCAAGCGCCGCCCGCGTCGCGTCGGGAGGTTTTTATGTGTGTTAACGCCAAAAAAGCCGGTTTTACGCTGGTTGAATTGTTGGTCGTCATCGCGATTATCGGGATTTTGATCGGGCTCCTTCTCCCGGCGGTGCAAGCGGCTCGCGAGGCCGCGCGTCGGATGCAATGCACGAACAACTTGAAACAGCTCGGGCTCGCGATTCAAAATTATCACGACACGAACAACAAACTGCCCGGTTTCGGGATGGGCGGTTGGGACTGCTACGACTACACGCCGTTTGTCGCGCTCCTTCCGTTTTACGAACAACAATCGCGTTACCAAGCGATCGTCGCGTCGAACTGGAACGCGGAACCGTTCGACAACCACGAAGGGTTTCTCGGTCTTTTGGGCGCGCTCGTCTGCCCGTCGGACGGCGACGGCGCGAACGGCTTCACCGAATCCGGTTACGCGAAACCTTACACGACGACGAGTTACCGCTTCTGCGAAGGGGACGCGATCAACGGTCGCGGTTGGCACAACGACTGCCGCTCGACGAACGCGAACTGCCCGCACAGCTCGCGCAGCGCGTTCACGATGAAGAACTGGCCCGGGCGTTCGACCGGCGTCGGCTCCTGCCCGCCTCTCGCCGCCGTTACCGACGGCACGAGCAACACGATTTTCGTTTCGGAACGTTGCTCGAGCCCGCGCGGTCGTTACACGGAGGACCCGGAACCGCGAATCAAAAACGGTTGGGCGGTCGCCGATATGTGGGGGAGCAACCCGAAAGCGGCGTGTATGACGCTCGTCGGCAACGGCGGTCAATACATTTCCAGCGCGACGACGAAAGCCGGTTCCGGTTCGCTTTACGGGATGTATTACCCGAACTTCACCCGTTTCCATACGATTATGCCGCCGAACGGCCCGTCGTGCGGCGTTTCCTGGACCGACTCGCTCGTTACGTCGGCGTCGAGCAACCACAGCGGCGGCGTCAACGCGGTGATGGCCGACGGTTCCGTCCGTTTCGTTAGCGAAACGATCGACTGCGGCGACCTGTCGATTCCGGCGTCGTTGAACCCGGCGGGCAAGACGAATCTGCGACCGGTCGGCGGGAAGAGCCCGTACGGCGTTTGGGGCGCGCTCGGCACGATCAACGGCGGCGAAACGAACGTCAATATGTAATTTTCGCGTCGGCGAACGCGGCTTCGTCGGCGGTTGGGGCGGTTTCGGTCGCTTCGCCGCCGACGGCGCGAACGTTTCGAAAGTTGCAAACGCTTCGCCGTCGACGGCGCGTTTTGTTTTTTCGGTTGAAATTGTTGTTAATCGCTGAAATTTAGAGCGTTAGGGGAAGAGATGAAAAGATTCGGTTTTTGCGTCGCGGCGCTGTTGACGTGCGCGGCGCTGACGGTTTGCGTCGGTTGCGGCGGCGGGAACTCGGGCTCGCGTTCCGGGCTTGTCAAGGTTTCGGGCGTTTTGCTTTACAACGGCGCTCCGGTCGACGGCGCGACGATCGAAATGCGTCCGGTCGACGATACGCCGAACGCGGTCGCGGTCGGGCTCACCGACCAAGACGGCAAGTTCGAGCTGACGACGGATCGACCCGGCGACGGCGCGTTCCCGGGCCAATATCGAACGGTCGTGAAGAAGCAGGTTCAAACGGTCGACGGGCGCACCTTGGAAGAAGCGATGGCGGAAGACGGCCCGGAACCGGATTGGGACAAGGACGCGGCGGTTACCGAGAACTTTTTGCCGGAAAAATACCTCGACCCGCTTAATTCGCCGTTGATCGTCGAGATTCCGAAAGGCGGAAGCAAGAACTTGGAAATCGTTCTGGAAGACTGAGCGTTTGGGGCGTTCGCGCCCAAACGAAACGGCGCAAGCGCTTAACGAACGAAACGACGGCGCGTCGGGGCGACTCGGCGCGTCGTTTTTTTTCTTGTTTTGGCGGGGCGACGCGGAAAAAAAACGCGCGGGTTGGACGTCCGGCGTCCTACCTTTGCTTGACGAGCGTTTCGCGTCGAACTATAATCGACGTCGGCGCCGCGGAGCGGGAAACCGAACGGCGAGGCGGCGTCGGGAGCGAAAAGGTCGAGCGAAACGAAAAAAGGAAAGAACGAGGCGCGAAATGACGGTTGTTTTTAACGACGAGTTCATAAAAAAGCCGCGCAAAGAGGTCGCGGAGGCGGTCGACGATTTCGAATGGACGTTCGACAAACGCGGCGCGACGTTAACCGGCGTCGCCGTTCGCGACTTTCGGGAGGCGCGAATCCCGGCAAAGGTCGACGGGCGCCCGGTCGTCGCGATTGGCGTTCGAGCGTTTTGGGTTCGGGCGTTTTCTTGCAATTCCGAGCTGACGACGGTCGTTTTCCCGGAAAACACGCAATTGACGACGATCGGCTAAAGCGCGTTCGAGAATTGCAAGGAATTGCGAGCGTTCGAGTTTCCTTCGGGACTCAAGGAAATCGGCGCTTGCGCGTTTAAAGATTGTTGGAGTTTGAAACGGCTCGTTTTTCCGGCGTCGTTGCGAAAAATCGGCGAAAGCGCGTTTTACGATTGTATAAATCTTACGTCGGTCAAATTTCCGCCCGATTCCGAGTTGACGGCGATTGAAAAGGGAACGTTTGGAAGTTGCGGTTGGTTGGGAACGTTCGCGTTTCCGCCGGGACTCGAGGAAATCGGCGAAAAAGCGTTTTTGTATTGCCGAACGTTGCTGCGGCTCGCTTTTCCGGCGTCGTTGCGAAAAATCGGCGAGAGCGCGTTTTACGATTGCGACCGTCTTCGGGCGGTTAAATTTCCGGCGAATTCCGAGCTAACGACGATTGGAAGAAGGGCGTTCGATAGTTGCAAGGAATTGCGAGCGTTCGAGTTTCCGGCGAAAACGAAGGAAATCGGAGAACACGCGTTTGATTTTTGCCGAGCGTTGGCGCGAATCGTTTTGCCGCCGTCGTTGCGAACGATTGAATGGGGCGCGTTTTCCAGTTGCGCCTCGTTGGAATCGGTCGTTTTGCCGGAGGGGCTCGAATCGGTCGGAACGCACGCGTTTTGGTCTTGCGACTCGTTGGAATCGGTGGTTTTGCCGACGACGTTGCGGAATTTGGGGGAGAACGCGTTCGAGAAATGCCCGTCCCTTTGGACGGTCGCGACGCCGGAGCGAGTCGACGCCAACTTGTCGAAGAGCAAGGAGTTTAAAAGATTGCGCAAGATTGCGACGGGAAAGGACGTTCGGAGAATCGGCGATTGTCTCTTTTCGGCGGACGGAAAGACGTTGACGAAATTTTTAGCGAAAGACGCGACGCGGTGCGAAATTCCGCCCGGAACGAAACGAATCGCTCCCCGCGCGTTCGCCGATTGTCGGTTTCGGTTGAAGTCGGTCGAATTTCCGGAGGGATTGACGGAAATCGGCGAAGAAGCGTTCTGTTCCTGTTATTCGTTGAAAACGTTGGCGCTTCCGGCGTCGTTGCGGAAAATCGGCAAGAGAGCGTTTCAATTTTGCGGGGCGCGGACGGTCGAATTTCCGGAGGGACTGACGGAAATTAGCGAAGACGCGTTTTGGGGGTGCGACGCGTTGAAATCGTTGACGTTTCCTGCGTCGTTGCGCCGAATCGGCAAGAACGCGTTTTGGGGGTGCGACGCGTTGGAGACGGTCGTCTTTCCGCCGCGTTCGATAAAGCTCGAATCCGGCGCGTTTGGCGCCGGACGGGGCGCGTTAAAAAAGGTCGTTTTCCCGACCGGTCAAGCGCGTTTTGCGGACGACGAAAGAACGTATGCCGTTGTCGATAAGGTATTTTATAAAAGGGTTGAGTTATTTGACTGTATCGGCGATTCGAACGCCGATTGGGCGGATCATTACGACGAGCCGTACGGCCCGGACGACGACTTGACGTTCGTTGCGCCGGACGGGTCGCCGGTCGCCGAGTACGCGGCGAAGAACGGAATCAACCGCGTCGCGCCGGAATCGACGGAACGCAAGGGATAGGTCGGCGCCGCGTCGTTGTTTCTTGATTTGCGGAACCGTTCGCGCGAAAGCGCGATTGACGAAAAGCGCGTTTGACGATATAATAACGAAGAGCGGGCCGCGTCGGTTGGCGAACGGCGGCTCGCGTCGGCGATTCGAACGGAAGGAACGAAGAGGGAACGTTCGGAACGCCGCGTCGTTATTCGGTTTAAGGAGGAAACGAAATGGGCGCGATACCGTCCGGAGCGAAACGGGCTTGTCAGCGTTGGATTCCCAAGTCGACCAAGGGCGACCTTGCGCGTTGGTCTTACGAACTCGATCGGGTCAACGCGCTCGAGCCGGAGATGCAAAAACTGAACGATAACGAGTTGCGCAAACGGAGCCTCGCGCTGCGGTACCGCGCTCGGAGCGGCGAACCGTTGGCGAAAATCTTGCCGGAGGCGTTCGCCTTGGTGCGCGAAGCCGGGAATCGAACGCTCGGAATGCGCCACTTCGACGTGCAAATTCTCGGCGGAATCGCGATCTTCAACCGCTCCATCGTCGAAATGCAAACCGGCGAAGGAAAAACGCTCACCGCGACCGCGCCGCTTTACTTGCGAGCGTTGGCCGGCAAGGGCGCCCTCCTCGCGACCGTCAACGACTACCTCGCCGCCCGCGACGCCGAGCTGATGACGCCGATTTACCGCGCGCTCGGGATGAACGTCGGCGTCATCCAAACGCAACAGCAAACCGACCAACGCCGCAAAGCCTACCAGTGCGACGTTACCTACGGCACCGCGAAGGAGTTCGGCTTCGACTTCCTCCGCGACCGGCTCCTCTTGCGCCGAATTCGCGAAGGGCAAACCGACCTCCTCGGCGCGATGCTCGGCGAACAGGGCGAAAAAAACGAAAGCCCGACCCAGCGTCCGGAGCCGTATTTTTGCCTCGTCGACGAAGCCGACTCGATCCTCATCGACGAAGCCAGCACGCCGCTCATCATCAGCGCGCTCCCGACCGAAGAGCAAAAACAGGAAGTCGAAGCGTATAAGTGGGCCGCCGACCGCATTTACGATTTCGTCGAAGACGAAGATTACGAGTACGACCACGACAAAAAACAGGTCGAGCTGACCCGCGAAGGCCGACGCAAAGCGCGCAACCTCCCGAAACCGGACGCGATGGCGACGACCGGCCTTTACCACGTGTACGAATACGTCAAGCAGGCGATTAAGGTCGACCGCGAGTTCCACCGCGACCAACAGTACGTCGTCCGCGACGGCGAAATCGTCATCGTCGACGAGTTCACCGGGCGACTCGGCGAAGGGCGCAAGTGGCGCGAAGGCGTTCACCAAGCGGTCGAGGCGAAAGAGGGCGTCGAAATTACCGTCGCGACCGGCCAAGCGGCGCGCGTTACGGTGCAGGACTTTTTCCTCCGTTTCGAACATTTGGCCGGAATGACCGGGACCGCCGCCGCGTCGAGCGCCGAGTTGGCGCGAATTTACAAGTGCCGCGTCGTTCCGGTGCCGACGAACCGCCCGCCGCGCCGCGTGCAACTTCCGACCCGCGTCTTCGCGACCGAACGGGCGAAGTGGGAGGCCGTCGTCGAGGAAATCGCCGAAATGCACGCGCAGGGGCGCCCGGTTCTCATTGGGACGCGCACCATCGACAAGTCGGAAATTTTGTCGAACCTCTTGAACGAACGGAAGATGGAACACTGCGTCCTGAACGCGAACCGCGTCGCGGAGGAGGCGGAGATCGTCGCCGGCGCCGGACATTGGGGGAAAATCACCGTCTCGACGAATATGGCCGGGCGCGGGACGGACATTAAACTTCCGCCGGAAATCTTGGAAATCGGCGGGTTGCACGTCGTTTGCACCGAGCTGCACGAGTCGGCGCGCATCGACCGGCAGTTGATCGGGCGTTGCGGACGGCAGGGCGACCCCGGCTCGTATCGGCAGTATTTGTCGCTCGAAGACGAAATTTTGGAGAAGGCGCGCGGTCCGAAAAAAGCGCGCAAACTGAAAGAAAAAGGGGAAAAAGCGCCGGACGCCGAGTTCCCGGAAGACCGCAAACGCTTTTACCGAGCGCAGAAAAAGGTCGAGAAAAAGAGCTACCGCGGGCGCAAAACGATGCTCTATTACGAGAAAGAGCGCAAAAAGATGCAGCGCGGAATGGGGCAAGACCCTTACCTCGACACGCCGAACTGACCGGCGCGAGCGGCGGCGTTTCCGACGGGAGGCGCGCCGTTCTTCGCGAGTTTAAACCGAGAAAACGCCGAGCGATTCGAACCGCTCGGCGTTTTTTTGGTCGGCGACGTTAAGACGTTTAATGAAACCGTTTAGCGGAGACGGACGCGACGTTCGCCGGTTTAACGGCGGTTACTTAAAAGCGCGGAAGAGCGAGTTGACCGCCTTGGCGAGCGCGCCCGGGTACGCCGGAACGTCGAGGACGCGGAACATTTGCCGTCCGGTCGGTTCGTCGCAAAATGCCCAAGTCGTTCGACCGTCGTCGGCGCAGGAGACGCGAATATTTTCCATTCGGTAAAGCGCTTCGGGACTTGCGTCGACTTCCGGCGTTCGGTCGACGACGGAACCGTCGCGGAGAATCGTTTTATCGGCGAGCGCGAGGAGGCTGGCGGTCGACCACATCCCGCGGCGCGAACTCAAAATTTTCGTCCAAACCTCGTCGGACGGGCGCTTTTCGATCGCTTTGAGCCAAAGCGAACTCTGCGTTTTCTCGAACATATACGCGAAAAAGCCGGCGAGCGCGTCCGAGATTCCGTCGAACGCCTTGTCGTGCGGGAGCCAGTAAAACGTTCCGTTTTCGCCGGTTTGGCGCGTCTCGACGACCGTCCAGCAAGGATACCAGTAGAGCGGGCAGGTCAGGTCGAACATCGTCGCGTAAGCGCGCGGATTCAGCTCGACGTTAAATTCGAGTTTGCCGGGCATGTCGGGGTTTTCGCGAGCGGCGCCCGCGTTCAGGTAGACCCCGGCGCACTTGTCGCGGAAGAGTTCGGGGCGGCGCGACGACGCGATCGCGACATCGGTCGCGGAGCCGACGATCGAAACGCGAACCGGCGCCTCGGCGCGTTCGAGCGTCGAAATAATGAAGTCGACCGCGACCGAATCGTCCGGCGAAAGATTCGGCGCTTTGTCGCCGCGACGTTCGATTTGCGCTTTCGACCCGACGGCGTAAGGGACGACTTGACGCGACATACGGTTCATCTGCGCGACGGCGGCGACGGCGGGGTCGCCTTTGCGTCGGCTCGGCGGGTAGTCGAGGATAAGGCCGCGCAAGTCGACGAGATTTTGGAGCGCGAGGGAGTAAATCGTCGCCAAGTCGAAGTGGTCGTCTGGGTCGCCGTGTTCGTGAAAGAGGTCGGCTTGGTGCAGAACGAGCGGACGGCGGCGCTCGGCGCGGGGCGTTTCGGCGTCGGCGGAGGCGAAAAGTCGCGACGGCGTCGCGGTTTCGAGCGAACCGAACGCGGCGGGCAAAAGCGAAGCGGCGAGCGAAGTTTTGACGAATTGGCGGCGGTCGAGCATCGGCGCGGTCTCCTGCGTTAAAATAGGGAAACGAGGCAAGAAGGGAAATGAACGCGGTCGCAAAACGATTGCGCGGCTTTTTTTGCGTTCGTTTCTAACGTCGATTGTAACGCAAAGCGCGCGCCGACGCAACCAAAAAACGGCGTCGACGCGAAAATTTCGGCGTTTTCGCGTTCGCCGCAAGGGCCGCGCCTTAAAAACGGGGGGAGAGGAAAGACGAGAAAACGAGCGACGGTCGCTTTCCGACGAGAAAAGCGAGGCGCAATGTTAAGGCTTTTTCGCGACGACGATCGGTTGGTAAAACCCGGTTTCCTCCGGAAAGAGCCAACGCGGCTCGGCGCAACCGTTGAGCGCAAGCAAGTTGGAAAGTTCCGCGCGGCGCAACGCTCGATATTCGCACTCGAACTTGTTTATTTGCAACGCGTCTTCGTCTTCGATAATATATTGAACGAGGCGGTAGCGGTCGCCGTTCCAAGTCCAAATTTGGAACGCCGTTCGACGTCCCTTGGCGGTTTGGTAAATATAGGGCGGCGAATACGACGGTTTGGTCGCGAGGAGCGCGTCGTAATCGCGAATACTTGCGACAAAGAGACCGCCGGGCGCGATTCGGTCGACGATACTTGCGACGGCGGCGCTTAAATCGCTTTCCGAAAGCATATGCGGCAACGCGTTGTCCAGCGCGACGACAATATCGAACCGTTCGGCGAAAACGTCCGACAAAGCGCGAAAGTCGGCGCGTTTGAAGCGAACGTCGACGCGGTTTTGAACGGCTCGTTTCTCGGCTTCCGCGAGCGCGCCGGGGCTGACGTCGGAACCCGCGACGGCGTAACCGAGCGCGGCGAGCCCGAGCGTCTGCGTTCCGATTCCGCAAGCGCAGTCGAGAACCCGCGCTCGGCGGTCGAATCCGGCGTCCGAAAAAAGACGGTCGAGAAGCGCCGCTTGCTCTCGCGTCGTCGCTTGCCAATCGAGAAAGAGTTTGTCGTATCGAGGCGCCAAGGCGTCGTAAAAAGTTTGCGTAATACTCATTTGGGCTTTAACGTTGTCGTCGTTCGGGTTAACGCTTGTCGGAGCCGGCGGTTTTGTCAATCGGCGACGCCGGTCGCGGAAATCGACTCGACTTCGAGCCGGTTTCCGTCGAGGTGGAAGAGCGCGCGAGCGAATTCGCCGAGCGTTTCGCGCGGCGCGCCGGAGTACGCCTGTTTGTAAAGCGCGGCTTTGCTCGAACCGTCGCCGGAGAGAATCGCGAGATTTTTCGCGGCGACGTACTTCAAACTGTCGCAACGCCCGAAAACTTCGCCGCGTCGGAAAACGACGTTGCGGCGCAAGTCGATTTCAAACGAATCGTTCGAGGCGGACGCGGAACCGTTCGACGAACCGGCGCCGGACGGCGTCGGTTCCGCGGCGGCGGCGACGACGGCGCGCGCTTCGGCGCCGGCGATTCGAACCGCGTCGTTCGGTTGCGTCGTCGGAACGTCGACGTCGAGGTCGAAGACCGGACGCGAAGCTTGGCAAGCGACGGCGCGGACGTCGCCGAGCGCGACGATTTCTCGACGCGCGACGTCGCCGGAGAGTTCGTTTTGGAATTTAAGGCAAACGGATCTCCAAGTTTCCGGCGGCGCGGCGGCGGAAGCGTCGGGCGTCCCGTCGGAGGAAACGTCGGAGTTTTCGCCGAAAGGGGAAACGACGCCGGGCAGGTTGAGACGAGCGCCGTCTCGAGCGCGAAAATGAGCGCGGAGGGTTCCGCCGCCGGTCGCGACGAAGCGCTCGGTCGCGCGGTCGTACCGCAAGTTTTGGAGAAACGCTTGATAAAACGCGGCGTCCTCTTCGGCGTCGGACGCGTCGGAGCCGAACGACGTCGCTTCAATTTTAACCGGACGGTCGAAATCGCCGAGAAATTCGATCGTCGCGACGTCGAGATTTTCGGCCGTTTTCGCGTCGAGTTCGAAAATCGAAATCGGTCGCGTCGTCGTAAAGCGCGCTTCGCGACAACTTAGCGTCTGCGCGCGTTGCGAGATAAGAACGTCGTGCTTTTCGGAACCGCGAAAGACGAGCGCGCTTCCGTCGAACGTCATCGCTTCGGACCAAGCGATTTCGACCGGTTCGGCGGTGAAAAGTCGAGCGAGTTGGGGGGAGCGCTTCGCTTGAGCGGCGGTTTCGGCGGGAGGACGAACGGTTAAGCGACCGGGCCCGAGGACCTGGAAAGCGTTGGCGGCGCGGTCGACGACGACGTGATAACCGCTGAGCGCGAGTTCGCGCATTTGGAACGACGCGACGGTCGACGCGTCGCCGACGAGGAAAAGACGCGCTTCGTCGGTTCCGGGAGCGACGAGTTCCGCTTCTTTCGCGACGACGCGCATTTGCGGCGACCCGTCGAAGGCGTTTTCGGAGAGCGTAACGCCGCCGCGCAGGGTCGCGCGGTCGATTTCGACGGAGGCGACGCGTTTTTTTTCGGGATCGTCGACGAGAACGCACCAAAGGTCGAGATTGCGCGCCCGCATTTGGAAGGTCGAACCGTCGGCGTCGCCGAGCGTCGACTTTCCGGCGAGGAAAGAGTCGGCGTTCGAGCGGTTCGACGTCGCGGCGTCGGGGGCGATCGACGCGGCGTTTTCGTCGTTGGACGCGGTCGCGGTCGTAAAGCGAACGACGACGGCGTCGGAGATTTTCGCGTCGCCGCGCGGCGTTTGAAAAACGACGTCGTCGCGGAACGACGCGGCGATCGGAACGACGTTCGTCAAGAAACTGACGCTCGTCGGAGCGGTTTTCGCGTCGACGTTCGCGTCGGCGTCGGCGGGCGGCGCGACGGCTTGCGCCCAAAAGTCGGCTTCGCGGGCGGAGAAGGAACCGATTCCGTCGAAGTAAAAAGCGACGGCGCCTTGGGTCGACAGTTTGTATCGGTCCTGTTGGCCCGGTTCCGGCGCGACGCGCAACCCGTTTTCCCAATTGACTTGAATCCGGCGTTCGGCGCCGGAGGCGTCGCGCGGATAAGCGTCGAGCTTGCCGGTTCCGCTCGCGAGGATCGTTTGCGGTTTGTTGTTTTCGTCGAGCTGGATTTGGAGGGCGTTCGCGGAGAAGTCGACGCGGGCGTCGGTTTGCGCGCGGAGGCGGGCCGATTCGCGATTTTCTTCGTTGGAGAAGAGGTTGAGGACGCGTCGCCGAACGTCGTATTGTATTTTGTCGGCGGAAATTTCGGCGCGACCGTCGTCGACGCGAACGAGCGTCGGCGCGTCCGGGGCGCGCTCCGCGCGAATTACCGACGGAACGAGTCGAGCGAGGACGCCGGTCGGAGCGTTGCGACCGAGAAATTGGCGGTAATCGGCGCGTTCCGCCGCTAATTTTTCCAATTCCGGGTCTTGAAAGTAAAGGTAAAGGGAGCCGCAAAGGAGCTGTTCCGCTTTCGCGCCGTCGCGGTAGGAGACGACTTCGACCGAGTCGTTAAAACGGACGCACCATCCGCCGAACATTTCCGGATTCGACGAGAAATAGACGCCTTTTTTGCAGCGAACGTCGAGGTAAGACGCGGCGTCGGGCGATTGCGGCGCGGCGGCTTTGTCCAAGTAAAAGCGCGCGTAACCGTCGAGTTCGGTTAACTCGATTTGCTTAATGGAGAAGCCGCAACCGAGATTGCCTTCTTGGCGCAGCGCGTCGAGACGAGCGCGAAACGCCTCGTCGGGATCGACGGGGGCGGGAGCGGCGGCGGTCGGAGCGGTCGGCGTCGTCGCGAAGTTGAGCGGAACGTCGAGGTCGATCGTCAAGCCGCGACCGGAACCGTTGTTGCGCCCGATTTTAAACGAAAATTCAAAATTGGTGCGGATTTGTTTTTCCGTAAAGACAAGGTCGCGCGTTTGGAAGCGAAGGTCGTCCTCGGCGGTCGGCGATTTCATATTGGAGCGTAAAACGACTTCGCCCTTCATTTCGCCGGAAAGGAAGGAGGAAAAGTCGAAGCGAATATTCTTCATGGCGCCGAAGTTCGGCAGCGGTTTGGTAAATTCGAGAACGACGCGGTCGGTCGACTCGAAGACGATCGCTTGACGGCAGCGTTCTTTTTCGTCGAGGTCGCGACCGTTCGCGAGGAAGACGATCGTGCAAGCGTTAAGGGCGACTTGAGTGCGGTCTTGCGAGAGGATCGGTTCGTTTTTGAAGAGGAAAACGGCGGAACGATCCGACGGAACGGCGACGTTCGGCGAGCGGCGGCGCCAATCGTCCGGATCGGGAAAAAGTTGCGAAAGACCTGGGAAAACGCGGTCGAGCGCGTCGACGGAAGCGGCGTCGGCGGAAGCGTTCGAAGCGCGCGTCGCGGCGACGGGAGGCGGCGGAGGAGGCGGCGCGAGGCAACGGGAATAGAAGAAGGCCGCGGCGCCGACGAGCGCGAACGCGGCGAGCGGAAGGAAAGGGCGACGGGGCGACGACATAACGGCTCCTAAATAACGACGACGTTCGACGAAAGGAAGGCGCCGCGCGTCGGCGTTCGCGGCGGTCGATTATTTTAGCGTCGCGCGAAAAAAAAAACAAGAGGGAAATCGAGAAAAAAGGCGTTTAAGTCGAGAAAAAGACGGAAATAACGTCGAAAAAACGAAGACGCGAAAAAAAACGATTTTTAAAGCGGAAACGAGAAAAGAAAAGGATTATTCGACCGCGTCGCGGCGGCGCAGGCGATTCGTTAAAACGGCGAAACTCGCGGAGAGTTTGACTTCTTCGTAAACGACGTCGCTCGGAAGATCGAGCCGAACCGGCGCGTAATTCCAAATGGCGCGAACGCCGATTCCGACGAGTTTGTCGGCGACCGGTTGCGCGGCGCGGGCGGGGACGGTAACGATTCCCATTTCGACGATTCGGCCTTCCGCGCGAAGTTGGGCCGCCGTCGACGCGATTTGGTCGAGCGGACGAACGACGCGTCCGTTGATCTCTTGCCCGAAAAGCGCCGGATTCGCGTCGAACGCCGCGGCGACGTCGAGCCCGTGTTCGACGAAACCTTCGTAATTCAGGAGGGCGCGCCCGAGGTTCCCGACGCCGACTAAAAACGCCGTCGTTTTGACGTCCCAACCGAGAAAACGTTCGATCGCTTCGATCAGTTCGTCGACGCGGTACCCGACTTTGGGACGGCCGGAAACGCCGGTGATCGCGAGGTCTTTGCGGACTTGAACGCTGCGCTGTCCGAATTCCTCGGCGATGCGAGTGCAAGAAACGACGTCGTCGCCGCGGTTCCGCGCTTCTTTCAAGAAACGCAGGTAGACCGGGAGGCGTTGAACGCTGGGCGTCGGGAGATTGCGAACGCGGGAGGGCGTCTTCATAGGCGAGCGCGAGGAAAGGAAGGGACGAAAAACCGAAAAACGTTCGGAGCGAAACCGCCGCCGTCGAACGTTTTTTCCGGTCGAATTTAATTATAACCGTTTTCGGCGCGTTTTCAACGGGAAGTCGGATCGTAGCCATGTC